>JAJNQE010000179.1 GCA_021154985.1 Hydrogenophaga sp.
AGCAGCGCCAAGGTGGTCGTGGTGGGCGGTGGTTTTGGTGGTGCCACTGCCGCCAAATACGTGCGCATGTTCTCCAACAACAGCATCGACGTGACGCTGGTGGAGCCCAACGCTGCGTTTGTGTCCTGCCCGTTGTCCAACCTGGTGGTGGGCGGTCACTCGACCATCGCCGAGATCACCACGCCTTACAGCAACCTCACCGCACGCCACGGCGTGAAGGTGGTGCGCGACATGGTGGACAGCATCGACCCGGTGAAGCGCACGGTGAAGCTGGCCAGCGGCGGCGAGCTCGCGTATGACCGCCTCATCCTCTCCCCCGGCATCGACTTCATGCCCACCCTGCCCGGCATGATCAAACCCGGCGCGGCCGAGAAGGTGCTGCACGCCTGGAAAGCCGGGCCACAAACCACGGCGCTGCGTCAGCAGCTCATGGCCCTGCCCGACGGCGGCACCTACGCCATCAGCATCCCGCTGGCACCCTACCGCTGCCCGCCCGGCCCCTACGAGCGCGCCTGCATGGTGGCCAGCTACTTCAAGGTGGCCAAGCCCAAGAGCAAGGTCGTCATCTTTGACGCCAACGACGACATCACCTCCAAGAAAGGCCTGTTCACCAAGGCCTGGAACGACCACTACGCCGGCATGATCGAGTACCGGCCCAAGCACAAGCTGGTGGACGTGGACGCCGCCACCAACACCCTGAAGTTCGAGTTCAACGACGACTTCAAGGCCGGCGTGGCCAACGTGCTGCCCGACATGCGCGCGGGCAACATCGCGGTGAAGACGGGTCTGGCCACGGCCAACGCACGCTGGTGCGAGGTGGACTTTTTGACCTTCGAATCGAAGGCGCAGAAAAACATCCACGTGCTCGGCGACGCGATCCAGATCGCGCCGGCCATGCCCAAGTCGGGCCACATGGCCAACCAGCACGGCAAGACGTGTGCTGCCGCCGTGGTCTCTCTGCTGCAAGGCAAGGAACCACCGGCCAACCCGCTCTACGCCAACACCTGCTACAGCTTCGTGACCGCCAAGGACGTGGTGCACGTGGCCAGCGTGCACAAGTACGACGCCGAGAAAAAGACCATGGTCGCGGTGCCCGGCGCTGGTGGTTTGTCGAGCGCAGCGAGCGAGCTGGAAGGGGCTTATGCGAAGGCCTGGGCGCGCAACATCTGGGCCGATTCGCTGGCCTGACACCAGCGGCGCTGCCATGCAACAAGGCCCCGTTCACCGGGGCCTTTTCTCGTTGAACCGGTGGACGATCAACCCCTGGGAGTGCACCCCATGAAACGAAGAACGTTCGGATCGCTGGCCTTGGGTCTGCTGCCCCTGGTCGGTTGGCCAGCCGGCGCTGCAGAGCGCATCGGCGTGCTGATGTTGCACGGCAAAAACCCGGGTGGACCTCTCAGCCCGCAGTACGCGCCGGTGAAGTCGGCCATGGAGAAACAAGGCTGGCTGGTGGCCCTGCCCGACATGCCTTGGTCGCGCAACCGCTATCTGCAAGGCCACTGGGACGGCGCGATGGCCGAAATCGCACAGCACGTGAAAGCTCTGCAGGCCCAGGGCGCCACACGCATCGTGCTCATGGGCCACAGCATGGGTGTGCCGGCCGCCATGAGCCATGCCGCCCGCGGAGGGACGGTTCATGCGCTGGTGCTGCTGGCACCGGGTCACGTGCCGCGCGGCTACTTCACCGCGCCACAGTTGGCACCGGTGCGCGAAAGCATCGAGACCGCGCGCGCACTGGTGGCGGCCGGCAAAGGCGATGAGAGCAACCGGTTCATGGACATCAACCAGGGGCGCCAGCAGCCCGTGATCACCAGTGCGAAAAACTTTCTCTCCTACTTCGATCCGGAATCCGACGCCGACATGGGCGTGACAGCGCCCAGGCTGCCCGCCAACCTGCCCGTGCTCACCGCCATCGGCGAGGGCGATCCCATGTTCAAGCGGGTGCGCGAGTACTACGTCGACAAACTGCCCGCCAACCCGAACTCCCAACTGCTCGAAGTCTCAGGCGGCCACCTCGACACACCGCAGGTGGCTCTGGACCAGATCCTGGCGTGGGTGCCCAGGGTCATCGCCGCCTGAATCGCGCTCAGACAGGGCGCGCTTCGCCCAGGCCTGCCTTGGCCAACTCGTGCTTGTATTGCTCCCAGCCGGATGAGGGCACGGTCTCGCCCGTGCGATCCTGCACCCGACCGAGCTGGTCACGCACCACATTGGCCGCGTCACTGGCCTCGTCCGCATGGATGCCTTGCGTCATGGTGATGTGGGCGCACTCGAAACTGCCGGCACCGGCCAGCAGGATCATGCGGGTGGGGGCGTCGTCGGCCACCAGGGCGATCAGGCCGGGGCTCACCTTGTCGGGCGCCAGACCGGCCAGCGCCGCCTCGTCCAGGATGCCTTCGGTCATGCCGGTGGCGGCGCTGGGGGCCAGGCAGTTGACGCGAATGTCGTGCTTCATGCCCTCAAGCGCCAAGGTCTGCATGAGGCCGACCAGCGCCATCTTGGCGGCACCGTAGTTGGCCTGGCCAAAACTGCCGTAGAGGCCCGAAGACGAGGTCGTCATGACGATGCGGCCGCGCCCTTGCGCACGCATCTGCTCCCACACCGCCTTGGTGCAGTGCACCGACCCCATGACGTGCACATCCATCACCAGGCGGAAGTCGTCCATCGACATCTTGGCAAACGACTTGTCGCGCAGGATGCCGGCGTTGTTGACCAGGATGTCGACCCGGCCCCAGGCCTCCACCGCCTGGGCCACCATGGCCTGCATCTGCTCGAAGTTCGTCACATCGCCGCCGTTGAGCAGTGCCTCGCCACCGCTGCGGACGATGTCGTCAACCACCGCGCGGGCACCCGAGCCCTCGCGATCACCGCCGAGGTCGTTCACCAGCACACATGCGCCGTGTCGCGCCAGTTCCAGCGCATGGGCGCGCCCCAGGCCACCACCGGCTCCCGTCACGATGGCCACCTTGTTCTGCAATACCTTGTTCATGGTTTCTCTGTTCAATGGGTTGGGGGTTGGACGGTTTCAGGCCGCAACATTCTGCGACCCCTTGAGGGCGAGCATGGCGCGGGCCTCGGAGGGAGAGGCGACGTCCAGGGAGAGTTCGTGGAGGATGCGGCGGATCTTGAGGACTTGTTCAGCGCAGGAGGTGGCGAGCTGGCCCTTGCCCAGGTAGAGGCTGTCCTCCAAGCCCACGCGCACGTGGCTGCCCATGACCGCGCCCATGGTCAGCAGCGGCATCTGGTGGCGCCCGGCGCCCAGCACCGAGAAGCGGTAGCCCTGGCGACCGAAGAGGCGGTCGGCCGTGCTGCGCATGGCGAAGAGGTTCTCCGGGTCCGGCCCCAGGCCACCCAGGATGCCGAAGATGCACTGGATGAACAGCGGGCCCTTGATCAGGCCCTCGTCCACGAAGTGGGCCAGGGTGTGGAGATGGCCCACGTCGTAGCACTCGAACTCGAAGCGCGTGCCGCAGTCCTCGCCCAGCACCTTGAGGATGTGTTTGATGTCGGCGAAGGTGTTGCGGAAGATCAGGTCTTCCATACCCTCGATGTAGGGCTTCTCCCAGGCGTGTTTCCACTCGGTGATCTTGCGCGCGGCGGGATGGATGGAAAAGTTCATCGAGCCCATGTTGAGCGAACACATCTCGGGCTGGAGCTGAAGCGGGTAGGCCAGGCGCTCGGCCAGCGTCATGCGGGTGCTGCCGCCGGTGGTGATGTTGATCACCGCGTCGGTGGCAGCGCGGATGCGCGGCACGAACTGATCGAACACCTTGGGGTCGGCGCTGGGGCTGCCGTCGGCCGGGTTGCGCGCGTGCAGGTGCAGGATGGCCGCCCCCGCTTCGGCGGCCGCGATCGCCTGCTCGGCAATTTGATCGGGCGTGAGCGGCAGATGGGGCGACATGCTGGGCGTGTGCACCGAGCCGGTGACCGCGCAGGAGATGATGACTTTGTGCTGGTTGTCCATGGAGAGGCAGTCTGGTGGCAGGAAGGGATGTGTTGGGGATTCAGACCGCCAGCCAGTCGGCCAGCAGCTGCTGGTCGGCCTTGAGGGCCTGGGGCGTGCCCTCGAAGACGATGCGCCCGTGGCCCATCACGCAGACGCGGGTGGAGACCTTGAGCGCGATGGCCAGCTTTTGCTCCACCAGCACCACCGAGACGCCGCGGCGGTGCATGTCCTGGATGCACTCGCCCACGGCCGCGACGATCTTGGGCGCCAGGCCCTCGGTGGGCTCGTCGATCAGCAGCACCAGCGGGTTGCCCAGCAGCGATCGGCAGATGGTGAGCATTTGCTGCTCGCCCCCGGAGAGGCTGCCGGCCAGGGTGTTGCGCCGCTCCTTCAAGCGCGGGAAGTAGTCGAACATCTGCTCGACATTCCACTGTACCGAGCCACCCACCGTGGGCTGCTCGCCCATGCGCAGGTTCTCGTCGACGGTGAGGTTGGCAAACACCTCACGCTCCTCGGGCACATAGCCCACGCCGGCGCGGCAGATGTGAAACGGCCGCTGGCCCGAGAGCTCACGCCCCTGCAGCTGGACGCTGCCGCCGGTGGGCGGCACCAGGCCCATGATGGCTTTGAGGGTGGTGGAGCGGCCCGAGCCGTTGCGCCCGAGCAGGCTGAGCACCTCGTTGCGCTGCACCTGCAGCGACACGCCGTGCAGGATGTGGCTCTTGCCGTAGTGCGCGTGCAACTGGTCCACGCTCAGCAGGGTGTTGTCTTCACTCATGCATGCACCTCTTCGCCCAGATAGGCCTCTTTCACAGCGGCGTTGTCGCGGATCTCGTCGGGCGTGCCGGTGGCGATCACCTGGCCATAGACCAGCACGCTGATGCGGTCGCTGATGGAGAAGACCACCTGCATGTCGTGTTCGACGATGAGCAGGGCGCGTCCGCGCGTGACCTCGCAAATCAGCTCGGAGGTGTAGGCGGTTTCTTCGTTGGACATGCCCGCCATCGGCTCGTCCAGCAAGATGACCTTGGGGTCCGAGGCCAGCGTCATGGCGATCTCCAGCGAGCGCTGCTCGGAGTACGACAGCTCGGCCGCCAGCATCTGCGCCTTGGCCTGCAGTCGTACCTGCTCGAGCAGGCGCTCGGTCTGCTCGCGCACCGCGCGGTTGCCGTCGATGAAGCGCCAGAAGCTGTACTGCAGGCCGTGCGAGCGCATGACCGCCAGGCGCAGGTTCTCGAACACCGAGAGCTTGGGGAAGATGTTGGTGATCTGGAACGAGCGCGCCAGACCCAGGCGGTTGATGTCCTGGGGCGACTGGCCCTGGATGCGCTGGCCGTTGAAGACGATCTCGCCCGCGCTGGGCTTGAGGTTGCCCGAGATCAGGTGGAACAGCGTGGACTTGCCCGCGCCGTTGGGGCCGATGAGGGCGTGGCGCTCCTGAGCGCGCAGCTCCAGATCGACGCCGCGGATGATCTCGGTGGGGCCAAAGGATTTCTTCAACCCCTGCAGGGACAGAATGGCTTCGCTCATGCGGACTCCTGAACGGTGGCGGTGGACGTGGGGACGGCGCCAGGTCCTGCCGGGCTCGCGTTGCGAATGCTCAGCAGGCGGCGGCGCGTGAACAGCACGCACGCACCGCCCATGGCCAGCAAAGCCAGCGGGACGGCCCAGGTCGTGATCGCAGCGGGCACCCAGTCCACGCCATACAGCGCGATGGATGGCCAGGGCGCATCGGAGTCGGCTGGCAGCAGGGCGCGGTAGTCGCGCGAGAACAGGCGGCGCAGCATCTCCACCGTGAAGGCGACTCCGCTGCCCAGCAGCGTGGTGGCTGCTGCAAAGCCCAGCACCACCGGCAGCAGGCGCCAGAAACCCACGCGGCGCCACAGCTGCGCCGAGCCGCTGAACAGGCCGGCCAGGCCCTGGGGCATGAACATCATGACCACCACGAACAGGATGCCCTGGTACAGCAGCCAGGACTGCGTGAGGTCGGAGACCGCGTAACCAAAGAAGGTCATGAGTGCCGCACCCAGCGCCGGGCCCAGGAAGGTGCCCACGCCGCCGATGTAGGCGTTGATCACCGCCGCAGCCGAGAGCGTGCTCTCGAACAGCACGTAGTTGGCCGCCTCGTTGTTGATGACCTGCAGCCCGCCGGCGATGCCTGAGAACATCGCGGAGACCGAGAACACCAGCACGCTGAGCTTGTGCGTGTCGTAGCCCAGGAAGGCCAGGCGGTGGCGGTTCTCGCGCAGACCCAGCGCCAGGCGCCCCACCGGGGTGCGGGTGAACAGGTACAGCAGCAGCAGCGAGACCAGCACCCACACCAGGACGAGGTAGTACACCTCGGTGGTGGAGCCGAAGGTGAGCCCCACCGAGGGCATGCGCATGCTGGAGACGCCGGCCTCGCCACCAAAGACGCTCTTCAGGTGGGGGGCCAGCGAGTGCAGCAGCTCGGCGATGGCCAGGGTGATCATGGCGAAGTAGGTGCCGGTGCGCTGGGTGGAGAACCAGCCGGCCACCAGGCCCAGCAGCAGACCGCCCAGGGCGCCGGCCAGCGGCAGCAGCGGCGTGGGCAGCAGCCCGGTGCCGCCCAGCGCGTTCATGGCGTGCACGGTGGCGAAGGCGCCGATGCCGAAGTAGGCGGCGTGGCCGAAGGAGAGCATGCCGGCCTGGCCGCACACCACGTTGAAAGCCGAGGCGAAGAGCGCGGCGATCAACATCTGGATGGCCGCGTTGAGCAGTCCCATGGACAGCAGCCAGGGCAAGCCCAGCAGGATGGCCAGCCCCAGGACGAGGCTGGTGGCGATGAGGGTGCGTGTGTTCATGACTTCTCGCCCATGAGGCCCGAAGGGCGCACCAGCAGCACCAGCAGCATCAGTGCAAACGGCAGCGTGGCCGCCAGGCTGGAGAGCTTGAGCGTGAGCAGGCCGCCGATGCCCTCGGCCCAGTCCCGCGCACCCACCACCGCCAGCAGATCGGCCAGGCTGCCATCGATCGACACCGCCAGCGAAGTGATCACGCCGATGAGCAGCGAGGCCAGCATGGCGCCTTCAAGCGAGCCCAGGCCGCCGACGACCACCACCACGAAGACCATCACCCCCAGCTCCAGCGCCATGTTGGGGTTGGTGGTGTAGAAGGCACCGGCCACGGCGCCGGCCAGCCCGGCCAGGGCCGCGCCCACGCCAAAGACGCTCATGAAGACCAGCGGCACGTTGTGCCCCAGGGCTTCGGCCATGCGCGGGCGGTAGATGGCCGAGCGCACCACGATACCCACGCGGGTGCGAGTGAGCAGCAGGTAGATCAACACGAACATCACCACCGCCACGCCCCCCATGAACACCCGATAGGCCGGGTAGTTCGCCACGCCGATGGTGAAGGCGGAGAAGTCCAGGAACTCGGGCAGGCGGTAGTTGACCGGGTAGTTGCCAAAGAAGAGCTTGATCAGCTCGGCAATGATGAAGGACAAGCCAAAGGTCAGCAGCAGTTCGTGGGCGTGGCCGTGGTGGTGTACGCGGCGCAGGAAGAAGCGCTCCACGATCACACCGACGAAGCCCACGAGCACCGTGGCGGCCACCACCGCCAGGCCAAAGCCGAGCACGTCGTTCAGCGCGTACGCAAAGTACGCGCCCAGCATGTAGAACGAGGCGTGCGCAAAATTGAGCACGCCCATCATCCCGAAGATGAGGGTCAGACCGGCGGAGACCATGAACAGCAGCAGGCCGTAGATGGTCCCGTTCAGCAACGATACGAGGAGGGTGTCCATGGGGTGGGCTCCGCAGGAAACAGGAGGCCCGGGCGCCGCGCTCGCGCGCGGGCCGGGGTCTTTGACGAAGGAAAGGAAACCAGGCGCTGCCAGGGCGCCCGGTCAGCGGCCACCGCTCAGGACGGACGCTGCATCTTGCAGCTGGCCTGAGCCGGCGTGGCCGCTTCGGCGGCCGTGAAACGCTTCACCGGCTTGAATCCCATGTCGGTGTTGTCGGCCTTGTACTTGGCGTCTTTGGCCACCGTCGAGACCACCATCGGCAACAAGACCTGGTGGTCGTCCGCACGCATGCTCATCTCGCCCATGGGCGTGGTGATTTTTGTGTTCTCCAGCGCACGCGCAAAGGCGTTCACGTTGAACTGGCCGCCCGCGGCTGGCACCTTCTTGAGCGCCTCACCCACCATGGCCAGACCGAAGATGGTCTGGGCGTCGGTGGCCACCGGCAAGGAGCCGGTCTTGGCGCGGAAATCGGCTGCAAACTGCTCGCCCGCGGCGCCGCCGGCTTCGGCATTGAAGGCGTGGGCAATGTAGTGGCCGATGGCCAGTTCGCCCGCGTTGGCGATGTTGCCGGGCTGGTCCAGGAACGTGGTGCCGAAGCGCGCCTTGAGGCCTGCGTCGCGCGTGGCCTTCATCAACAGCAGCAAGTCGTTGGACCAGTTGCCGGTCATGACGGTGTCGGCCTTGGCCGCGCCGATCTTGGCCACGTAGGGCGCGAAGTCCTGGATCTTGTTGGTGTCGTGCAGGGTCTTCTCGACCACCTGGTAACCACCGAGTGCGGCGTTGTCGACGATGGCCTTCTCCATGTCCTGACCCCAGGAGTAGTTCTGGTTGATCGCGTACACGCGCTGGCCCAGGGTGCCGGTTTCCTTCATGGCCAGCACCAGCGCCTTGGTGCGCAGTTGTGCGTTGCCGCTGAAGCGGAAGTGGTGGAAGTGGCACTTTTCGCCGGTGAGTTCCAGCGCCTCGGCGCCCACATTCAGGTAGACCACCTCCTTGCCCGGGTTGCGAAGGTTGTGCTTGCGCGCGTCTTCGGTGATCTGCCCGCCCACGGCCGACGATGCCCCCTGCACGACCATGTGCACGCCATCGGCAATGGCGGCCTTGAGCTTGTCGGCCGCGCCCGTGGGGCCACCCTGGTTGTCGTACTCCAGCAGTTGCACCGGCTGGCCGTTCCAGCCGCCCTGGGCGTTGATGCGATCGACGGCGTAGCGCGCGGCGTTGCGGTACAGCAGACCCGACGCGGCCTGTGGACCCGAGAGCGTTTCGATCACGCCGATCTTGACCGTCTGGGCCGAGGCAGCGCTGCAGACAACGAAGCAAGCGGCGGCAATGCCGGCTTTGTGGAACAGTTTCATGATGTCTCCTTGTAGTAATGACACGGGGGAAAGGCGTACCGCTGGCGGGTGCGTCACAGGTACTCGAGGTTGCCGTCCACGCTGATCGCCTGGCCGGTGATGTTTCGCGCTGCAGGGGCGCTGAGGAAGAGCGCGGTGGCGGCCACGTCGTCGGCGGTGACCATGCGGCGCAGCGAGATCTTTTTCAGGTATTCCTCGCGCATCGCGTCCACGCTGAGGCCCGTGGTGGCGGCTCGGGCGGCGATCACGGCGTCCATGCGCTCGCCTTCCACAACGCCGGGCAGGATCGCATTGACCCGCACGCCCTGCGGGCCGAGCTCGATGGCCAGGGATTTCATGAGGCCCACCACGGCCCACTTGGTCGCGGCATACGGCGTGCGGAAGGCGTAGCCCAGGCGGCCGGCCACCGAACTCATGGCAATGATTGACGGGTTTGCTTGCGACTGCTTGAGCAGCGGCACAGCGCGGCGCGCAAACAAATACTGGCCGTTGAGGTTGACCTCCACCGTGCGCTGCCACTGGCTCAACGCGAGCTCTTCAATCGGGCCGGTGGGCCCGGCAATGCCGGCGTTGTTGACCAGCAGATCCAGCCCGCCGAAGCTGGCCACCACGTCCTCGAACACCAGGTCCACATCACGCTCGACCGAGGCGTCGGCCACGCTGGCGGTGATGCCGGACACGGTGCCCGTCAGGCGATCGATGGCGCCGCGGTCGATGTCGCACACATGGACACGCGCCCCCGCCTCGCTGAAGGCTTGGGCAATCACGGCGCCGATGCCGCTGGCGCCAGCGGTCACCAGAACGCGCAGACCTGGCGGGGGAACGAGGGAATTCAGAAGGGTCATGTGAGATCGATGGGGCAGTACAAGGTGGCTCCGGCCTGGGTTGGCGCTCTTGGGGCACAGCGAGACTGTTCCCGACAAGGTCCACCGGGTCTATGTAGGGCCGAGACACCAGGAGGCCCATCTGAATGTGCGAACTGCACTCAGTACAAACCCTTAGATGCGGGCCAGCACCAGCACTTCAACGAAGACGCCCGATCTGCTAGCCTGCGCAGCTTTTGGGCGTCTGACGCCCTCCTCGGAGAATCTGTGCATGCCCAATGACCCCACGGTCGAGACCACCGACCGGATCGGTGAAACACTCCTGGGCCTGCTGCACGCCGGTGCCACTGCGGAGCAACTGGCGGCCCGGCTGGCTCAGGTTCAGGCGATGCCTTCCAACACCCGGAACAAGGCCCATCTGGTCGAACTGGTGCGCATGGCCATGGCGGTGCACCACCGGCTGGACATGCAACAGCAGCGCGAGAGCGGCATGCTGGCGGTGATCGAATCGGCGCGCGACCTCTCCAGCCGGTTGGATCTGCCCGAGTTGCTGAGCGCCGTGGTGTCGCGCGCGCGGCGTCTGCTGGGCTCGCAGGTGGCCTGGCTCTCGGCCTACGACGCCAACCTGGACGCCTTCCATGTGATCACCACCGACGGCGCTCTGGCGCGCAGCACCGGAAAGATGATGGCGACCGGGGACGTGGGCATGGTCAGCGTGGTGTTGAAGACCCGTTTGCCCTTCACCACCTCGGACTACTTGAACGACACCCGGTTCGCCCATGCCCCGCAGTTCGACGCCACCTTTCGCGACGAAGGCATCGCCTCCCTGGCCGGCGTCCCCCTGCTGTGGGAGGACGAGGTGATCGGTCTGCTCTTTGTGGCCGACCGCTACCACCGCACCCACACGGCGCACCACATCTCCATCCTGAGCACCCTGGCCACGCACGCAGCGGTGGCGATCAAGAACGCCATGGCGTTTGAAGATGCCCGCGCGGCGCTGCGCAGCGCCGAGGCGGTGCGCGCCAAACTGGAGCGCAGCACGATGGAGGTGCAATCGGCCGCCGAGGCGCACGACCAATTGACCACGCTGCTGGCCCGTGGCGCGCCGCTGGCCACCATCTGCCAGACGGTGGCGCAGATCATGCGGGGCCATGTGCTGGTGCTCGACGAAGCCGGCGAGGTGATCGGTCGCGGGCTGTGTGCCGAACACGATGGCGCCGGTGCCGACGCGTACCACCCCCACAGCGAGCACAGCGAAGCGCTACTGAAGGCGTTGGGCGAGAGCCGCCGCAGCGGCCGCTCGGTGGTGGCCCATGAAGCCATGGGCGAGACATGCCGCCTGAACGCGGTGATCGGTGGTAACGACGTGCTGGGCTCCATGCTGCTGTTTCGCCGCGAAGCGCTGGACAGCGCGGCCATCCGGACCTTCGAGCGCAGCGCCAGCATCATCGGCATCGTGCTGCTTTCGCGCGAGCGGGCCGAAGCCTCGCAAAGCCGCGATCAATCGAGCCTGCTGCGCGATCTGCTGTCGCCGCGCCAGGAAGACCTGGGCCGGCTGAGCGAACGGGCCGAACGCTTCGGCGTGGAGCTGCATCGGCCCATCACGCTCATGTTGCTGCAGACGCAGGCTTCAGACGCCGCCTACCTTGCCAGACGACTGCGCGCCACGCAGGAACTGCCCCGCGCACTGTTCGACGAGGTCGACGGCGTGCTCACCGTGCTGTGCGCCACCTCGCGCGCCGACGAAATCCGCAGCAGCGTGGAAGCGATGGCCCGACAACATTTCGGCCACCACTTCCTGGGCGTGCTCTCCAGACCGATTGCACAAGCGTCCGAGCTGCCCTCGCTGAACGCATCGCTGCGCCGCGCCTTGCCGGTGCTGACGCGCCTGGGTGCGCGGGGCCAGGTGGTGGGACACAACGAGCTGACGCTGTACTCCACACTGTTCGAAACCCACGACCAGACCAGCCTGCGCGCGTTTCTGGACACCCACATCGGCTCGTTGCTCGCGCACGACCGCAAACGGGGTTCGGAACTCGTGTCCACCCTGCTGTGCTACTTCGAGTGCAACCAGAACGCCAAAGCGGCCGCGGACCGGCTGGGCATCCACGTCAACACCATGCGCCAGCGCTTGAGCACGGTGGAGGGACTGATCGGGCATTGGGGCAACGCCCTGCGCGCGCTGGAAATCCAGGTGGCTGTGCGGCTGTGGGTCCTTTGTCAGCCACCGGCCCCGGCTGGTTCTGTGCCGGCATGACACAGCGCGCCGCTTCACCGGGCTGGCGACCCCCGCGGTGTTGACCACGAACACCGCACTCCGGGCTGCGAGCGCCGGCATCACGCATACCGCGCAACCATCTTCTCCAACGGCATCGGCACAATCTTCCCGGCCATGCCGGCGCAGCCAAACGACTGAAAGCGCGCCTGGCAGATTTCTTTGGCGGCGGTGGTCGCGTCCTTGAAGAACTTGCGCGGATCGAACTCGCCCGGGTTCCTGGCCATGGTGCGGCGCATGGCACCGGTCATGGCCAGGCGGATGTCGGTGTCGATGTTGACCTTGCGCACGCCGCTCTGGATGCCGCGCACGATTTCTTCCACCGGCACGCCGTAGGTCTCCTTGATGTCGCCGCCGTGCTCGCGAATGATGGCCAGCCACTCTTGCGGCACGCTGCTCGATCCG
Organism: Hydrogenophaga sp.; assembly: GCA_021154985.1. Taxonomy (GTDB): domain Bacteria; phylum Pseudomonadota; class Gammaproteobacteria; order Burkholderiales; family Burkholderiaceae_C; genus Hydrogenophaga. The sequence goes on from JAJNQE010000179.1 coordinate 12,569, forward strand.
TGCATGACCAGGTGGGTGTTGGGGATGGCCCGGTGGATGGCGGTGATGCGGTCCATGGCCAGGATGTCGCCGGTGGGTGGGCGGGTGAACTTGTAGGCGCCGTGGCTGGTGCCGATGGCGATGGCGAGCGCGTCCACGCCGGTTTGTGCCACGAAGTCTTTGGCCTGCTGCGGGTCGGTCAACATTTGTTCGTGGGTGAGCTGCCCCTCGGCGCCCACACCGTCTTCTTCGCCGGCCTCGCCGGTTTCCAGCGAACCCAGGCAACCGAGTTCACCTTCCACCGACACACCCACCGCGTGCGAGAACTTCACCACCTCGCGCGTCACGGCCACGTTGTACTCGTAACTCGCGGGTGTCTTGGCGTCTTCCATCAGCGAGCCGTCCATCATCACGCTGCTGAAGCCGCTGCGGATGGACTGCTGGCACACGGCCGGTGTGGCGCCGTGGTCCTGGTGCATGACGATGGGGATGTGCGGGTACATCTCGATCGCGGCCTCGACCATCTTGCGCAGAAACGGCTCGCCCGCGTACTTGCGCGCTCCGGCGCTGGCTTGCAGGATCACCGGCGCGTTGCTCGCATCGGCTGCCTGCATGATGGCCTGGATCTGCTCCAGGTTGTTCACGTTGAACGCGGGCACACCGTAGTGGTGTTCGGCAGCGTGGTCGAGCAGCTGGCGCAGGGCAATGAGGGCCATGGGGTTCCTTGAAAACGCGGTGGTGTCAGTTGAGCAGCGCAGAAAAATCCGCGATCACGCGGTCGGGCTTGCAGGCCTCGATGGGCTCGCCCATGTTGTAGCCATAGGGCAGCGCCCACACGGCCACGCCGGCGTTGCGGGCGGTGGCCACGTCGATCGACGAATCGCCCACGAAGAGCGCGCGCTCGGCCTTCACATTGAATCGCTGCAGGCAATCGTGCACAGCGGCCGGGTTCGGCTTCTTCACCATCAGGGTGTCGCCGCTGATCACACGGTCAAACATCGGCGCGAGCTGGTGCGCGTCGAGCACGGTCTGGGTGTAGCGGCCTTCCTTGTTGGTGACCACGGCGAGCTTCACGCCCGCGTCCTTGAGCGCCTTCAGGGTTTCGCGCACATGCGGGTAGAGATGGCTTCGCGTGCCGCAGCGCTGCTGGTAGTGGCCGCCGAACGCAGCTTCGATGGTGGGGAAATCGGCGCCGTGGCGCACCGTCTCGGTGGTGGTGCGGCGGCGGTCGGCCAGGGCCGAGATGAGCAGCTCGCGCGTGCCATGGCCGATCCAGTCGTTGACCTGCGTTTGTGTCACCGCGGGCAGGCCGAACTGGGCCAGCGTGTCGTTCACCGCGTCGGCGATCTCGGGCGCGGTTTCGATCAGCGTGCCGTCGAGATCAAAGAGGATGAGGTCGAAGGCGCGCGTCATGTGAGCAACCCCCTCACCTCGTCACACACCCGCTCGGTCGTGATACCGAAGTGCTCATACAGCGCCTTGGCCGGCGCCGACTCGCCGAAGCTGGCGATGCCCACCACCGCGCCTCTGCGGCCCACGTACTTGCGCCAGAAGTCGGGGTGCGCGGCTTCCACCGCCACCGTCGGCAAGTCCAGCGGCAACACGCTGTCCTGGTATTCGCGGGGCTGGCGGTCAAACACGTTGGTGCAGGGCATGGACACCACGCGGGTGCTGATGCCATCGGCCCCCAGCGCGTGGTGCGCCTCCATGGCCAGCGAGGTCTCGGAGCCGGTGGCCACGATCACGGCGCGTGGGTGGCTGCCTTCGGCCAGCACGTAACCTCCCTGCCGGATCTTTTCCACCATCGACACGTCGGTCAGGCGCGGCAGGTTCTGGCGGGAAAGACACAGCGCCGTGGGGCCGTCGCGCCGCTCGATGGCGCAGGCCCAGGCCACGGCGGTCTCCAGGCCATCGGCCGGTCGCCACACATCGAGCTGCGGAATGATGCGCAGGCTGGGCACGTGTTCCACCGACTGGTGCGTGGGTCCGTCTTCGCCCAGACCGATGCTGTCGTGCGTGAACACGTGGATCACGCGCAGCTTCATGAGCGCGGCCATGCGTATGGCATTGCGGCTGTAGTCGCTGAAGGTGAGAAAGGTGCCGCCGTACGGGATGTGGCCGCCGTGCAAGGCCATGCCGTTCATGACGGCAGCCATGCCGAATTCGCGCACGCCGTAGCTCAGGTGGTTGCCCCACTGGTCGCGCCCGGCCTTCACGCAGCCCTTGAAGTTGGTGAGGTTGGAGCCGGTGAGGTCGGCGCTGCCGCCGAAGAACTCGGGCACCTGGGTGTTGAGCGCATCCAGCGCGTTCTGGCTGGCCTTGCGGGTGGCCACCGCATCGGCCTTGGCGGCCACGGCTTCAAACACGCCGGCCAGCGCGGGGGCAAAGCCGGGGTGCAGTTCACCGGCCATGCGGCGTTCGAACTCTGCCGCCTCCTTGGGGTGCTCGGCGCGGTAGGCATGAAAGCGCAGGCGCCACTCGGCCTCCAGGGCCTGCCCCCGGTCCACCGCGTGCCAGGCCAGTGCCACGTCGGTCGGCACCTCGAAGGGCGGCGCGGTCCAGCCCAGTGCGTCGCGCGTGGCCTGCACCTCGGCCGCGCCCAGCGCGGCGCCGTGCACGTCGTGGGTGCCGGCCTTGTTGGGTGAGCCCTGGCCGATCACGGTCTGGCAGCAGATGAGCGTGGGCCTGCCGTCGGCGCGGCGCGCCTGCGCTTTCGCGGCAATGAGCGCGAGCTCCACCGCGGTCGGATCGTGGCCGTCCACCTTTGGAATCACGTACCAGCCATAGGACTCGAAGCGCTGCGGCGTGTCGTCGGTGAACCAGCCGTCCACATGGCCGTCGATGGAGATGCCGTTGTCGTCGTAGAAGGCCACCAGCTTCGAAAGGCGCAGCGTGCCCGCCAGCGAACACGCTTCGTGGCTGATGCCTTCCATCAGACAACCGTCGCCGAGAAACGCGTAGGTGAAGTGGTCCACCACGGTGTGGCCGGGGCGGTTGAATTCGCTGGCGAGCTGCTTCTCGGCCAGCGCCATGCCGACCGCGTTGGCAATGCCCTGGCCCAGCGGGCCGGTGGTAGTTTCCACGCCCGGGGTCACGCCCACCTCGGGGTGGCCGGCTGTCTTGCTGTGCAGCTGGCGGAACGCCTTGAGCTCACTCATCGGCAGGTCGTAACCCGTGAGGTGCAAGAGCGCGTAGATCAGCATCGAGCCGTGGCCGTTGGAGAGCACGAAGCGGTCGCGGTCGGGCCAGTGCGGGTTGGCCGGGTTGTGGCGCAGGTGGCGGTTCCACAGCACCTCGGCGATGTCGGCCATGCCCATGGGCGCGCCGGGGTGGCCGCTTCTGGCCTGCTCCACCGCGTCCACCGCGAGCATGCGGATCGCGTTGGCCATCTGGCGGGCAAGTTCGGGCGATGGGTTCTTCATGGGTGTGTTCCCTTCGCGTTCAGACCAGGCCCATGGCTCGCTTCTTGCGCTCGACCATGCGCCAGATGAAGGGTGTGAAGATCAATTGCATGGCCAGCTCCATCTTGCCGCCGGGCACCACGATGGTGTTGGCGCGGCTCATCATGGAGCCGTTGATCATGTTGAGCAGGTACTGGAAATCGATGCCCTTGGGCTTGGCGAAACGGATCACCACCATGCTCTCGTCGGCGGTGGGCACGTCGCGCGAAATGAAGGGGTTGCTGGTGTCCACAATCGGCACGCGCTGGAAGTTCACATGCGTGTGCTGGAACTGCGGGCAGATGTAGTTCACGTAGTCGGGCATGCGCCGCAATATCGTGTCGGTCACCGCGTCGGCGCTGTAGCCGCGCATGTTCTTGTCGCGCCAGAGTTTCTGGATCCATTCGAGGTTGATCACCGGCACCACGCCCACCAGCAGGTCGGGGTATTGCGCCACGTCCACCTCGGGCGTGACCACCGCGCCGTGCAGGCCTTCATAGAACAGCATGTCGGTGTTCTCGGGCAGCGGCTCCCAGGCGGTGAAGGTGCCCGGCTCCTGCTGGTAGGGCGCGGCCTCCTCGGCGTTGTGCAGGTACTTGCGGCACTTGCCGGTACCGGTCTTGCTGTAGGTCTTGAACAGGTTTTCGATCTCGTCGAACAGGTTGTTCTCGACGCCGAAATGGCTGAAGTGCTGGTTGCCCGCGGCCTCGGCCTCGGCCGCCTTGAGCTTCATCTCCTTGCGGTCGAAGCGGTGGTAGCTGTCGCCTTCGATGATGGCCGCGCTCACCCCCTCGCGGCGAAAGATGTTCTGAAAAGTGCGCGTGACGGTGGAGGTGCCGGCGCCGCTGGAACCGGTGATGGCGATGATGGGGTGACGTTCCGACACAGGAGCTCCTCGGTTGTTGTTGTTCAGTCGCGGAACAGGCTGCGCTCGGCAAACAGTGGGTTGCTGTCGCCCTTGAAGGTCTGCGGCTCGGCGTGGTAACGCTCGATGCGCTCGACCTCGTTCTTGGAGCCGAACACCAGGCCGATGCGCTGGTGCAGCTCGGTGGGCTGCACGCCCAGCATGGGTTCGCGCCCGGTGCTGGCGCGGCCTCCAGCCTGCTCGATCAGCATGCCCACCGGGTTGGCTTCGTAGAGCAGGCGCAGACGGCCTGGTTTGCCGGGGTCTTTGGTGTCACGCGGGTACATGAAAACGCCACCGCGCATGAGGATGCGGTGCGCCTCGGCCACCATGCTGGCGATCCAGCGCATGTTGAAGTCTTTGCCGCGCGGACCGGTCTTGCCGGCCAGGCATTCATCGACATAGCGTTTCACCGGCGCCTCCCAGAAACGGCTGTTCGACGCGTTGATGGCGAATTCGTGCGTGTCTTCGGGGATGCGGATCTTGGGGTGCGTGAGCTTGAATTCGCCGAGGTTGGGGTCGAGCGTGAAGCCGTGCACGCCGCTGCCCACGGTGAGCACGAACATGGTGGTAGGGCCATAGAGCGCATACCCGGCCGCCACCTGCTGGACGCCGGGCTGCAGGAAGTCGCCCACCACCACATCGCGTCCTTCGTCCAGCACCGCCTGCGGCGCGCGCAACACGCTGAAGATGCTGCCCACCGACACGTTCACGTCGATGTTGCTCGACCCGTCCAGCGGATCGAACACCAGCAGGTACTTGCCGCGCGGGTACTCGGGCGGAATCGGGTAGGGCTGCTCCAGCTCTTCAGAGGCCATGCCCGCGAGGTGGCCGCCCCATTCGTTGGCCTTGATGAACATGTCGTTGCTGATCACGTCCAGCTTCTTCTGCGTCTCGCCCTGCACGTTGACGCTGTCGCCGCCGCCGTGGTTGCCCAGCATGTTGCCCAGCGCGCCAAAGGCCACACTGCGCGCAATGGCCTTGCAGGCCAGCGCCACGTCGAGGATGAGCGCGTTGAAGTCGCCGCTGGCCTGCGGAAAGCGGCGGCGTTCCTCGATCAGGAACTGGGTCAGGGTGGAGCGTTTGGACAAGGGCATGGTGGTTTCTCGTTGTTGTTCTTGGCGGCGGGGTTCAGCCCCGGGCATGCCATTCACGCAACTGCGCAAGACCGACCGCACCCAGATCGGGCACCACCCGCAGGGCGCCGCTGAAATCGTGGTGGGCGGTGAAGTCGTTGGGGGTGACGATGGTGCGCAGGCCGGCGGCGGTGGCGGCTTGCAGGCCGTTGGCCGAGTCTTCGAACGCCAGGCACTGCGCGGCGGGCAGCCCCATGTCGCCCAGCACCTGCAGGTAGACCTGCGGGTGCGGCTTCTTCACGGGTGACGACGACGCGTCACCGATGGCCAGAAAGTGGCTGCGCCAGTCGGGTCCGATGGCGTTGCGCAGCAAGGCGGCAATGTTCACTGGCGAGGTGGTGGTGGCAATGGCCAGTTGCAGGCCTTGCGAACGGGCTTCGTTCATGAGCGCGAGCACGCCGGGGCGCAACTGCACGGCGCCCTCGTTCACCGCGTTCTCGTAAAACGCCGTCTTGATTTCGTGCAGCCGGGCAATGGTGGCCTGCGTGGCGCCGGCGCTCAGCTCCTTCATGCCCGCATTGACCGTGCGCCAGTGGTGCGCCATGCGCTCCTTGCCGCCGGAGATCTCCAGCAGGCGGGTGTAGAGGGCGGTGTCCCAGTGCCAGCCCAGCCCTTCCTGTTGAAAGGCGTGGTTGAAGGCCGCGAGGTGAACACCCTCGGTGTCCGCCAGCGTGCCATCGACATCAAAAATCAGGGCTTTGAGCATGCGACCCACTGTAGGGACGGCATCAACTCAGGTAAATTCACGATTCGTTGAACTTCGATTAAGTGAATACTGAATGAAGAACGCCACCTTTCGCCAGTTGCGTGTGTTCAACGAGGTCGCGCGCCACCTGAGCTTTGCGCGCGCGGCCGAGGAACTCCACCTCACCCCACCGGCGGTGACCATGCAGATCAAGGAGCTGGAAGGCCACGTGGGCCTGCCCCTGTTCGACCGGCGCGGCCGGCAGGTCTCGCTCACCACGGCCGGCGAATACATGCTGGTCTACGCCCGCAAGGTGCTGGCCACGCTGAAAGACGCCGAAGACGCCGCCGCCCGCCTGCAGCGGCTGGAGGTGGGCACCTTGACCATCGGCATGGTGAGCACGGCCAAGTACTTCCTGCCGCGCCTGCTGGCCGAGTTTCAGCGCGACCACGCCGGCATCGAGATCAAGCTGGCGGTGGGCAACCGCGAGCAACTGGTGAAGATGCTGCACGGCAACGAGGTGGACATTGCCGTGATGGGTCGCCCACCCACCGAACTGGCCACGCGCGCCGAGCCCTTCGCCGCCCACCCCCATGTGTTCGTGGCCCCGGTGGACCACCCGCTGCTCAAGGTCGGCCACCCCACGGTGGACTCGCTCAAACCCTACGGCTTCATCCTGCGCGAGCGGGGATCGGGCACGCGCGCGGCCCTGGAAGGTTTTCTGGAGCGCACCCACATGGAGCCGCGTGTGGTGATGGAAATGTCGAGCAACGAGACCATCAAGCAAGCGGTGATGGCGGGCATGGGCATCAGCTTCCTGTCGCTGCACACCATCGGCCTGGAGCTCGAACACGAGCTGATCGCGGTGCTCGACGTGGAAGGCAGCCCGGTGGTGCGCGGCTGGAACGTGGTGCACACGCTCTCCAAACTGCTCTCGCCGGCGGCCGAATCGTTCCGCTATTTCATGCTGGAGCGCGCTGAAAGCTATCTGGCCGATGAATACGGCCGCTTCATGCGGTTGACGCCTGCGGGGTAGTGGAAGCCCCCACGCTCCGCCGCTGCACGGGTCGCTGCCCCCCGAGGGGGCTGATCCGCCATGGGGCGGCCCGGCGGCGTATCGGTTGCCGCTCGTATACTCCACCCCGCGCCGCAAGGCGCATCCGCTAGGGGTGTTGCCCCGGGGTTTTGGCCCCGGGTGCGACTGAGAAAGTCCCTTTGAACCTGATTGAGGTAATCCTCGCGCAGGGAAGCAGGCCGATACCTTTCACCACCGCCGTCAGGCGCGCCCGGTGACTGCGGCCCAGCCCACCTGCCTCAACTTGCATGGAGCAATTGATGGCATCCGACCATTCCCCCACCTCGACCGCCTCCCCGGCCAACCTGGCCCTCACCCCCGTGCCGCAGGGCGACCGGGTCTTTCACTTCCACGAACACGCTGCGCTCTGGTTCAGCCTGGGCACGGGCCTGCTGGTCATGCAGATCGGCGCCTACTTGGTGCCCGCCGTGGGCACGCAAGACGCGCTGATCGCCATCGTGCTGGGCTCGCTCATCGGCGCCGGTTTGCTGGCCTGGACCGCGCGGCTGGGCTGCCAGACCGGGCTGGCCAGCGCCGGCCTGATGCACGCCACCTACGGCAGCGCGTTTGCGCGCCTGCCGGTGCTGCTCAACATCGCACAGCTGGTCGGCTGGACCACCTTCGAGCTCGTGATCATGCAAGAGGGCACGGTGGCCATCCTGAAACAGGCGCTCGGCAGCGAGCCCGGCGGCCTGCTCGACGGCACGGGCGGCAAGCTGCTGGCCACGTTGCTGTGGGGCGGTGTGCTCATCGCCCTCATGGCGGGTTCCATGCTCAAGCTGGTGCGCAAGTTCGTGAGCCGCTTCGGCCTGCCGCTGGTGATCGCCTCGCTGGCCTGGCTCACCTGGCAGTTCGGCACGCGCCTGCAAGCGCAGGGGTTTGAGGCTTTCTGGAACCGCCCGGGTGCAGGCGGCATGGGCCTGTTTTCGGCCATGGACCTGGTGATCGCCATGCCGGTCTCTTGGCTGCCATTGGTGGCCGACTACGCGCGCCACGGCAAACGAAGCGCCACCACGCTGGGCGGCACCTGGCTGGGCTACGCGCTGGCCAACATGTGGTGCTACGCGCTCGGTGTGCTGGTGGTCAGCACGGTGGAGCCGGGCACCAACCTCGTGGGCGCCTTGCTGCTGGCGCAGGGCGGCCTGATCGCGCTCGGCCTGATCCTGCTCGACGAGATGGACAACGCCTACGGCGATGCGCACTCGGGCGCTGTGTCGGTGCACAGCCTGCAACCGCGTTGGAGCATCCGGCGCGCCGGCCTCGGATTTGCCGCCGTGTGCACAGTGCTCGCGCTGTTCCTGCCGATCCACGCGATCGAGCCCTTCCTGCTGCTGCTGAGCTCGGTGTTCGTGCCGCTGTACGGCGTGATCCTGGGCCGGTTGGGCAGCGGCGCGGTGGTGCCCAGCGTGACCGCCCGCGCGGTGGACTGGAGCGCAGCGGCGGTGTGGGTGGCCGGCATTGCCTGCTACCACCTGCTCAAGCAGTACGCGCCCGATCTCGGCTCGGCACTGCCCACCCTGGCCCTGACCTTCACGCTGGCTGCGCTCTCGCGGCCGCGCAATGCGGGTGGCCTCACCCCGGCGCGGGCCTGATGGTCAGACCACGCCGCGCTTCAGCGCCGTGCCCGCTGCGCTTGCGGGACCGGTGCGAAGCCGTGGTTCAACGGACCGTGGCCGGCGCCGGTGTACACGTCAGCGCCTTGCGCGATGGCCTGCAGGATGTAGCGGCGGGCCAGCACCACAGCCTGGTCCAGCGGCTCGCCCAACGCCAGATACGACGCGATGGCGGACGACAGCGTGCAGCCGGTGCCGTGGGTGTTGCGGCTCTCGATGCGCGGCGACGCCAGGCGCTGCACCGGGCCGGGCCCGGTGACCAACAGATCGGCCACCTCGGCGCCCGGCAGGTGTCCGCCCTTGAGCAACACCGCCGGCGCCCCCATGGCCAACAAGTCGCGCGCCGCGGTTTCGAGTTCGAGCGCCGATTCGATGGTGCGGCTGAGCAGCAGGGAGGCCTCGTCCAGGTTGGGCGTGATCACCGTGGCCAGCGGAAACAGCTCGTCCACCAGCACCTGCACGGTGGTGGGAGTGATGAGCGTGTCGCCGGAAGTGGCCACCATCACCGGGTCGAGCACCACGCGCTGCACCTTGTAATGTTTCAAGGCCCATGCCACCGTGCGCACGATGTCGGGGGCGTGCAGCATGCCGATCTTCACCGCGTCCACTCCGATGTCGTCGAACACGGCGCACAGTTGTGCCTTGAGCATGTCGGGCGGCACGCCGTGGATGGCGCTCACGCCCAGCGTGTTCTGCGCCGTGAGCGCGGTGATGGCCGTCATGCCGTAGCAGCCCAGCGCCGCGAAGGTTTTCAGGTCGGCCTGGATGCCGGCGCCGCCACCGCTGTCGGAGCCGGCAATGGACAGGACGCGCGTGTAGCGGCGGGATTCGCTGTGGGGTGGGCTTTGCATGGCGCGCATTGTGGCAGCGCCGAGGAACATTCATGACAACCCAGAAAAATTCCACCGCGGTGGTGCTCGGCGCGGGCCTCATGGGCCGGCTGCTCGCCTGCGCGCTGGCGCAGCGCGGCCACCGGGTCGAGGTGTTCGATGCCGGCGGCCCGCTGGCTGAAAACGCCGCTGCGCGTGTGGCCGCGGCCATGCTCGCGCCGCTGGCCGAATCGGCGGTGACCGAACTCCCGGTGGTGCGCATGGGCCAGCACGGTCTGACGCGCTGGCCGCAGCTGCTGGCCGAGCTGGAACAACCCGTGTTCTTTCAACAGAGCGGCACGCTGGTGCTGTGGCACCGGCAAGATACGGCCGAGGCCGAGCGCTTCTCGGGCCAGCTCGCGCGCACCAGCGCCGCCCTGCCCTCGCTGCCGCAGGCCCGGCGCCTGAACGCCACCGGGCTCACCGAGCTGGAGCCCGCCCTCGAACACCGCTTCGCCCAAGGCCTGTACCTGCCTCACGAGGGCCAGCTCGACAACCGCGAACTGCTCACCGCGCTCGCACAACGCATGCAGGCGCTGGGCGTCACCGTGCACTGGAACAGCCCGCGCACACCGGCCGAGATCGACCCTGGCCCCGGCGCCTGGCTGTTCGACTGCCGGGGTCTCGGGGCCCAGCCGCAGTGGGCCGCGCTGCGCGGTGTGCGCGGCGAGGTGGCGCGCGTGCATGCGCCGGGCGTGAGCCTGTCTCGCCCCACGCGACTGCTGCACCCGCGTTACCCGCTCTACATCGCACCCAAGCCGGGGGGCATGTTCGTCATCGGGGCCACCGAAATCGAGTCCGACGACCTCTCGCCCGCCAGCGTGAGATCGACACTGGAACTGCTGAGCGCGGCCTACACCGTGCACCCGGGTTTTGGCGAGGCGCGCATCATCGAAATGGGCGTGCAACTGCGCCCCACCCTGCCCGACAACCTGCCCGAAATCCGTCTGGCCGCGCCGCGCCGACTGCAGATCAACGGCCTGTACCGCCACGGCTTCCTGATCGCCCCGGCCATACTCGATGCCGCGCTGCAGGCCATGGACAATGGACACTCCGCGCTGGCCGAACAATGGGGCCTGTCGCTCATCAACGAAACATGAACGTCTTCATCAACAACGAACCCCGCGAACTGCCCGCTGGCGCCACACTGGCCGACGCGCTGCGCGTGAGCGATCCACCGGCCGTGTTTGCCACTGCTGTCAACCTGCAGTTCGTGCCGCGTGGCAGCTACGCCGAGCACACGCTCGGTGAAGGCGACCGCATCGAAATCATCGCGCCCATCACCGGAGGCTGAATGGACATGACCATCCCCACGACACACGACGACCCGCTGATCCTCTACGGCGAGGTGTTCCAGAGCCGCCTGATGCTCGGCACTTCGCGCTACCCCTCGCCCGCCACGCTGGAAGCCGCCGCGCGACGCGCCCAGCCGGCCATGCTCACCGCCTCGTTGCGCCGCCAGGGCGCGGTGCAGCCCGAGGCCGGCGCCGCGTTCTGGAAACTGCTGCAAGACCTCGCCGTGCCGGTGCTGCCCAACACCGCCGGCTGCCACACCACGCAAGAGGTCATCACCACCGCGCAGATGGCGCGCGAGGTGTTCAACACGCCGTGGATCAAGCTCGAACTCATTGGCGACGACTACAGCCTGCAGCCCGACACCCTCAACCTGGTGGACTGCGCACGCCAGCTGATCAACGACGGTTTCAAGGTGCTGCCCTACTGCACCGAAGACCTGGTGCTGTGCCAGCGCCTGGTGGACGTGGGCTGCCAGGCCGTGATGCCCTGGGCCGCGCCCATCGGCACCGGCCGTGGCCCGGTCAACCCCTACGCCATGCGCCTGCTGCGCGAGCGCCTGAGCGTGCCGCTGATCGTCGACGCCGGCCTGGGCCTGCCCTCGCACGCCTGCACGGTGATGGAGTGGGGGTTTGACGCCGTGCTGCTCAACACCGCGGTGGCGCTCGCGCAGTCCCCGGTGGACATGGCCGGTGCGTTTGCCGACGCCGTGCGCGCCGGCCGCGCCGCTTTTCGCTCGGGCGCCATGCAGCAACAAAGCAGCGCCCAACCCAGCACGCCCGTGCTCGGCACCCCTTTCTGGCACCACCCATGAACGCAGGCATGAACGTGATGTTGATGGCGCAGTCCATCGTGCAAGCCCACCGCTCCACCTTGGCACTGCCGCAGGCGCCCGGGGCCACCGCGCTGAAGGGCGAAGTGGACGATCTCGTGTTTGCCGCCGCCCTGCAAGCCGCGCACCAGCTGGGTTTTGTGCCGGCCGACGCCCTGTGCATCGCGCAAGCGTGGTCCCGCCAGGCACTGCGCACGGGTGAGTTCCACCCCGAGCAATGGCCCACCGAAGCGGTCGACTTCGGCATGGCGCCCTGGCCTCGCAACGATGCTTATGCCCCCTGCCCCGAGGCGCTGGGCCTGTACGCCGTGATGCCCGACGCCGCCTGGACCATCCGCATGGCGCGCGCCGGCGTGCCCACGGTGCAGTTGCGCTTCAAGTCGACCGATGCCGCGGCCGTGCGCGCCGAGGTCATGGCCACGGTCGCTGGCGTCAAAGGCACCGGCGCGCGCCTCTTCATCAACGACCACTGGCAGCTCGCCATCGAGGCTGGCGCCTACGGCGTGCACCTGGGTCAGGAAGACCTGCAGGCCATGACACCGGCGGGTCTCAAAGCCATCAAGGACGCCGGTCTTCGCCTGGGCCTGAGCACCCACGGCTACGCCGAGATGCTGATCGCCGACCAGCACAGCCCGAGCTACATCGCCATGGGCGCGGTCTTCCCCACCACGCTCAAACAAATGGCCACCGCACCGCAGGGCACCGGCCGCCTGGCCATGTATTCGAAGCTGCTGCGCCACTGCCCGCGCGTGGCCATCGGCGGCATCGACCTGGGCGCGCTGCCCGAAGTGCTCAAGGCCAACGTGGGATCGGTGGGCGTGGTGCGTGCGCTGATGTCGGCCCCCGACCTCGACGCCACGGTTGCCACCTGGAACGCGGCCCTCAAGCCGCACGGACAGGAACCGGCAGCGTCCCGCGCACGGCGCTGAGAGCGCCGACAGCAACTGCTGACGGTCTTTACCGACCGGACACCGTTCATGGGGGTTGGCAGACAGAAGGCCGGCTCACGATGGCGCATCCTTCAAGTCATGGGCTGCCTGCCGGTGGTCTCCCCTTCGAAGGAAGCTTTCAGGAAACCACGCCATGAACCACACCGCTTCACGCCCTTCTTCAACACTGCGCCTGTGCGCCCTGGCCACCCTGGCCGTGGCGGGCCTGGCCGGTTGCGCCACGTCGTACCCGGTGTCGCAAGCGCCCGAGCCGGTTTACCAATACCCCGCGTATCCGCAGGCGCAGCAGCAGCCCGATCGCCGCGACTACCGCCGCCGCAACCAGGAGCGTCTGTTTGAAGTACCGGTGACTTCGGTGCGCGCTGTGGTCGGCAGCGGCCAGCGCTGCTGGATCGAGCGCGAAGAAGTCGTGCAGCAGCCCCAACGCAACGTGCCTGGCGCCATCGTGGGCGCGGTGATCGGCGGCATCCTGGGCCACCAGGTCGGCAACGGCAGCGGTCGCGACATCGCCACCGTGGGCGGTGCCGTGGCGGGCGCGGCCGTGGGCGCCAACGTGGGTCGCAACGGCCAGGGCCAGCAGCCACAGGTGCAGGAGGTGCAACGCTGCACCCAAGCCGGCAACCGCCAGGCCGAGTACTGGGACGTGACCTACACCTTCCGTGGCGTCGGTCACCGCGTGCAGATGACCTCGCCACCGGGCCGCACCATCCTCGTCAACCGCGACGGCGAGCCGCGCGTCTGAACGATCGACCCAATGCGTTCCAATGGCGGGATGACCGAACCACAGTACCCCGCCCCCGACACCGACCAGCGCCTGACCGATCTGGAGATCAAGGCCAGCTACGCCGACGACCTGCTCGACACCTTGAATGCGCTGGTGGCGAAACAGCAGGAGCAGATCGACCTGTTGCTGCGCGAGGTGAGCCGGCTGCGCCAGCGCGGTGGTGACGGCGGAATGCCCGCCGGGCCGCGCGACGAACTGCCGCCGCACTACTGACGGATGTCAGCCGCGCTGCGGGGCGAGGGATGTGCTGGCCACCCGCACAAAGCTCGAGGTGGCGGCAGAAAAATCCCACTGCTCCACCACACACGCCGCTGCACCGGCCCAGCGCAACACGTTCACCGAGTTCGGCATGCCGCTGCGCACGCGGCTGGACACCGCCGTGCCGGCCTGCACCGCCCACAAGGCGCGCGCCAGACCGGGCAAGGGCATCACATACGGCAGGTGGATGTGGCCACCCATGACCACATCGGCCCCGGCAGCGGCCCAGGCCTGCTGCGCAGCGGCGTGGTTGTGCAGCCGGTTGGGCAGATCTTCCTGGCGCATCACGTCGATGGGCTGGTGCACCACCACCACGCGCAATTGTTCGGGCCTGGCCTGGCGCAACTGCTGCGCCACCGTGGCGATCTGCGCGTCGGAGACCTCACCATCCTTGTGGCGCCAGGCGCGCGTGGTGTTCACGCCGATCACCAGCAGATCGTGCGAGGCGAACACGGGCGCGAGGTCGGCCCCGAAGGCCGCGCTGTAGCGCGCATACGGTCGTGTGAGGCGGCTCCAGAAGTCGAACAAGGCGATGTCGTGGTTGCCGGGCAGCGCGAGCAGCGGTGCGCCCAGGCGGTCCATGGCGGCGCGCGCGGCGTTGAACTGCCCGGTGCGGGCTCGCTGTGTGATGTCACCCGAGAGCACCACGAGGTCGGGGCGCAGTTGCGCGGCCAGCGCCACCAGCGCCTCGACCACGGGAGGGCGTTCGGTGCCGAAGTGGGGATCAGAGACTTGCAGCAGAACGCTCATGGGCTGGTCGCCCCGGGCGCAGCCTTGAGCAGCCACAGCGGTTCGGGCAACACGCGGATGGTCAGCGGCGAACGCATCCAGCCGACCTCACCATCGAACGCCACCTTCACCTTGCGCCGCCCCAGCATGCGCGAAGGCCGCACCACCAGGCTCTGGCAGGCAAACCGCTCGATGCCGCTGGCGTCGCCCAGCTGGCCGAGCGCGCCACGCAGCATGAGCCCCAGCATCGCCAGCGTGCCGATGGGTTTGAGCACCACCGCGGTCACATGGCCATCGACCGCCGCAGGATCGGACGACCCGTCCCGGGTGGCCAGGCCCAGTTGCTCCAGCTGCAGGCGGTTGTTGCCCACGAACAGGGTGAGCGTGCGCAGTTCGCGCTGCTGACCTTCCCATTCGATCCAGAGTTTGAGCCGGCGCTGCGCGCGCAGCAGCGTGACCATGCCCGCGCCCAAAGCCACCAGGCGGCTGCGGCCGAAGCGCGCTTTCCAGCTCTCACGGTCCTGCAGCAGGTCGGGGTAAAGACCCAGGCTGGTGTTGACCAGAAACACCTGTTCGTTGATGGCCGAGATCTGCACCGGCTCGGGCCGCGCGTCGAGCAGCCAGCGCAGCGCCTCTTCCACGTCGGTGGGCGCGCCGTGTTCGCGCGCGAAGTAGTTGAAGGTACCGCGGGGGATCACGCCCAGGGTGCAACCCGCTGCGTGCGCGGCTTGCGCCACGGTGTTGATGGTGCCGTCGCCACCCATCGCCACCACCGCCGAGCCCTCGGCGCGCGCTCGGGCTGCGGCTTCCCTGGCCACGCGGGCCAGCTGACCCGGCGCGGCAAACACCACCGTGCCGGCGCGTCCGGCTTCGCGCAAACCCGCCTCGATCGCTTCGCGCGTGGCGTCGGCGTCGCCGTGGCCGGCTTGGCCGTTCAGCACAAACTGCAGCGCGGCTGCCGGCTGGAACAGGGGTCGCTGCATCAGAAGCCCACGGCCTGGCCGTCGCGGCGCGAATCGCTCGCGGCCACGTAACCCTCTTCCATGTCGGCACCCAGGCGCCAGATGAACTGGCCGCTGCCGAAGTCCATGTAGGCGTCGGCGGCGGGCTCGAAGCGATGGCCCAGGTCTTTCAGGCCTTGCAGCAGCGCAGGCGCCATGGTGGGCTCGAAGTCCACATTCAGACCGTTGCCCACCTTCCAGCGCGGCGCGTCGCACGCGGCCTGGGGCTGCTGCCCATGCGCGAGCATGCGCACCAGCGTCTGCACATGGCCTTGCGGCTGCATGTTGCCGCCCATCACGCCAAAGCTCATCTGCGGCCGGCCATCTTTGGTGACGAAGCCCGGGATGATGGTGTGGAACGGCCGCTTGCCACCGGCCACCTGGTTGGGGTGCCCCTCGGCCAGCGTGAAACCAAAGCCGCGGTTCTGCAGGCTCACGCCAACCGAGGGCACGACCACACCGCTGCCAAAGCCCATGTAGTTCGACTGGATCAGGCTGATCATCTGGCCGCGCTCGTCGGCGGCGGTGAGGTAGACCGTGCCGCCGCGCGGCGGTGTGCCGTGTGCAAAGTCGCCGGCCCGTCCGGGCTGGATGAGCTTGGCGCGCTCGGCCAGATACGCATCGCTCAGCAGGTCGGCCGCGCTCACCTCACGCATGTGGCGCGCGTCGGCCACCCAGCGGTAGGTATCGGCAAACGCGAGCTTGATGGCTTCGATCTGCAGGTGCTGCGATTCGATGCTGTCCACCGGCAGGCGGCCGATGTCGAGGTGCTCCAGCATGCCCAGGGCCATGAGCGCGGCGATGCCCTGACCGTTGGGCGGGATCTCGTGCACCGTGTAGCCGGCAAAGTTTTTCTGGATCGGCAGCACCCACTCGGGGCGGTAGGCGTCCAGGTCGGCCAGGGTCATGGTGCCCCCGTTCGCGGCGGCGTGGGCCACCAGCGCTTCGGCGATTTCGCCGCGGTAGTAGGCCTCGCCGCGCGTCTCGGCGATCTTGCGCAGCGTGGCACCGGCGGCCTTGAAGGTGAAGCGCTCGCCCGGGGTGGGGGCGCGGCCGTGCGGCATGAAGGCCTCGGCAAAGCCGGGCTGGTTTTTCAGGATGGGCACTTGGCGCGCCCACTTGTCGGCGGTGATGCAGCCCACGCCGTGGCCGCGCTCGGCCAGTTCGATGGCGGGCTCCAGCAGGTCGGCAAACGGCAGCTTGCCGAAGCGATCAGACAAAGCCACCCAGCCCGCCACCGCGCCGGGGGTGGTGACCGAGTCCCAGCCGCGCTCGGGCATCTTGCCGCCGTGGCGGCGCGCGAAGTAGTCGGGGTTCCAGGTGGCGGGTGCCACGCCTGAGGAGTTCAGGCCGTGCAGCTGGTCGCCGTCCCAGAGGATGGCGAAGTTGTCGCTGCCCAGGCCGTTGGAGATGGGCTCCACGATGGTGAGCGCGGCGGCCGCGGCGATGACCGCGTCCACCGCGTTGCCGCCCTTGTGCAGCATGCGCAGGCCGGCCGAGGACGCCAGCGGGTGCGAGGTGGAAACCACGTTGCGCGCCATCACAGGGCTGCGCACGGTCGGGTAGGGGTTGGTCCAGTGGAATGTCATGCGGGGTCCAGGTTGCCGGGAGTGCGGGAAGTGTGGGGACGGGCGGTGCAGTTTGCCGGATATGCAAAGGCTGCGCTTGTCATGAGAACGACACCCACGCCCCGAACAATGACCGCATGAAAGACGCAACCTTCGACCACGCAGCGAACGGCTGGGGCTATCGGGCGCTCGACGTGCGGCTGTTTCGCTGGATGCGGGCCGGTCACGGCGCGCGACCCCCGCTGTTGCCGGTGGCGTGCGCGGTCGCCCACCGCAGCTGGGCTCCGATGTTGCTCGCGCTGATGGTCATGGCCGGGTCCATGCCTTCGGGTGAATGGGTGTTGCTGCAGGTGCTGCTCACGGCCACGGTGGCGCAGGTGGCCAGCAAACAATGCGCAGCACGGTGGGCCGCGCCCCGGCCGTTTGCGCTGGGCCTGAGCGACAACCACCTCAAGCACGGTCCCCGCGCGGGTCTGCCCAGCACCCACGCGGCGGTGATGGGTGCGGTGGTGACCTTCATGTCGGTGGCAGCCGCCGGGCATCGTTTGCTGGTGGTGCTGGGCATCACGGCCTTGGCCACCGCCTGGGCGCGTGTCTACGCGGGTGCCCACTTCCCCAGCGATGTGCTGCTGGGTCTGGCCCTGGGGGGCGCCCTGGGTTGGGCGGGCGCGCGGCTGTTCGGCCTGGGCTGACCGCCTCCCGGCCGCTCAACCCGGGGGGAATCGACCCCGAAACCGGGGTGGATGCACCGGACCCGCGAGGCTGCTACGATTCAGCGTCGGGAACACAGCCTCCCGATTCTTGACGAACAGATGGTGTCCCATCCAAGTGCTGGCAACGCATTGGAGCTTTCCATGGACACCGCCATCCCCACCCACATTTCCCTCTCGATCTCGCCCCGCGAGCTCGCCGAGCGCGTCGGCTCGCCCGGCGCGCCGACGCTGATCGACGTGAGGCGCCCGGCGCGTTTTGCCGACAGCCCCCACCTGCTCGCCACCGCACAGTGGTGTGCGCCCGACGCCGTGGCGTCCCTGACCCTCAGTGGCCCGCCGCGCGAGGTGGTGGTGTACTGCGTGCACGGCCACGAGGTCAGCCAGCAAGCGGCACTCGCGCTGCGCCAAGCCGGCTGGAACGCGCGCTTTCTGGCCGGCGGACTGGAAGGCGGCGAGCCCGGTGTGGACACCCCGCAAGACATCGCCGAGTGGCGCGCGGTGCGCCCACCGACCCTGCGCAAACGCGCCGACCTCGGCGTGCAAGGCCTGCAACCCTCGACGTGGATCACGCGCGAGCGGCCCAAGATCGACCGCATCGCCTGCGCCTGGCTGGTGCGCCGTTTCATCGACCCCCGGGCCACCTTTGTCTATGCGCCGGCCGCTGACGTGCTCACGCAGGCCGCGCAGCGGGGTGCTGTGGCCTTCGACTTGCCCGGTGCCCCGATCAGCCACGAGGGCGAGTTCTGCAGCTTCGACGCGCTGCTGCGCGCCTTCGACCTGCAGCACGACCCCGCGCTGAGCGCGTTGGCGCGCACCGTGCGCGCGGCCGACACCGACCGCCTGGACCTCGCCCCACCGGCTGCAGGCCTGCTGGCCGTGTCGCTGGGCCTCTCGGTCCTGCACACCAACGACGACCTGGCCATGCTGGCGGCGGCCATGCCGGTCTACGACGCCCTGTACGCCTGGTGCCGACTCGAAGCCCGAGGCGTCACCGAGCACCACACATGGACCCCCGACACCCCGAAAGCAGCCCAGCCATGAGCGACCGTCCCGCCCCCGTGCCCTTCATCGAAGCCTTCTGGTTCTGGCTCAAGCTGGGCTGCATCAGCTTTGGCGGACCGGCCGGGCAGATGGCGATCATGCACACCGAGCTGGTGGAGCGCCGCCGCTGGATCAGCGAGAAACGTTTCCTGCACGCGCTGAACTACTGCATGGTGCTGCCCGGTCCCGAAGCGCAGCAACTCGCCACCTACATCGGCTGGCTGATGCACGGCACGCGCGGTGGGCTGGTGGCCGGCGCCCTGTTCGTGCTGCCCTCCCTGCTGCTGCTGGTGTTGCTGTCCTGGGTCTACATCGCGTTCGGCAGCATGCCGGTGGTGGCGGCCGTGTTCTACGGCATCAAGCCGGCGGTCACGGCGCTGGTGCTGCACGCAGCGCACCGCATCGGCAGCCGGGCGCTCAAGAACCGCTGGCTCTGGGGCATTGCGGCGGCGGCGTTTGTCGCGATCTTTGCGCTGGACGCGCCCTTCCCCGCCATCGTGCTGGCGGCGGCGCTGCTCGGCCACTGGGGCGGGCGGCGCTGGCCGCAGGTGTTCGTCACCGGCGCCGGGCACGCGGGCGGCGCGCAGGCCCACGCACCCGCCTTGATCGACGACGACACCCCGGCGCCGCCCCACGCGCGCTTCACACGCCAGCGGCTGGTGCGGGTGCTCGCCGTCGGCATCGGGCTGTGGCTGTTCGCCATGGCCGTGTTGGTGGCGCTGTACGGCGTGCAGGGCACGCTCACGCAGATGGGCTGGTTCTTCACCAAGGCCGCACTCATGACCTTTGGTGGCGCCTACGCCGTGCTGCCCTATGTGTTCCAGGGCGCGGTGGACGACTTCGGCTGGCTCAACGCGAAACAGATGATCGACGGCCTGGCGCTGGGTGAAACCACACCGGGCCCGCTGATCATGGTGGTGGCCTTCGTGGGTTTTCTGGGCGGCTGGCTGCAGCCCATGCTCGGTGCCGACGCCTTGTTCTGGTCGGGCGCGCTGGCCGCATCGGTGGTGACCTTCTTCACCTTCCTGCCGTCCTTCGTGTTCATCCTCGTGGGCGGACCGTTCATTGAAACCACCCACGGCCAGCTGAAATTCACCGCGCCACTGACCGCCATCACCGCAGCGGTGGTGGGCGTGATCCTGAACCTGGCGCTGTTTTTTTCGTACCACGTGTGGTGGCCGCAGGGATTCACCGGTCCTTTCGACGCGCCCTCGGCCGTGCTCACCGCGCTGGCGGCACTGGCCCTGTTCCGCTTCAAGGTGGGTGTGGTGCCCTTGATCGCGGTGTGCGGTTTGCTCGGCGTGGTGTGGCGGCTGTTCGTGGTGTGAGCAGGCCTCAGTAGCCACCCGCCACAAAACGGTCGGCGCGCGCGGCCTGCAACACGGCGGGCAGGCTCTGGTGCATGGCGGACGCCGGTTGCACGCCTCCCAGCCAATCGTTGGGGGTGACGAACCACAGTGCCAGCTCGGCGTCTTCGAACACCGGACGCAGCTCGTCCAGCAGCGGCACCATGGCCTCCACCACCGACGCGGTGGACAGATCAAACTGGAACAGCGGGTACAGGGGTCCCCACGGACTGCGCAGCGACACCACCGCGCGGATCGTGATCCAGCGCGCCACCAGCGCCACCGTCTCGGTCTCGGCCTCGGTCTCAGGCGACCCACCGGCCATCCCGCAGTGCTGGTGGATCAGTTCGGCCAGGCCGTCACCGCTGACCAGCCCGCCCGAGCTGGAAAACGCGGCGGCGGTGGACACCCAATGCAGCGGCATTGCAGCGTTGCAAGGTTGGGTGTGGCCCGTTTGAGGCTTGGCCACGCCATGCTGGGCAGGCGCATCGGGCAATGGGGGCGAGGACAGGTCGCAAAGCATGGGCGCATCTCCGACTGGGGTCGCAGAAACGCGGACGCCCGTGAAAAAATGCAAGCCTCGTGCATGGCACCGTGTGTGTCTGTACGGTGACCAACGGATAACGAGCAGAAGCACCACACCGCCGCCCTCGGAACACAAGACACGTCAAAGGGCGGGTTTGTATGTCCCAGTCACGGTGCAGCGGCCTGACCGCAACAAACCGCCTCACCCCTTATTCGCCCGGATCGTCGGGTTTGGCGAGCTTGCTGGGCGGCTCAGGCTCTGCGGCCTGGGGCGGGGCGAAACACATGCGTTCGCCGTCCCAGGTCTGACCGCACCAGCACTGGCCGTCCTCGTTGATGATGCAGGTGCCGGTACCACAGCAGCGTGGGTCTTCCATGGGGCCTCGACAAGATCGGATTGAACAGTGGGAAAGGTTAGCGCGCTTGCGCAGGACCTGCAGGGCCCGAGCGGGTTGGCCCCGCGCGCTGCTCGATCTGCGCTTCGAGTTCCGGGCGCAGACCCATCAGGAAGCCGGCCTCGGTCACCACGAACAGCGGCCCGATGATCAGGCCAGCGATGTCGTCCACGAACGCCGGCTTGCGGCCTTCGAAAATGTGGCCCACGAACTGGATGATCCACCCCGCGACAAACAGACCCAGGCCCACCGCCGCCCAAGCACCGGTCGACAACACGGCCGAAGCGTGCGCCAGCCACAGGCAGACCAGCAGCAGCGCTCCCATCACGGCGCCCAGGCGCAAGTCCAACCGCAGGTAGTAGAAGGTGGCCGCAATCGTGGCCACGGTGGCGGCCGAGACCGGCCAGCCGGCCACCTCAAAGCTGGGGCGTGCGAGCAGCACCACCACCGCCAGCACGATCAAGGGAATGCCCACGAAATGGGTGGCGATGTTGCGGCGGTCGCGGTGGTAGGCGGCGTACTGACTGAGGTGGTCAACGAGTGTTTTCATGGCGGTTCTCCTCGGGCATCACGCCCGTGCGCCATTGTGGCCAGCGCAGGCCCGCCCGACCATGGGGAATGCGATGAGTCGCGACCGGTGGGCGACACCGGGCGTGCCATCATGGCGGCCCATGTTGCCCATCCTGTACTCCTTTCGCCGCTGCCCCTACGCCATCCGTGCGCGCCTGACGCTGTGCCAGGCCGGCGTGGCGGTGGAACTGCGCGAGGTGGTGCTGGCGAACAAACCGGCCGACATGCTGGCGGCCTCGCCGGCGGGCACGGTGCCGGTGCTGCAGCTGGCCTCGGGCGAGGTGATCGCCCAGAGCCTGGACATCATGCGATGGGCGTTGGCGCAAAGCGACCCCGGTGGTTGGCTGGCGCGCGGCGACTCGCGCGAACAACGCGCGCTCATCGACACCTGCGACGGCCCTTTCAAGCACGCACTCGACCGCTACAAGTACGCCGAGCGCCACCCGCAGCGCAGCGCCCAGGCGTGGCGAGACGACGCGGTGGACTGCCTGATCCAGCCCCTGGAGACGCTGTTGGACCGAACGCCACAACTCGGCGGAGAACAGCCGGGCCTGGCCGATGCGGCGATCTTCCCCTTCGTGCGCCAGTTCGCCGCGGTGGATGCCGCATGGTGGGCGACCTCGCCCTGGCTGGCCACGCGGCGCTGGCACGACGCGTGGGCAAGCAGCACCTGGATGGCCAGCTGCATGCACAAGCAGCCGCCCTGGCGACCCGGCGCAGCGATCACCGTGTTTCCGCCCGCCGCGCAGGCCAGGCCTTGAACGAAGGCACCCTGTCACCGCCCGACGGCCTGCAGGTCGCCGTGCGCGTGCTCTGCGCCTTCACCGCCCAGGCGGGTGACCTGGACTTGCGCTTCACGCCTTCACCCACCGCACAGGACGGCGTGGCCGGGCACGAGACCGTGACGGCGCGCCGCGCAGCGCCCTACCAGCGCGAAGTGCCCCTGCGCTCCCGCTTCGGTGACTTGCTGGTGCAGGGCCGGGCCGACGGCTTCGACCCCGGCGCCCCACGGCTCGAAGAAATCAAGACCCACCGTGGCGACGTGGCACTGGTGCGCGAGAACCACCGCGCGCTGCACTGGGCGCAGGCGCGTGTGTACGCGTGGATGCTGTGCGAGCAGCTCGGGCTGGAGCGCATTGAAGTGGCGCTGGTGTACTTCAACATCGACACGCGGGCCGAGACCGTGCTGACCCAGTGGGTTGACGCCGACGAACTGCGCAGCCACTTCAACGGCCTGTGTTCGCGCTACCTCGGTTGGGCGCGCAGCGAGCAGGCGCACCGCCGCTCGCGGGATGCGCAGTTGCAGGCGCTGGTCTTTCCTTTCGACGGCTTTCGCGCCGGTCAGCACGACCTGGCCGGCGCCACCTGGCGCACCCACCACCATGGCCGCCACCTGCTTGTGCAGGCGCCCACCGGCATCGGCAAGACCATGGCCACGCTGTTCGGCGCGCTCAAGGCCATGCCCGGCCCGGGCACCGACAAATTGCTCTACCTCACCGCCAAAACGCCGGGCCGCCGGCTCGCGCTGGACGCGCTGGCCCGGCTGCAACCCACACCATCGGAGGGCCGCCTGCGGGTGCTGGAGCGCGTGGCGCGCGAGAAAGCCTGTGAGCACCCCGACAAGGCCTGCCACGGCGATGCCTGCCCGCTGGCCAGCGGCTTCTACGACCGGCTGCCACAGGCGCGCGACGAGGCGGCACGCACCGCCTGGCTCGACCAGGCGGGTCTGCGCGCGGTGGCGCTGAAGCACAACGTGTGCCCCTACTACCTCGGCCAGGACATGCTGCGCTGGAGCGACGTGGTGGTGGGCGACTTCAACCATTTTTTCGACCTCAATGCGCACGCCTGGGCACTCACCGTGGGCGAGCCCTGGCGCGTCGGCCTGCTGGTCGACGAAGCGCACAACCTGATCGAGCGTGCACGCCTGATGTACAGCGCCGAACTCGATCCCTTGATGCTCGCCACGCTGCGCAAGGCGCCACCCAAAGGACTCAAGGCCTCGCTCGACCGCCTGCACCGTTTCTGGGGCACGGTGGGCCGTGGGCAGGCGGCTGCGCAGGTGCTGCTGAACGAGCTGCCCGATGGCCTCGTGGGCGCGCTGCAGCAGCACGCCGCCGACCTCTCGGAGCACCTGGCCCTGGACGCCACCGCGCCCGATGTGCGCGTGCAGGCCTGGCTGTTCGAGGTGCTGCATTTCGTGCGCGTGGCCGAGGTGTTTGGCGACCATTCGGTGGTGGAACTCACGCGCGCTGAACCCGGCGCGCGCGTTCGCGCGCCACGGTGCAAGCTGGCCATCCGCAACCTCGTGCCGGCGCCGCACCTGCAGCCGCGCTGGCAGGCGGCGCACAGCGCCACCCTGTTCTCGGCCACGCTCAGCCCCATGGACCACGCCATCCAGTTGCTCGGCCTGCCCGGCGACGTGGCGCGGCTGGAGGTGCCCTCACCGTTTGACCCGGCGCAACTGCGGGTGCGCGTCACGCCGCACATTTCCACCCGCTACCAGGACCGCGCCGAATCGCTGGACGCGGTGGTGAGGGTGATGGCCGCCCAGTTCCACACACAGCCGGGCAACTACCTCGCGTTCTTCAGCAGCTTCGAGTACCTGCAGCAGGTGCTGGCGCGCTTTGCCGCGGTGCACCCGGACATCGCCGCGTGGTCGCAGTCGCGCGGCATGGCGGAAAACGATCGCAGCGCGTTCGTGGCCCGCTTCACCGACCACAGCCAGGGCATTGGTTTTGCGGTGCTCGGGGGTGCATTTGGTGAGGGCATCGACCTGCCGGGCCAGCGCCTGATCGGCGCCTTCATCGCCACGCTGGGCCTGCCCCAGGTGAACCCGCTCAACGAGCAGTTGCGCGCCAGGCTGCAGTTGAAGCACGGCCGGGGCTACGACCACACCTACCTGATTCCCGGCCTGCAGAAGGTGGTGCAAGCCGCAGGGCGCGTGATCCGGGGGCCCGAAGACCAGGGTGTGGTGGTCTTGATGGACGACCGCTTCGCACGACCCGAGGTTCGCAGCCTGCTGCCGCCCTGGTGGCGGATCGATCGCGGTTGAACCGGGCCAACGAAACGACGGCTTTGGCGACGGCTTCCATCAACCGCGCGAATACAGATGCACGCCACCGCTGTTCTGGGGGCGCTCGTTCAGCAACCAGCCGCGCAGGCTCCAGGCCCCGTCTTCCAGGCGCGCACCCACAGCCAGCTGGCGACCGTCGCCCGAGAGCGCCAGCGCAGAACCGAACTGGTCGCCCGTGCGGGTGCGGCTGGATTTCACATAGTCGGTCTGGGTCCAGTGCAGACCCTGGCGGCTGTAGACATACACCGCGCCGGCCGCCAGCGCGCTGGCGTCGCCCTGCTCCCCGCCCAGACCACGCGCCGCGCTGGACTCGTTCACCGCCGACACGGCCAGCGCACGGCCATCGGCCGACAGGCTGAGCCGTTCGCCAAAGGCATCGCCCGCACGGCTGTTCGACGCGCGGATGCGCGCTGTCTGCCGCCATGCCCCGCCCTCATTGACAAACACGTAGGCGCTGCCCGCCGAGCGCAGGCGGGCCTCGGTCCCTTCAGGGGCGCTCGCGCCCACGGCCAGCGTGGTGCCGTCGGCCGACAAGGCCACCTGCGAGCCCAGCGGGTTCCGGGGTGTGGCGTTGGCCGCGACAACCACCGCCCGCTCACGCCAGAACGCGCCGTCGCGACCGAACACGTGCACCGCGCCCAAGCCCGACGCATGGGCTGCAGCCGCCAGCGTCTGGCCGTCCTGGGAGAGTGCAACGCTCTTGCCCAACTGGGCGCCGTCCACCGCGTGGGCCGCCATCAGCGCGCCCTCTTCGGCCCAGCCGGCGGCGGTGCGGGCGAACACATACACCGCGCCGATGTCCGTGCGAGCGGGCTGTGCATCGCGAGCGTCGTGGCGGTGCGCACCCACGGCCAACACATCGCCTGCGCCATTGAACGACAGGCTGATGCCAAACCAGTCGAAGCTCGATGCGCTGGACGCCAGCAAGCGCGCAGGCTGGTCCCAGCCACTGGCGTTGCGCTCGAACACGTACACCACGCCCTGGTCACCCGCGAGCGATTCACCGGCGCGCGCGGCGGTGTGCGATTCAAACGGCGCGCCCACCGCGAGGCGGCTGCCGTCGTCGGACAGCGTGAGGCTGTGGCCAAAGCCACTGCCGCTGGTGGGCACCGGCGCGAGCAACCGCGCCTGCTCGCGCCAGCCGCCGGGGGTGCGCGTGTACACGTACACCGAACCCGCGGCGGGCACCGCCTCCAGCAGGCCGCCGCTGGACTTCAGGTCGGCGCCCACGGCCAGGGTGTTGCCGTCGCGCGAGAGTGCGACGGCAGCACCAAACACATCGCCCGCAGCGGCATCCGACGCCTGCAGGTGCGTGGACGTGTCTTGCGAACGCACCGCAGCGAGCGCGTTGGGCAGGCCCAGGCCTTCAAGGGACGCATGGGCCAGCAGCTCGTTGCTCAGGGAGGAGGCCTTGTCGCTCGCGCAGGCAGACAGGAAGGCAGCCGTGGCCAACAACGGCACGGTGAGTGCCAGGCGAAAGGTGGAGGTCATGAAGAAGGTCTTGTGAAATCGTTGATCTGCAACGACCCGGCAGGACACTGGGCGGCTGGCCCGTACTGCCGATCGTTCGGTGGCGCAGATGGTCTTGATTTCAGACCCGCAAAAACATACTCCAAAGGTGTTATAGGCCCACCTTTTCACGAACCTTCATGAACTAGTTCGCGCGAGTCACCCACCGTGGGCGTGACAAATGCCCACCCACGCTGCCTTCAACGTCGACCGCTCAGGTCGGGGGCGAGGCATTGAACAGGCGGCTGGCCAGGATGTCGGCCGGCATGAGCGTGGTGAGGTCGTCGCGCGTGAGTTCGCGGTCGCGGTCGACGAACAGTCGACTGGCCTGGCGCAGTCGCGCGCGGTCCAGCGCATTGCGCACGCTGCGCGCATTGGCAAAGTGGGGCAAGGGAATGCGCCGCTGCAGGTAAGCCTCGAAGGTGTCGCGCGCGCCGTCGCCGAACCGGTAGTTCATGGTGTCGAGCATGCGGTCGGCAATGTCGAGCAACTCGCCCTGACCGTAGTCGGGAAACTCCAGGTGGTGCGCCACGCGCGATGACAAGCCGGGGTTGGACTTGAAGAAGGTGTCCATGCGGTCCTTGTAGCCCGCCAGGATCACCACCAGGTCATCGCGCTGGTTCTCCATCACCTGCAGCAGGATCTCGATCGCTTCCTGCCCGTAGTCGCGCTCGTTCTCGGGGCGGTAGAGGTAGTAGGCCTCGTCGATGAAGAGCACACCGCCCATGGCCTTCTTCAAAATTTCCTTGGTCTTGGGCGCCGTGTGACCAATGTACTGGCCCACCAGGTCATCGCGCGTGACGCTGACCACGTGGCCTTTGCGCACATAGCCCAGCCGGTGCAGGATTTCCGCCATGCGCAGGGCCACCGTGGTCTTGCCGGTGCCGGGGTTGCCGGTGAAGCTCATGTGCAGCGACGGCGTCTGCGCCTGCAGGCCGAGGGTCAGGCGCAGCTTGTCGACCACCAGCAGGGCGGCGATGTCGCGGATGCGGGTCTTCACCGGCGCCAGGCCAATGAGGTCGCGGTCCAGCTCGTCCATGACCGCCTCGACCTGGCTCTGCGCCAGGACATCGGCCACGGTGCGAGGGCTGTCGGGAGTCGGTTGATTCATGCAATGCCTCCGAAGCGAGATGCCCCCACCAGAGATACCGCGGAACCGGCTTTGCCGGGCCGCAGGTATCGCCCCCTGCAGGGGGGTGACGCGCTGAAAGCGCGACGCGGGGGGGGAGCCTATGTCTAGTACCGTTCGCCTTCGGGTTTGTCGGTCGCGTACGAACTGATGCGGTAGCGCACCTGGCGACCCTCCACCTCCGTGCGCGCCAAGCCAAAGCCAGGCTCCTTGGCAGGCCGGTTGACGATGAACGACATGCGCGGCGACTCCACACCCTGCGTCGAATCGAACGCGGTCACGCGCACGTAATGCTGCGGAAAGGTCTTGCGGCAGTTGTTGATCTCCATCAGGATGCCGGCCGGGTCCTTCAAGTCGAACATCGGGTTGCCGAACATTTCCCAGTAGGTGTTGCGCGGGTGCGGGTCGTCGGTGTATTCGATGCCCACCGCGTAGTTGTTCTGAAGCGCGTACTGGATCTGGCTGCGGATCTGCGCGTCGGTGAGGTCGGGCAGGAACGAGAACTGGCCTTGCGTGAGGCGGTTGCCGTGGTTGGTCATCATGGTGTGGGTCTCCTTCAGGCCGATGCGGTGGCGGTGGGCACAAAGTCTGCGGTGTCGGTCGATTCGTAGTTGAAGCTGATGTCGCCCCAGGTGTCGAGCGCGGCCTTCAACGGCGAACACCACTTGCCAGCGTCCTGCAGGATTTGCGGACCTTCGTTCCAGATGTCGCGGCCTTCGTTGCGCGCCAGCACCATGGCCTCCAGCGCCACGCGGTTGGCCGTGGCGCCCGCCTGGATGCCCATGGGGTGGCCGATGGTGCCGCCGCCGAACTGCAGCACCACGTCGTCGCCGAGGTAGGTCAGCAACTGGTGCATCTGGCCAGCGTGGATGCCGCCCGAGGCCACCGGCATCACCTTGTTGAGCGACGCCCAGTCCTGCTCGAAGAACAGGCCCTTCTCCAGTTGCATGAGGGTGTGCGTGTCGAGCAGGGTGTCGTAGAAGCCGCGGATCATCATCGGGTCGCCTTCGAGCTTGCCAACCACGGTGCCGGCGTGGATGTGGTCCACCCCCGCCATGCGCATCCATTTGCAGATCACACGGAAGTTCATGCCGTGGTTCTTCTGGCGCGAGTAGGTTGAATTGCCCGCGCGGTGCAGGTGAAGAATCATGTCGTTCTTGCGCGCCCACAAGGCCATGCTCTGGATCGCGGTGTAGCCGATCACCAGGTCGATCATGATGATCACACTGCCCAGGCTCTTGGCGAACTCGGCGCGGGCGTACATCTCCTCCATCGTGCCGGCGGTCACGTTCAGGTAGTGGCCTTTCACCTCACCGGTGGCCGCACTCGCCTTGTTCACCGCTTCCATGCAGTACAGGAAGCGGTCGCGCCAGTGCATGAAGGGCTGCGAGTTGATGTTCTCGTCGTCCTTCATGAAGTCCAGGCCACCCTTGAGGCCTTCGTACACCACACGGCCGTAGTTGCGACCCGACAGGCCGAGCTTGGGTTTGGTGGTGGCGCCCAGCAGCGGGCGGCCAAACTTGTCCAGGCGCTCACGCTCGACGATCACGCCCGTGGCCGGTCCTTGGAAGGTCTTCAGATACGCCACCGGAATGCGCATGTCTTCCAGGCGCAAGGCTTTCACCGCCTTGAAGCCGAACACGTTGCCGATGATGGACGCGGTGAGGTTGGCGATGGAGCCGCCCTCGAACAAATCGAGGTCGTAGCCGATGTAGACAAAGTACTGTTGCTCGGTCTTGGTGCCGGGGCCGGTGTTGGGCACCTTGTCGACCCGGTAGGCCTTGGCACGGTAGAGCTCGCAGGCGGTGAGGCGGTCGGTCCAGACCACGGTCCAGGTGGCGGTGGAGGACTCACCGGCCACCGCTGCGGCGCATTCCTCGGCGTCCACACCGTCTTGCGGCGTCATGCGGAACATGGCGATGACGTCGGTGTCCTTGGGCACGTAGTCGGGCTGCCAGTAGCCCATCTGCTTGTACTTCAGCACACCAGCGCTGTAGCGCTTTTTGGCATCGGTGATGATGCTGTCGTCGTTGGTGTCGGTCACGTCGGCTCCTCTGGTCTGGGTGGTGAAACAAGGTGTCCACCGACTGTAGGAACGACATCAACTAAGGTAAATTCAAACTTACCAAGCCTTCAATTCAGAAACTCTGAATTGAAGCCCGCTTCAACCATCGGCCTCCACCATCGCCTCGGCCTCGGGCAAGCGCGAGATCAACACCTGGTCGATGCGACGGCCATCGAGCACCAGCACCTCAAAACGCCAGCCCGCGCACTCCACGCTGTCGGACTGGGCCAGCAATTCACCCGCCACCGTCTGCATGAGACCGGCCACGGTGTTGTAGCGGCCCTTGTCTTCGTCGGGCAGTTCGTCGATGTCCAGGCGCGACTTCAGTTCGGTCACCGGCATGGCGCCATCGATCAACCAGGCGCCGTCTTCGCGCTGCGTGGCCCAGGCGTCCACGGCGGCGTGCGGCGAGAGCTCACCGGTGATGGCTTCGAGCATGTCCAGCGGCGTGAGCAGGCCCTGCACCACGCCGTACTCGTCCACCACAAACACCATGCGCGTGGCGCGCTCGCGGAATTGCTCCAGCAACTCCATGCCGGTGAGCGTTTCGGGCACGAACACGGCCGGCTGCACATGCCGCATCAGCGTCTCGTTGTTGCCCTCGGATTGCAGCGCGAGCATGGCCGGCAGGTGAACCACGCCCACCACGTCGTCCAGTCCGCCCCGGCACACCGGGTACCACGAATGGCCGGTGGTCCAGGCGCGCTGCACCGCCACGTCGATGCTGTCCTGCGCGTCCAGCCATTCGATCTCGGAGCGCGGCACCATGATGGAGGTGAGCTGCCGGTCGTCCAGCAAAAACACGTTGCGTACCATCTGGTGCTCGTGTTCTTCGATGATGCCGGCGTCCACGCCCTCTTCCAGGCTGGCGTTGATCTCTTCTTCGGTCACGTGCTGCACCGCGTTGGTGTCGATGCGCAGCAGCTTGAGCATCCACTGCGTGGTGTGCGTGAGCAGCCACACAAAGGGCTTGGCGGCCGTGGCCACGAAGGTCATGGGACGAGACACCCAGCGCGACACCGCTTCGGGATACAGCTGCCCGATGCGCTTGGGCACCAGCTCGCCAAACACGATGGTGATGAAGGTGATCACCACCACCACGATGGCGGTGGACAGGACGTTGGCTGTGGCTTCGGTGAGGCCCTTGGACTCCATCCACAACCCCAGGTCACCACTGAAGGCCGCCTCGCCCACGATGCCGTTGAGCATGCCGATGGAGGTGATGCCGACCTGCACCGACGACAGGAACTGCGTGGGGTTCTCCAGCAGCTTCAGCGCGGTGATGGAGCCCTTGTCACCGGCTTCGGCCATGGCGGCGAGGCGGGCCTTGCGGCTGGACGCCAGCGCCAGCTCGGACATGGCAAAAGCCCCGTTGAGCAGGGTGAGAAAAACAATGAGGAGGGTGTCCATAATCGGGCGATGTCACTCTACATGATCGGTGATGTCCAGGGCTGTGACGAAGCCCTGGGCCGTTTGCTTGAGAAAATTGCTTTTTCCCCCAGCCGCGACACGCTGTACCTGCTGGGCGATCTGGTCAACCGCGGGCCCGCATCGCTGCAGGTTCTGCGCCGCCTCATGGCCCTGGGCAGCTCGGCGCACAGCCTGCTCGGCAACCACGACCTGCACCTGCTGGCCACGGCCCATGGCGTGCGCAAGCCACACCGCAGCGACACGCTGGACGCCATCCTCGGCGCACCCGACCGCGACACCTTGCTCGACTGGCTGCGCCACCGACCCATGGCTCTGCATGAACACGGCTGGCTCATGGTGCACGCGGGCGTGTTGCCGCAATGGGACGTGGCCGACACGATGACGCGCGCCCACGAGTTGCAGAGCGCACTGCGCAGCCCCGACTGGGCCGGCTTCCTGCAACACATGTACGGCAACGAGCCCCCGTTCTGGAGCGATGCGCTGCAAGGCGCCGACCGCCTTCGGGTCGTGGTCAACGCCTTCACGCGGCTGCGCTTTTGCACCGCGCAAGGCGTGATGGAGTTCGAGACCAAGGAAGGCGCCGATGGCGCGCCGGCGGGCTTCATGCCGTGGTTCGACGTGCCCGGTCGGCGCACAGCCAGCACACCGGTGGCGTTTGGCCACTGGTCCACGCTGGGGAATGTGCACCGCGAAGGCTTGTTGCCGCTGGACACGGGTTGTGTGTGGGGCGGTTGCCTGACGGCGGCTCGGCTCTTGGGTGCAACTGGGCAGGTGGAGCGCATCGACGTGCAGTGCCCACAAACACAGAGGCCCGGCAAGGGCCTCTGAACACGCGCCGCCGAGAGCAGCGCTCAGTCTTGTTGCGCCGGTGCGGGCACCGGCTCGGCCACCACCGGTGCAGGCGCGCTCTTGAACAGTGCCGGCACTTTTTTGCGCGACTTGATGTTGGGCGACACGGTGCGCGCGGTGGCGCGGGCCGAGGCCTCCCACGACGGCGGTGCATCGCCGCTGGCGCTGGGCTCGTAGGGTTTGTCGAACAGCGGATCGGCCGGGGCCCGTGGCGCGCGAACAGGGCGGCTCGCCGGGGCGCTGCGGCCATCACCTCGCGATTCGCTTCGCACTTCGCGGTCGCGCGGTGGGCGGCTCTCGCGCCGATCTTCGCTGCCTTCGGGGGCTTGCCAGGCGCGCTGGCCGTCGTTGAAACGGCCGGCTGGGCGCTTGTCCGCTTCGAGCTCCAGGGCTTCGAGTTCGAGCTTTTTGCCGAGCAGTTTTTCCAGGTCACCCATCAGGCGCGCGTCGCGCGGGCTGACGAAAGACACCGCCAGGCCGGAGGCGCCGGCGCGGCCGGTGCGGCCGATGCGGTGCACGTAGTCTTCGGCGTTGAACGGGATGTCGAAGTTGAACACCGCCGGCACGTCCTTGATGTCCAGGCCGCGTGCCGCCACGTCGGTGCAGACCAGCAAGTCCACCGCGCCGCTCTTGAAAGCCTCAAGGGCTTTCAGGCGTTCGTCCTGGCTCTTGTCACCGTGCAGGGCGGTGGTGTTGAGGCCTTCGCGCTCCAGCGAACGCGCCAGCCGCGCACAGCCCAGCTTGCTGTTGACGAACACAAAGGCCTGCTTGATGCCGCGCTCGGCAAGGATCTGCTTGAGCACGCCGCGTTTGTCGTCATCACCCACGCTGTAGAAATGCTGCTCCACGGTGGAAGCGGTGGCGTTGGAACGCGCCACTTCGATCGTCACCGGGTCTTGCAGGTAGCTGCCGGCCAGGCGCTTGATTTCGGTGGAGAAAGTGGCCGAGAACAGCAGCGTGGTGCGCTGTTTGGGCAGGTAGGACAGGATGCGCTGCAGGTCGGGCAAAAAACCGATGTCGAGCATGCGGTCGGCTTCGTCGAGCACCACGTATTCGACCTGGTTCAGCACGCAGTTCTTGGCTTCGATGTGATCGAGCAGACGACCGGGCGTGGCCACCAGCACCTCGACCCCTTTTTTCAGCTCGGCCGTTTGAGGCTTCATGTCCATGCCACCGAACACCACCGTGCTGCGCAGGTTGGTGTACTTGGCGTAGAGCTTGACCTGCTCGGCCACCTGGTCGGCCAGCTCGCGCGTGGGCAACAGCACCAGCGCGCGCACGGGGTGGCGGGCGGGCGAGGTGGACGCGTTTTCGTGCTTCATCATGCGCTGCAGCAGGGGCAGCGTGAAAGCGGCGGTTTTGCCGGTGCCGGTCTGGGCGGCACCCATCACGTCGCGGCCTTGCAGCACCACGGGAATCGCCTGCGCCTGGATCGGCGTCATGGTCTCGTAGCCCATTTCGGCCACGGCACGCTCAATGGCGGGGGAGAGGGACAGTTCAGAAAAAGATTGGGTCATGGGCTTCAAAGTTAGCCCGTTATTGTCGCACTTTGACCACTTTTCCCCCAATCCCGCCTGAGCCACGCTCAAAGGCTCGCCGACTTGAAGGTGTCACATGCCTGAACACTGCCCGTTTTGAGGCCGCTGTTGAACCAGCGCTGGCGCTGCTCGCTGGTGCCGTGGGTGAAGCTGTCGGGCACCACCTGGCCCTGGCTTTTGCGCTGCAGGGCGTCGTCACCGATGGCCGCCGCCGCGTTCATGGCCTCTTCCACGTCACCGGGCTCCAGGATGTTGCCGGTCTTCTGGTTGTGGTGGGCCCAGATGCCGGCAAAACAGTCGGCCTGCAGCTCCACCCGCACCGACATGGCGTTGAACTCGCGCTGGCTCACCCGTCCGCGCATCTCGTCCATCTTGCCGGTGATGCCCAGCAGGTTCTGCACGTGGTGACCCACCTCGTGCGCGATCACATACGCCTGCGCAAAGTCGCCCGGCGCACCGAGCTGTGTGCGCAGCGTGTCGTAGAAGCTCAGGTCGATGTAGACCTTCTGGTCGCCCGGGCAATAAAACGGCCCCATGGCCGACTGGCCGGTGCCGCAGGCCGTGGGCGTGGCGCCGCGAAACAGCACCAGGCGGGGTTTCTGGTAGGTCGCTCCGGCCTGCTGGAACATGGGGCCCCACACGTCTTCGGTGCCACCCAGCACAGAGGCCACGAAGCGGCCCATGTCGTCGGTGGGAGCTGGCGCCGGGCCTTGTGAGGTTTCCACCTGCGCGGCCGGCGAGAGGTCGCCGCCGCTGAGCGCGCCCAGGATGGTCATGGGGTTGATGCCGAAGATCCAGCCGGCCACCAGGGCGACCGCGATGGTGCCCAGCCCGATGTTGCGTCCGCCGCCGCCACCCAGCCCACGGCCCGGGCTTGATCGGCGGTCTTCAACCTGGTCGGACTCGCGGTTGTTTTCCCATTTCATGCGGCGTCTCCTGCGCAGCGGGAATCGCTGCGCGGCCCATTATCCGGGCGGCAGCGCTTGAATGCCGGCCTGGATCAGGCCTTGGGCAGCGTGACGCCCGTCTGCCCCTGGTACTTGCCGCCCCGGTCCTTGTAGCTGACCTCGCAGACGTCGTCCTTGTCGCTCTCGAAAAACAGCACCTGGGCGCAGCCCTCGCCCGCGTAGATCTTGGCTGGCAGCGGTGTGGTGTTGCTGAACTCCAGCGTCACATAACCTTCCCACTCGGGCTCGAAGGGCGTGACGTTGACGATGATCCCGCAGCGCGCGTAGGTGCTCTTGCCCAGGCAGATGGTGAGCACGTTGCGCGGGATGCGGAAATACTCCATGGTGCGCGCCAGCGCAAAGCTGTTGGGCGGGATCACGCAGACATCCTTGTTGATGTCCACGAAGCTGTTTTCATCAAAGTTCTTCGGGTCCACCACCGTGCTGTGGATGTTGGTGAACACCTTGAATTCGGGCGCGCAGCGGATGTCGTAGCCGTAGCTCGACGTGCCGTAGCTGATCACCTTCTTGCCGTCCACCGCCCTCACCTGACCAGGCTCGAAGGGCGAAATCAGGCCGTGTTCTTCGGCCATGCGGCGGATCCATTTGTCGCTTTTGATGCTCATGGAGCGCGATTGTAGGGAGTCGTGCCCCGGCCCTGCCAGGCCCATGCCGACCGATAACCCCGGGAACTTCCCGGAATTTCAGTAATTACTGAAAATTCAAGCCAGACCGGATACATTCCTTCACATGCCGCTGCAAGACCACCTCCCGCCCCTCAACCGCGAGTTCGTTGCCCACTTCGGGGAAATGGGCAGCAAATGGGGCATCAACCGCACCGTCGGCCAGATCTACGCGCTGCTCTACATCTCGCCGCAGGCGCTCAACGCCGACGAGATCGCCGAAACGCTGGAGTTTTCGCGTTCCAACGTGAGCATGGGCCTGAAGGAGCTGCAGGCCTGGCGGCTGGTGCGCCTGCGCCACCAGCCGGGCGACCGGCGCGAGTATTTCGAAGCACCAGCCGATGTGTGGGAAATCTTCCGCGTGCTGGCCGAAGAGCGCCGCCGCCGCGAGGTGGAGCCCACGCTCTCCATGCTGCGCACTGCCCTGCTCGACACGCCCACCAACGACGCCGAGCGCCATGCGCAGGCCCGTATGCGCGAGATGCACGACCTGATCGACCGGCTCATGACCTGGTTCGACGACGTTCAGAAACTCGCGCCCGAGACCGCGATGCAGCTCATGGGCATGGGCACCACGGTCACCAAGGTGCTCGAATTCAAGGACCGCCTGACCGGCAGATCACCCGCGCGCAAGGCGCAGCCCAAAGACCCGCTCGACCAGGCGGCCTGACCCACCCCGCCCTCCGACCCACCCGCACCGGACACCACCATGGACGCCTTGATCCTGTCGCGAATCCAGTTCGCAGCCAACATCAGCTTTCACATCCTGTTTCCGACCATCACGATCGCGATGTGCTGGTTCTTGCTGTTCTTCCGCCTGCGTTTCATCAAGACGCGCGACCCGGCATGGGAAGAGGCCTACTACTTCTGGACCAAGGTGTTCGCGCTGAGCTTCGCGCTCGGCGTGGTCTCCGGCATCGTGATGAGCTTCCAGTTCGGCACCAAC
>JAJNQE010000180.1 GCA_021154985.1 Hydrogenophaga sp.
TGGGACGTTTACCCGCAGCTTCACACCCCCGGATTGCTCCATACGCATGTGCGGACGAGGACACGCCGTTCCAAGCGTGGTTCGGTTGAGAACAAGACACCTTGAGCGGTGCCGCTCATAGATAACCCGTCCTTCAGACAATTGCAACGGTTTGTAAAACACGCGCGACATGCCATCCGAGCAGAGATTTGTGTCTCTTTTCAGCTACGAATCGGGTCCCCGAGGAGCCCGATCGAACGTTCGGACCCTCTTGAAGGGTCCGTCTGTTGCAGCCGAAATAGTGCCTTTCGGCTGCACAAATTCGCCCTTTTTAAGGGGGCGATTCCCGTGTTCTCCATAGAGAGAACGAGCTATCGTTGAATGTCGCCATGTAGACGACTATGAAGCGACTTCGAGTCGCACCATCGGGTCATGATAATGGAAGGTTTTTGGGGCGCCGAGGTCTGATCCGAAGACCGCACAAGCGTTCCGGATGCTTGCAAGAAAACACCCAGCCATGCCCGAACTCCCCGAAGTTGAAGTCACCCGGCGCAGCTTTGCCGACCGCATTGCCGGGGCTTCGATCCTGCACGTGCAGATGGGCAAACCGCTGCGCTGGCCGCTGGGGTGTGAAGCACCGGCGCTGCATGGCCGCACAGTGGTGTCGGTGACCCGCCGTGGCAAATACCTGCTGCTCAATCTCGACCAGGGTGTTCTGCTGGTGCACCTGGGCATGTCGGGCAGCCTGCAGTTTGACCACCGTCTGCCCCCGCGCGGTGTTCACGACCATTTCGAGTTGCTGACCAGCCGGGGCACCTTGCGCTTGCACGATCCCCGCCGCTTTGGTGCGGTGGTCCATGCCGATGCGTTGCACAGTGCGACCGCCGCCAAGCTGCTGGATGGCCTGGGTGTGGAGCCGCTGGAGGGCGGGTTCGATCCGGTGGTGTTTCACCGCGCGTTGCAAGGGCGCCGTTCGGCCATCAAACAGGTGTTGTTGTCGGGTGACATCGTGGTGGGCGTGGGCAACATCTACGCGTCGGAGGCCTTGTTCATGGCGGGTATTCGACCGACCTTGCGTGCCGATCGCGTGAGCAAGCCGCGAGCGGCGCGCCTGCACATGGCTATCGTCCAGGTGCTCACCCGAGCGGTGGCGCTGGGCGGCAGCACCTTGCGGGACTTCTCCAGCGCCGAAGGTCAGTCGGGCTACTTTCAACTGGATGCTTTTGTCTATGGCCGGGAAGGCAACCCCTGCAGGGTATGTGGTACACCCGTCAAAGCCATCCGCCAAGGCCAGCGATCGACGTTTTTTTGCACCACCTGCCAGAAAAACTGATCGGCCCGGTGACCCGGCTGTCGGGCATGTGGGCCGTCCGGTTTTGTGAGAGAGGCCGATGCTATATTGACCGGTGGTTACAACATCAGATCTATGAGTTTCAATCAGGAATTTGACCAACATGGCGTGTGGCGCAAGCAGTTTGCCCTGCGTCTGCGCTTGCTCGCCGAGTGGTTGACCGACCACGACCTGATGGAGCCCGGTATTCGCGAGCGACTCGATGGTCTGCACGCCCAGGTCAAGAACGACAAGATCATGGTGGCCTTCGTGGCCGAGTTCTCGCGTGGCAAATCGGAACTGATCAACGCGGTGTTTTTTGCCGGTTACGGGCGCCGCATCATGCCGGCGAGCGCCGGGCGCACCACGATGTGTCCCACCGAATTGGGCTATGACGCGGAAGTACCCCCGTGCCTTCGCCTGCTCCCCATCGAGACGCGCCTGCAGCCCCTGTCGCTGCTCGATTGGCGCAACGCTCCTGACAAGTGGGAGCGCGTTGACCTGGACGTGAACGATCCCAAGCAACTGGCGCGCGCCATTCAAAAGGTCGCCGAGGTGCGCCGGGTCACGCTGGACGAAGCGCGGGGTCTGGGTTTCTGGAGCGACGAAGCGCCCGAAGACAACCCGCTGACCGGCCCCGACGGCACGGTGGAGGTGCCCAAGTGGCGCCACGCGCTGATCAACATGGCGCACCCGCTGCTCAAACAGGGTCTGGTGATTCTGGACACGCCAGGCCTCAACGCCATTGGTGCCGAGCCCGAACTGACCGTGAGTCTGTTGCCGCAGGCGCAGGCGGTGGTGTTCATTCTGGCGGCCGACACCGGTGTGACCAAGTCCGACCTCACCATCTGGCGCCAGCACCTCTCCGTTCTGGGGGAAGGCAAAGAGTCGCGCCTGGTGGTGCTCAACAAGATCGACACCATGTGGGATGCGCTGAGCTCACCCGAGCAGGTGCAATTGCAGATTGCGTCGCAGCGCACCGACTCGGCCGAGATTCTGGGTCTTTCACCGCGCCAGGTGCTGGCCGTGTCGGCCCAGAAGGGCCTGCTGGCCAAGGTCAACCGCGACAAGAAACTGCTGGCAGCGAGCAACCTGATGGAGCTGGAAACGGCCCTGGGGGTGGACCTGCTGGGCCAGCGGCGCAAGATCCTGAGCGCAGCGGTGGCCACCGGTATCCAGTCCTTGCGGG
The DNA here is from genome assembly GCA_021154985.1 of Hydrogenophaga sp. GTDB lineage: Bacteria > Pseudomonadota > Gammaproteobacteria > Burkholderiales > Burkholderiaceae_C > Hydrogenophaga. Next base: position 2,499 of record JAJNQE010000180.1, read on the forward strand.
TGGAGACCACGCGCATGGTGCACACGCGCTCTCGCGATCTGGTGGAGCAGATCCAGGAGCTGGAAGGGTTGCGCGGCAAAAACGCCGGCGTGATCAAGCAGATGCGCTTGCGCATCGAACAGGAGCAAGCCGACTTCGATGCCAGCGGGGCCAAGATCCAGGCGGTGCGTTCGGTGCACCTGCGTTTGCTCAAAGACCTGTTTGCCATGCTGAGCTCCACACACCTCAAAGCCGAGGTGGCGGTGCTGTCCAAGGCGCTTCGGCAGCCGGGCATCAAGCTGGGCGTGCGCCGTGCGTACGACCACACCTTCGACCGGCTGCGCGCCAACATGAGCAAGGCCGACGGCATGGCGGGCGACATCCAGTCCATGCTGGAAGGCAGCTTCAAGAGCCTGAACGCCGAGTACGGTTTTTCGTTGCAGGCGCCCACGCCGCCGCAGCTGGCCCAGTACGTCAAAGACCTCGACCTGATCGAAAAAAGCCATCTGCAGTACCTGAGCCTGGGCAATGCGCTCAAGCTGGCCAATCCCGAGTTCGCCGAGCGCCTGGCGCGCGCGCTCATGAGCCGCCTGCGGGTGGTGTATGACACCGCGGTCAACGAAGTGGAGCTGTGGAACAAATCGGCGGCGGCCCAACTGGATGCCCAGCTGCGGGAGCGCCGCCGTAATTTCACCCGGCGTATCGAGGCGGTCTCTCGCATCCAGCAGGCCGCAGGCGGGCTGGATGAGCGCATTCGCGAACTGCAGACCCACCAGGCCAAGCTCAACCTACTCGACGCCAAGTTGTCGGAACTCACCGATCACTTGCTGGCAGCGCCCGACGAAGAGCCCGCCGAAGCCCTCGCGGCATGAATGGGGCGGGCGGCCTGAGCGCCGATCTGCCCACCGGCTTTGCACCCTTGCTGATCGATTGGCAACGCCGTGCCGGGCGCAGTGGCATGCCCTGGCAGGGCACGCGCGATCCGTACCGGGTGTGGCTGTCCGAGGTGATGCTTCAGCAGACCCAAGTGAGCACGGTGTTGGGCTACTACGCGCGGTTCCTGGAGCGCTTTCCGAACGTGCGCACCCTCGCCGCCGCCGAGGCGGACGAGGTCATGGCGTTGTGGAGCGGCCTGGGTTACTACAGCCGTGCGCGCAACCTGCACCGCTGTGCCCAAGCGGTGGTCTCTCGGCACGACGGGGAGTTCCCGACGACGGCCGCCGGGCTTGAAACCTTGCCCGGCATTGGTGCCTCCACCGCTGCGGCCATCGCAGCGTTCTGTTTTGGTGAACGGGTGTCCATCGTTGATGGCAATGTGCGCCGCGTGCTCACACGGTTGCTGGCGTTCGATTGCGACCTCGCGCAGACAAAGCCCCAGCGCGAGCTGTGGGTCTTGGCGCAAGCGCTATTGCCGAACTACCCCTCTGCCGACGACATGACGGCCTACACACAAGGGCTCATGGACCTTGGTGCGACCGTGTGCACGCGCAGCCGCCCGCTGTGCGGGCAGTGCCCAGTCCAGGGCATTTGCCAGGGCCATCAAACAGGCGAGCCGCAGCGTTTTCCGGTGAAGACCCGCACCCTGAAGCGTCGCCACGAGAGTTGGTGGTTGCTGCTCGTGAAGCTGTCCGATGGTCGAGAGCGCTTCTGGCTTCAACGACGGCCCGACAACGGCATCTGGGCGGGTCTGTATTGCCCGCCGGTGTTCGAAAGCGAGCAGGCTGCCCGTTCGGTCTTACTGCCGGGCTGGGTGGACGGGCTGATCGAGATGGACGCGGTGTCCCACAGCCTCACCCACCGGGAGTTGCGGCTGCAGCCCTTGCTGCTCCAACTCGCGTCGGAACCTCGTCCCGCCGAACTGCCGGCAGGCCAATGGGTGGATGCTGCGCAGCTGAGCGAGTACGGGCTTCCCGCGCCGGTGAAGCCTTTGTTGCAGGCCTTGTGCGTGCCCGATCTGTTGGCGAGGATCTAGACGCCGGGCACCATGGGCGTGGGCCAACTGTCGGCTTCGCGGTGCCTGACCCGTGTGGACCAGTTTGCACCGAACGCCCGCGCAAGTTGCTCCACCAGATACACCGATCGGTGCTGCCCACCGGTGCAACCCACGGCCACCGTCACGTAGCTGCGGTGGTCGCGCAGCATCTGCGGTAGCCAGTGCCCCAAAAAATCGCTGATCTGCTGCTCCATCTGCCGCACCTCGGGCTGTGCTTCCAGGAAAGCCGCCACCGCCCCGTCGCGCCCGGTCAGGGGTTTGAGGTGGGGCTCGTAGTGCGGGTTGGCGAGCATGCGCACATCAAAGACAAAGTCGGCGTCCATGGGAATGCCGCGCTTGTACGCAAACGATTCGAACACCAGCGTGAGCGGCGCCTGCGTCGTGCCGAGCAGGTCCTTGATGTGGCTGCGCAGGTGCGTGGGCCGGATCAGGCTGGTGTCGAGCACCAGCGCCTGGTCACGCAGTTCGGCCAGCAGTTCGCGTTCCTGTTCGATGGCATCGGTCAGCGCGCGGTGCTGGTCGTTGAAGCGCTCGATCGAGAGCGGATGCCGCCGCCGCGTTTCCGAGAACCGGCGCACCAGCGTGTCGGTGGTGGCGTCGAGAAACACCGTGGTCAGGTTCACGGGGCGTTGCGCGTGCTGTTGCAGCTGCGCCAGCCGCTTGGGCAAACCCGGCAGCGAGCCGGCGCTGCGCACGTCCATGGCAATGGCGACCTTGCTGGCCTTGTGGCTCTGTTCCAGCTCAATGAAGGATTCGAGCAGCTCGGGCGGCAGGTTGTCCACACAGTAGAAACCCACGTCTTCCAGCGCGGTGAGCGCGACCGACTTGCCCGAGCCGGACATGCCGGTGATGAGCACCAGGTGGATGGGTGCGTCGTTCGTTGTGGTCATGGGCAATGGAGCGCTCAGGCCGAGAGAAGTTCGCGGGCGTGGGCCAACGAAATTTCCGACTTCTCGCTGCCTCCCAGCATGCGTGCGAGCTCCACCACGCGCGCCTCGTGCCCGATCGGTGCAACCGTGCTGAGTGTCTGCCGGCCCACCATTTGTTTGCTCACCAGCAGGTGGTGGTCAGCGCAAGCCGCCACCTGGGGCAGGTGGGTCACGGCCAGCACCTGGCGGTCGCGCCCGAGCTGACGCAGCAACTGGCCCACGGTGTGCGCAACAGTGCCACCGATGCCGGAATCCACCTCGTCAAAGATCAGTGTGGGTGCTTGTCCGAGCCGGCTGGTGACCACCGAAATGGCCAGCGCAATGCGCGATAGCTCACCGCCTGATGCCACTTTGCCCACCGGTTTGGGTGTGGCGCCGGCATGGCCCGCCACGCAAAAATCGACCTGTTCCCAACCATGGGCCTGGGGTTCGTCCATGCGCTGCAAAGCCACCTCGAACACGCCACCCTGCATGCCCAGGGTCTGCATGCTCTGTGTGACCGCCTTCGACAATTTGGGCGCTGCCTTCTGGCGCTCCTTGGTGATGCTCAGCAGCTCGACGTTGAAGGCTTTCCAGGCGGAGCGCTCGGCTTGCTGCAGCGCGTCCAGATCCAGCGCTTGGTCGATGGTGGCGAGTTCGCGTTTCCATTGCGCCAACGTCTCGGCCAGCTCTTCGGGGCTGCGGCGGTAGCGGCGTGCCAGCGACACCCACTGCGCCAGGCGCTGGTCGAGAGCGTCCAGGCTCGCTGGATCCTGGTCGGTGTGGCGCGCGTACTGGTGCAGGTTGTGCACGGTGTCCTGCACTTGCGCCAGCGCGGCTTCCAGCGCGGCAATGCCGTCAGCAAACCGGGGCTCGATGTGGGCCTGTGCTTGCAGCGCACTGAGTGCGCGGTGGATCAGTGCTGCGGCATTCGATTCTTCGTCGTCCAGCGCGGTGATGGCGGCTTGCGCGGCGTCCAACAGGCCCTGTGCGTTGGCCAGTCGGCTGTGTTGGGCGTTCAGGTCGTCCCATTCGCCCGGCAGTGGAGCAAGCTTGTCGAGCTCGGCGATCTGCCACGACAGGCGTTCACTCTCCTGCTGCAGCGCGTTCTGCTTTTCGGTGGCGTTGTCCAGCGCCTTGCGCTGGTGTCTCCATTGAGACCAGGCGAGCGCAGCCGCCTTGGTGTCGATCCCCGCGTAGGCGTCCAGCAGGTCGCGCACCGCCTCCGCGCGCGTGAGGCTCTGCCAGGCGTGCTGGCCGTGAATGTCGACCAGGCCGTCGGCCAGCGCCTTGAGCTGCGCCATGGTGGCGGCGCTGCCGTTGATCCAGGCGCGGCTGCGGCCTTCGGTGTCCACAGTGCGGCGCAGGAGCAGGCTGTCTTCGACCGGGAAACCTTGTTCCTCCAGCCAGGGGGTCAGTGAGGCCGGTGCGTCGAACTCGGCAGCGATCTCGCAGCGCGTGGCCCCTTCGCGCACCACGCCGCTTTCGGCCCGCGCGCCCAGCGCCAACTGCAGCGCGTCGATCAGGATGGACTTGCCTGCACCGGTCTCGCCCGTGAGCACGCCAAAGCCCTGGCCCAGTTCCAGGTCGAGGGACTGCACGATGACGAAGTCGCGCAGAGCAATACGGCGGAGGCTCATGTCGGAATGTGTGGCGTTGGAAACGGGAGAATTTTGCCGCGTCTTCAGACGCCTTCGTTCCAGTGGAGTTTTTTGCGCAGGGTGTCGAAGTAACTCCAGCCCACCGGGTGCAGCAGGCGCAATGCGTGGTCGGAGCGGCGCACCACGATGCGGTCGCCGATCAGCAGGCTGGTGAACGATTGCATGTCGAAATTGGCACTGGCCTCCTTGCCGGTCACGATTTCCATCGCAATCTCGCTGTGCCCCGGCAGCACCACCGGACGGTTCGACAGGGTGTGCGGCGCGATCGGCACCAGCAACCAACCGCCGATGGCCGGGTGCAGCAGCGGCCCGCCAGCCGACAAGGCGTAGGCGGTGGAGCCGGTGGGTGAAGCAATGATCAAACCGTCGGCGCGCTGGTTGGCCACAAAGTGCCCGTCCACCTCCACCCGCAGTTCGATCATGCTGGCCGCCCCGCCACGGTTGACCACCACGTCGTTGAGCGCGGTGGCCTCGAAGACACAACGGCCATCACGCCACACGCCCGCGGCCATGAGCGAGCGCGGGTCGTCTTCGAACGCGCCGCGCAGGATGGGGCGCAGCTTGGCGCGGAAATCTTCAAACGGAATGTCGGTGATGAAGCCCAGGCGCCCCTGGTTGATGCCCACCAGCGGCACGCCAAAGCGAGCCAGCTGGCGGCCGATGCCGAGCATGGTGCCGTCACCGCCCACCACCAAGGCCAGGTCGCAGTGTTGCCCCATCTCATTCACCGTGAGCGCAGGGTACTGCGTCAACCCGGTGTTGAACGCCGTCTCCTGCTCGATCGACACGTCACAACCTTCGTCGTGCAGGAAATGTGCGATCTCGTCGACCGCATCGCGCGATCCGGGTGCGTGGTACTTGCCGACGATGACCACGTGCGCGAAGCGCAGCGGACGGTCCGTTCGGTAGGGGGTGGACCGCGTGTCGGGGGGCATGCTCATGCACAAATTACAACATAGCCGGTCTGTGGTGGATTGCCCGAAAACCCTCGCTCGCAAACGGGACCGGACAGCGGTCTCTCCGTAAAATGAAACGATGTTGGACGACCGCGCGAAGCTGCTGCTCAAAACCCTCGTCGAGCGATACATCGCCGATGGCCAGCCCGTGGGCTCGCGCACCCTGGCCCGTGCGGCCGGTATGGAGCTCTCTCCCGCCACCATCCGCAATGTGATGAGCGATCTGGAGGAACTGGGCCTGATCGCGAGCCCGCACACCTCGGCTGGCCGCATTCCCACTGCGCGCGGCTACCGCATGTTTGTCGACACCATGCTCACCGTGCGCCGCGAGGGTTTGTCTCCCGTGAGCGAAATGGCGGCCCCGGGCATCGAAGCAGGCCAACCGCACCGCGTGATCAGTCACGCAGCCAACATGCTGTCCAGCCTCTCGCAGTTCGTGGGTGTGATCACGGCGCCGCGCCGCGCCTCGGTGTTCCGCCACATTGAATTCCTGAGCCTCTCCGACCGCCGTGTGCTGGTGATCATCGTCTCGCCCGAGGGTGAGGTGCAGAACCGAATCATTCACACGCAGGCCACTTTCACGCAGCCACAACTGCTTGAAGCCGCCAATTTTCTCAACAGCCATTACTCGGGTCTGACCATGGAGGCCGTGCGCGAACGGCTCAAGCACGAGGTGGATGCTCTGCGCGGCGAGATCGCCGACCTCATGAAGGCTGCGGTGAACATTGGCGCCGAGGGTGATGCGGCTCAAGACGAGGTGGTGGTCGCCGGCGAACGCAATCTGTTGTCGGTGAGCGAGTTCTCCAGCGACATGGGCAACCTGCGCCGCATGTTTGACCTGTTCGAGCAAAAGACCCAGCTCATCCGCCTGCTTGATGTGTCGGCCCAGGCCGATGGTGTGCGCATCTACATCGGTGGCGAAAGCCAGGTCGTGCCTTATGAAGACCTGTCGGTCGTGACGGCGCCCTACGAAGTCGATGGCCAGATCGTCGGCACGCTGGGTGTCATCGGCCCTCAACGCATGCCTTACGAGCGCATGATCCAGATCGTGGACGTGACGGCCAAGCTGGTCGGCAACGCCCTGAGCCACAACAAATAGAGACCATCGGGGCGAGCCCTACAATGCCCTGCGCAGGGCCGTTAGCTCAGTTGGTTAGAGCAGAGGACTCATAATCCTTTGGTCGTTGGTTCAAGTCCAACACGGCCTACCAAGAAAATGCTGCTATAATTCGAGGCTTCGCGGCTGTAGCTCAGTTGGATAGAGTACTTGGCTACGAACCAAGGGGTCGTGGGTTCAATTCCTGCCAGCCGCACCAGAACATCGTTCTAGAACAACGGGTTAGCTCCGAAAGGGCTAGCCCGTTTTTCTTTGCTGCGGGACTTTTGCGGGACTCAGACATGAACTCAGCTTCCGAGGCTCAAGTCCGTGTGCCGGCTTTCCGCAGCGCATGCTCCGCTTTCAGCGCCTGGAGGCTCTTGTTCCAGCCGTTGGTCGGCTTTGTGATCTTCTCAAGAGCTTCGTGAATCTCTCGGATCTGTGCCATGGAGTAGTGGTCCGTGACGGAGCGATTGCTGTGCCACAGGACGTCCCGTCGGGTCGATTCGCTGACGCCAGTCTCACGCAGTCGCATGCCCACCGTATGGCGAAGGTCGTGGACATGAAGATCGCCCAGCCCAGCCCTTGAGCGCGCTGCTTGCCACGCGCTGTTGTTCATGGCCTTAATTGGTCCCAGTTCTCGGTGGCGCCAAGACATTGCAAAAACGTGGGTGGGGTGATGTCCGCGAGCTTCCTCAATCACGGCCTGAGAAATGCTGTTGCACACCACCAGCTTTGAAGTGCGGCGCCCCTTGACGTTTTCTGGCGGGGTCTCGAAAACAGAGATGTTGAGCTCCGGCACTGGGATCTCCCACGCCCACTGAAGATTGCAGACCACATCGTCTCGTACG
>JAJNQE010000132.1 GCA_021154985.1 Hydrogenophaga sp.
AGATGCTGGGTGCGGTGGACCGGTCATACGTGCTGCGCCTGATCGACGCGCTGGCGCGGGCCGACGGCGCCACGGTGGTCGACACCATCGACGCCCTGCGCCTCAACGGCCTGAACGCAGCCACCACGCTCGAAGACATGACCGGCGTGCTGCAACGCATGGCGGTGTTGCAGGCGGTGCCGGGCCGCGCGCCGGCCGACGGCCTGGAAGATCCCGACGAGGTCGAGATCGAGCGCCTGGCTGGCAGCTTGCCGGCGGACGAAACCCAGCTGCTCTACAGCCTGTGCCTGCATGGCCGCGCCGAGCTGGGCCTGGCGCCCGACGAATACGCGGGCCTGACCATGGTGTTGCTGCGCCTGCTTGCGTTCAAGCCCGCTTCGTCGGTCAACACCACGGCGGAAAAAAAAACTCTGAAAGCCGCTGAGGCGGTGCCTCAAAAGGCTGCTGAAGCCGCGGCAGCACATGTGCGCGCCCCTGCCGCTGCGCCTGTTGTGACGGCCCCGGCGCCCAGACCCGCGGTGCTTGCTCCGCCTGCGCCCCTGGTGGCTGCTGTGCCAGTGCCTCGGCCCGCTGCAGTGGCCGCCCCCACCACCCACACGGCCCAGGCCGCCACACCGCCCGAGCTGGACGACGCCCCCTGGCCCGAAGACGACGGCCCGCCCTGGGAGGAGACCGCCGAGACCGCGCCTGTCCCGAGCCGCACCGTGGCCATTCCGGTGCGGGACGCCGGTGAACCCGGGCGCGCGGATCAGCCGCAAGTCCGCGCGCCGGCGGCACCCGCAGGGCTGGCGCCGATCGTGCCCAGCGAAGAGGGCGATTTCTGGTTTGACGCCGTCATGCAGCTGGTGCGCAATGAAACCATTTCGGCATTGGTGCGCGAACTTGGCCTGCAGTCGCAGCTGGTGGCGCGCGACACCGACCGCTGGGTGCTGCGCGTGGAGCGCGAGTCGCTCAACCAGGGCAACAGCCGCGAGCGCCTCGCCACGGCCCTGCAAACCCTGGGCCACACGGTGCGCCTGGTGGTGGAAATTGGCAGCGTGGCCGACTCACCGGCCAAGCGCCAGGCGCTGGAGGCCGAGCGGCTGCAGCGCGAAGCCGAAGCGCAGATCATGGGCGATCCGTTTGTGCAAACCATGATGCGCGACTTTGGCGGCAGAATCGTGCCCGGCACGCTCAAGGCCACACGGGCCTGAGCCCTCTCATTCATTCCCACAAAGAAAGACACACAGCATGTTCAACAAAGGACAACTCGCCGGCCTCATGAAGCAGGCACAGGCCATGCAGGACAACCTGAAGAAGGCGCAGGACGAACTGGCTTTCGTTGAAGTCACGGGCGAGTCCGGTGCCGGTCTGGTCAAGGTGCTCATGACCTGCAAACACGATGTCAAACGCATCACCATCGACCCCAGCCTGCTGGCCGACGACAAGGACATGCTCGAAGACCTGGTGGCTGCCGCTTTCAACGCGGCTGTGCGCAAGGCCGAAGAAACCTCGGCCGAGAAAATGGGCAAGATCACCGCCGGCATGCCGGGCCTGCCCGGTGGCATGAAGTTTCCTTTCTGAACGCCGCCGCGTTGCATGGCCGAAGCCCACTCCCTTGAACACCTGGTTCAGGCCTTGCGCCGCCTGCCGGGGGTGGGCGTCAAGTCGGCCCAGCGCATGGCGTTTCACCTGCTGCAGCACGACCGCGAGGGTGCGCTGGCGCTGGCCAGGGCGCTGGACCACGCGGTCGCCCCGGTGCAGCACTGCGCGCTGTGCCACACCTTCACCGAAGACGCTGTCTGCCACACCTGCCTGGACCCACGGCGCGACCGCAGCCAGCTGTGTGTGGTGGAAACGCCGGCCGATCAGGCCGCCATGGAGCGCACGGGCGCGTACAAGGGCCTGTTCTTCGTGCTGATGGGCAAACTGAGCCCGCTGGACAACGTGGGTCCGAAAGACATCGGGTTGCAAAAGCTGTTTGAACGCATCGATGCGCCCGCGCAGACGCTGACCGGGGCCTCCGAAGTGCGCGAGGTGATTCTCGCGACCAACTTCACCGCCGAGGGCGAAACCACGGCGCACGTGATCGCCCAGGCCCTCAAGGGGCGCGGCGTGCAGGTGACGCGGTTGGCGCGGGGCGTGCCCGTGGGCAGCGAACTTGAGTACGTGGATCTGGGCACCATTGCCCACGCGCTGGTGGACCGGCGCTGATCCACACCGATTCCCTTCATTGAAAGAACCAACCCATGAAACTGGCGGGATTGACCGTGGCGTATTGGTGCGTGCTGGTGGCGTCGCTGCTGCCCATCGTGTGTGCGGGGCTGGCCAAGTGGGGCATGTTCGGCACACCCAAACGCCAGGGTGGCTACGACAACAACCACCCTCGCCAGTGGCTCGCCAAACAGACCGACTGGCGCGCCCGCGCCAATGCCGCGCAGGCCAACAGCTTCGAAGCGCTGCCGTTTTTCATCGGTGCGGTGATCATTGCGCACCAGCTCGGCGCCTCGCAGTTGCGGCTGGATGTGCTGGCCTTCCTCTTCATTGTGCTGCGCCTGCTCTACATCATGATGTACGTGGCCGATCTGGCCACGGTGCGCAGCGTGTTGTGGGTACTGGCGCTGGTGGCGAACATCGCGATCCTGTTTGCCTGAACGCTGGCGCCTGTTTGCGCAGTTACATCGGCTTGCAAAAAAACCGCCGAGATCGCTCCGTACAAACCCGCTCGGGAATGGTCCCGATGCGGGTTTTTTGTTCGCCACCTAGTCTCTGTGTATTCATAAAGCAATACAGAGAGGACGTTCGGGCATGTTGAAACGGAGAGATTGGGGTCGGGTGGCGGCGGCGATGGCCCTGTCGGCGGGGCTGTCGGATGTGCGCGCCCAACCCGCATCCACACCAGCGCCCCCGACCACCCTACCTGCACCACGCAGCGCCCCCAAACTCGTGATCGCGGTGGACAACCGCATCGACTTTGCTTTTCTCCCCCTGACGATTGCGGACCGGCTGGACTACTTCACTGCCGAAGGGCTTGATGTGGAGGTGCGTGATTTTCCCGATGCTGCACAGGCGCTGCAGGCGCTCGCCGGCGGCGCGGCGCACGCGGTGTCGGGCACGTACAGCAGCACGATCGCCGGGCAGATGCGTGGTCAGGCCTTGCAGTCGTTTGTGTTGCAGGGCCGCACTCCGCAGATCGTGGTGGGCGTGTCGACCAAAACCATGGGGCACTACCGGCAACTCGGCGACCTGCGCGGCAGGCGCCTGGGCGTGCAGGATCTCGGAACGCCCGCGCACCGCGTGGCGCGTGCTGTTTTGAGCCGGGGTGGGCTCAAGACGAACGACGTGCAACTGGTCCCGATGCCCAACGCCCGGGCCGCCATTGCCGCGTTTCGCAGCGGCGCGATTGACGCGATCAGCTACACGGATCCGACCATCACGCAGCTGGAGCAGGCGGGTGAGTTGCGCGTGGTGGCCGACACCCGCAGCGTGCGCGGCAACGCCGACGTGTTTGGCGGGCCCATGCCGTCGGCGTGTCTGTGTGCCACCACCGAATTCCTCACCCAGTTTCCGCGCGCCAGCCAGTCCATGGCCGACGCGATGGTGCACGCCCTCAAGTGGCTGCAGACGGCCGGTCCGTCCGACATCATCAAGGTGGTGCCCGAGCGCTTCTTCCAGGGCGACCGATCGCTCTACGTGGCGGCGTTCAATCGGGCACGAGAGGCCTGGTCGCCCGATGGCCTGATGCCCGACGAAGGGCCGGAGATCGCGGCGCGACTGGTGGCGCAGTTCGACGAGCCCGGCTCTCTGGACCGCTTCAACCTCGCCGCGACCTACACCAACGTGTTCGCGCGCAAGGCCAAGATCCGCTTCAGGGCCTGAGGCCCGGGCTCAAGGCCTTTTGTCGGTCTTGGCGGTGGAGGCCACGCGGGTCTTGGCGCTGCTCGATGAGGCCGACCGCGTGGTGGATTTTTTCTTCGCCACCGCGGCGGCTTTGGCCTTGGTGGGCTGGCTCGCGCTCTTGGCAACCTTGCGCGTGGAGCTGACCGCCGACTTCTTTGCACTGGTGCCGCCCGACGCCACCGACACCCGCTTGGGCAGCATCAGCGTCACTTGTTGGCCGGGCTTGAGCGCAGCGTTCACTGCCAGCTTGTTCCAGCCCGCCACGCTGACAGCGCTCACGCCATGGCGCTGCGCCAGGCGCGCCAGCGTGTCGCCCTTGCGGGCCTTGACCACCGCGCGGCGCAGCACCACGTCAGGCTGCAGGTTGAGCTGGGCGTTGTTGGCCACGTGCAGTGGCACGTCGTTGTTGCGCTGGCCGGTGCGCGGCACCAGCAGGCTGGAGCCCGCGCGCAGGCTCATGCGCGGCGGAATGTTGTTGACGTCGCGCAGTTCGGACTCGCTCATGCCGACTCGGGTGGCGGCCTGCGCCACCGTCATGGTGGTGGGCACCACCCAGGCGGTCCAGCTGGCCAGTGGCCCGGTGTGCGTTTGCAGGTTGTTCTGAAAGATGACCGCGTTGTCCCAGGGCAGCAGAATGTTGGGCGTGCCGGCGGCCATCACCACCGGCTGTTTGAGCGAGGGGTTGAGCGCACGAAAGTCGGCTTCGCTCACCTCGGCCAGGCGCGCGATCACCGCCACATCGATGTCGCGGTCGAGGGTGACGGTGTCAAAAAACGGGTGGTTGCCGATCAGGGGCAGGGTGGTGTTGTAGGCCTGAGGCCGGGCCATGATGTTTTTGACCGCCTGCAGTTTGGGCACGTAGGTGCGCGTCTCCAGCGGCATGTTGATGTCCAGGTAGCCGGCGGGCAGGCCCTGGCGTTTGTTCTGGGTGATGGCGCGGTTCACATTGCCCTGGCCCCAGTTGTAGGCGGCCAGCGCGAGATGCCAGTCGCCGAACCGGCCGTGCAACTGCTGCAGGTAGTCGAGTGCGGCGCGGGTGGAGGCGAGCACGTCGCGGCGGTCGTCGCGAAACGCGTTCTGTTTGAGGTCAAACGACTGCCCGGTAGCGGGCATGAACTGCCACATGCCGGCAGCGCGCGCACTGGACACTGCTTGCGGATTGAACGCGCTTTCAATGAAGGGGAGCAAGGCCAGCTCCATGGGCATGTTGCGGCGCTCGATCTCTTCAACAATGTGGAACAGGTAACGGCTGGAGCGCTCGGTCATGCGCTGGATGTAGTCGGGCCGCGTGGCGTACCAGCGCTCCTGGTCGCGCACGAGGTCGTTGTCCAGATCGGTCATGGCGAAGCCACGGCGGATGCGCTCCCACAGGTCGGCTGGCGCGGCCAGCGTGGTCACGGGGGGCACGTTGGTGTCGGCCACGCCGATGTCGCTGAGCGGGATGTTGCCGGGCAGGCGGTACGAAGGCAGGCGCGGGCTGCTGGGGGCAATCGACACCGGATCGCTGGCGGACGCGGAGCTGCCGGCCGAACCGGTGTCCACGGTGGCACAGCCAGCGAGAAACAGGCCCAGGGCGAGTGCGGCGGCGACATGCCAGCGCGGCGGGGAAAGAACAGGGCAGGGAATCAGGGCGCAGGCTTGGGTCATTTGAAGTTGTTTTTCCAGGTCCGCAGCGTGGCAAAGACCGACACGGCATCGGCGGTGGTGGTTGGCTCGTGGGTTCGAGCCGACCGAACCACGGCCGCCTCTGCGGTGCGCAAGAACGGGTTGATGCGTTTCTCCAGCCCGATGGAGCTGGGCAGGGTGGGAAAGTTCAGTGTGCGCTGCTGCTGGCAATGCTGTGTGTAGGCGATCAGGTCGCTGTTGTCGGGCTCGATGGCCTGTGCGAACTTGAGGTTGGACAGCGTGTACTCGTGGGTGCAGCACACGCGGGTGTCCGCGGGCAGGGCGGCCAGCCGGGTGAGGGAGTCGAGCATCTGCGCGGGCGTGCCTTCAAACAGCCGGCCGCAGCCGCCCGAAAACAAGGTGTCGCCACAGAACAGCAGCGGTGCGCCCTCGGCCTCGGCGGCATAAAAGGCGATGTGCCCTGCGGTGTGGCCCGGCACCTCGATCACCTCGAAGCGCAGACCGAGCGCCTCCACGTGTTCGCCCTCGCCCACGCGTTGCAGCGGTTCGGGCATGGGTTCATAGGCCGGGCCGATCACGCGCGCGCCGGTGGCTTCGCGCAGCTCGGCCACGCCACCCGTGTGGTCGGCGTGGTGGTGGGTGATCAGGATGGTGTCGAGCTGCAGGCCGTGCTGTTTCAGCCAGGTCAGCACACCGCTGGACTCGCCGGGGTCCACCACCAGCGCACGCTGGCCGTTGTGGAGGGTCCAGATGTAGTTGTCGCTGAAGGCGGGCAGGGGGAAAAGTTGCATGGATCGAGGGAGGCTTGGCAGGGGTTCTGGCGTGTAGAGTGCGGGGGTTTGCCCGAAGGCTTGCAGTGTCGCAGACTTCGCCTGTTTCATTGCCCGCTTGACACGACCCATGCCCGAAAAATTGACCGGTTTGACCGAATGGTTCCAGACCCCGCCAGGCCAGTACCTGTTGGGCTGGGAGCAGACCCAGTTCGACCTGGCGGTGGCCGATCTGTTTGGGTACAACGCACTGCAACTGGGCCTGCCGGAGTTGCAGGCGCTGCAGGTCAACCGCATGCCGCACCGCTGGCTGGCGCTGCCCGAGTCTCTGTTGCCCACGCAAGTTCTGGCCTGGGCACCGGGAACTGTCCACGGCGATGCTGGCAATGTGGCGGCGCAGCCCGCCATGAAGGTGTCGCTGATCACCGACGCGGCCGCCTTGCCATTTGCCGCCGCCAGCCTGGACCTGGTGGTGTTGCCGCACACGCTGGAGCTCAGCGCCGACCCGCACCAGGTGCTGCGCGAGGTGGAGCGGGTGCTGGTGCCCGAGGGGCGCGTGGTGATCTCGGGCTTCAATCCCGGCAGCCTCTGGGGCCTGCGTCAGGGTCGGGCGCGCTTGTGCGAGCGCGCGGGCGTGTCGGTGCTGGGGGCCTCCAGCCTGTTCCTGCCCGATGCGGGCGACTTCATCGGCCCCTGGCGCCTGCGCGACTGGCTGCGGTTGTTGAGCTTCGAGCTGGAGTCGGACCGATACGGCTGCTACCGCCCGGCCATGACGACCGACAAATGGTTGCAGCGCACCGCCTGGATGGACCGTGCCGGTGCCCGCTGGTGGCCCATTTTTGGCGCCGTGTACTTTGTGGTCGCGGTCAAGCGCGTGCGCGGCATGCGGTTGCTGGGCCCGGCCTGGAAACCCCGCCGTGCTGCGTCGCCCGCACCAGTGCCGGTGGCCAACCGGCGTTGACTTTTTTCTTTCAACTGTTTTCTGGAGTGAGCGTTTTGAACCATGTGGTGATCTACACCGACGGCGCCTGCAAGGGCAATCCCGGACCTGGTGGCTGGGGTGTGTTTCTGAAGTCCGAGGGGCACGAGAAGGAGCTCTGGGGCGGTGAGCGCGAGACCACCAACAACCGCATGGAACTGACCGCCGTGATCGAGGCCCTTGTCGCGCTCAAGCGGCCCTGCCGGGTATCGCTGTTTCTCGACAGCGAGTACGTGCGCAAGGGCATCACCGAATGGATCCACGGCTGGAAGCGCAAGGGCTGGGTCACTGCGGCCAAACAACCCGTGAAAAACGCCGACCTGTGGCAGAAGCTGGACGCATTGGTGCACGGCGGCGTTCACCAGATCGAATGGCACTGGGTCAAAGGCCATGCCGGGGACCCGGGCAACGAGCGTGCCGATGCACTGGCCAACCGCGGCGTGCCGACGTGAATAACCTCCGCTGACCGCCAGGATGCTGGGAACTCAGGCGCCTGCCGGGCGCTCAGCACTGCTACATTGCGGGATTGTGAGCATGCGACCGATTCGTTGGCATGCGCCTTGCTGCCACAGGCGTGCCCCCTCCTTGACTTCCAATTGAAACAACCATGGCCCAGAAATCAATTTATGTGCTGGTGGCGATTGCAGGCATAGGCCTGGCTTCCGGCGCGGCCTGGTGGCTGCAGAACAAGCCCGCGGCGCCCGCTGCCGGCGCGGCTTCGGCGCCCGCCGCAGGTGGCGCGCGCACCGCAGGAAACACGCCTGGCGTGGAGGTCACCAAGGTCAAGGCCGTGCGACTGCAAGATGACGCCCAGGCGGTGGGCACGCTGCGCTCGCGCCAGAGCGTCACCCTCAAGCCCGAGGTGAGTGGCCGCGTGGCCCGCATTGCGTTTGCCGATGGCGCCCAAGTCAAGGCCGGGCAGTTGCTGGTGCAGCTGGACGATACCTTGCAGCGTGCCGAACTCAGCCAGGCGCAAGCCCAGTTGTCGATCGCCCGCGCCAACCTCAAGCGCAACCAGGAGCTGGTGGCCCAGAACTTCGTGGCCACCCGTGTGGTGGAAGAAAGCCAGGCCAACCTGCAAGTGGCCGAAGCGCAGGTGGCCCTGGCCACGGCGCGCATGCAGCGCATGCGCATCACCGCGCCCTTCAACGGCACCGTGGGCCTGCGCAGCATCAACCTCGGCCAGTACGTGGGCGATGGCGACGACCTGGTGAACCTGGAAGACACGTCGCTGCTCACCGTGGATTTCCGCTTGCCCGAGCGATACCAGAGCAGCATCGCGCCCGGGCAGGGCGTGCAGGTGCAGCTGGATGCCTTGCCCGGCAAAACCTTTGAAGCCCAGGTGCTGGCG
The DNA here is from genome assembly GCA_021154985.1 of Hydrogenophaga sp. Classification (GTDB taxonomy): domain Bacteria; phylum Pseudomonadota; class Gammaproteobacteria; order Burkholderiales; family Burkholderiaceae_C; genus Hydrogenophaga. The sequence continues at coordinate 8,606 of JAJNQE010000132.1, forward strand.
GTGGACCCGCTGCTGGATGCCAATGGCCGATCCATTGCGGTGCGTGCGGTCATGCCGAGATTGTCCGGTGCCGACCTGCGGCCCGGCATGTTCGCGCGGGTGCTGATCGTGTTCTCGGTGAACGACGCGGCGCTGGTGGTGCCCGAAGAAGCCATGGTGCCGCAGGGCGGCAGGCAGTACGTGTTTTTGCTCGACGAGCAAGGCCAGGGCGACGCGAAGAAGCTGGTGTCGCGCCGGATCGAGGTCGAGACGGGGGTGCGCCGGGGGGCCGAAGTGCAGATCGTCAAAGGCGTTGCCGCCGGTGACACCGTGGTGGTGGCGGGCCAACAGCGCCTTCAGCGCGACGGCACAGCGGTGCGCGTGGTCAACATGGCCCGAGCGCCCGAAGCCGCAGCAGCGACGCCTGCGCCTGTGAAGCCCTGACACCCTGAGCCGAGGCACACCCCATGCAATTGCCTGAAATCTCCATCCGGCGTCCGGTGTTTGCGACCGTGTTGTCGCTGCTGATCCTGCTGGTGGGCTTCGTTGCCTTCAACGGCCTCACCGTGCGCGAGTACCCGCGCATCGACGAGCCCAACGTCACCGTGTCCACGACCTTCGGCGGTGCCTCCAGCGAGGTCATCGAAACCCAGGTCACCAAGGTGCTTGAAGATTCGCTCGCGGGCATCGAGGGGGTGGACATCATCACCTCCATCAGCCGACAGGAGCAGAGCCAGATCACGGTGCGTTTCAAGCTGGAGCGTGATCCCGATTCGGCCGCGGCCGATGTGCGCGACAAGGTCAGCCGCGTGCGCCAGCGCCTGCCGCAGGACGTGGATGAGCCGGTGATTGCCAAGGTGGAGGCCGACGAGCAGCCGGTCATCTGGCTGGCACTGAACTCCGATTCGATGTCCTCGCTGGAACTCAGCGACCTGGCCAACCGCATCGTCAAACCGCGGCTGCAGACGGCCCCCGGCGCGGCCGATGTGCGCATCTTTGGCGAGCGGCGTTACTCCATGCGCATCTGGCTCGACGCCGATCGCCTGGCGGCCTACAACCTGACTGTGCAGGACGTGGAAGACGCCCTGCGGCGCTCCAACCTCGAGGTGCCGGCCGGCCGCATTGAAAGCGCGCAGCGCGAGTTCAACGTGACCGCAGCCACCGATCTGCAGACGCCCGAGCAGTTCCGCGAGATCGGTGTGCGCACCGTCAATGGCCAGACCATCCGCATCGGTGACGTGGCCCGCGTCGAGCAGGCGCCGCAGGACGAACGCACCTCGGTCCGCTACAACGGACGCGACGCGATTTCGCTCGGCGTGATCCGCCAGTCCACCGCCAATCCGCTGGACTTGTCGGCCGGCGTGCAGGCCATGCTGCCACGCATCGTGGCCGACTTGCCCGAAGGCGTGCGCGTGGAAGTGGCCAACGACAACTCGATCTTCATCGACCGCTCGATCAAGGCCGTGTACACCACCATCGCCGAAGCGGCGGTGCTGGTGGCATTGGTGATCTTTGTTTTCTTGCGCACATTGCGCGCGTCCATCATCCCGCTGGTCACGATCCCGGTGAGCTTGATCGGCTGCTTCGCGCTCATGGCGCTGTTCGGCTTCTCCATCAACACGCTCACGCTGCTGGCGCTGGTGCTGGCCATCGGCCTGGTGGTGGACGATGCCATCGTGGTGCTGGAGAACATCTACCGGCACATCGAGGAGGGCATGAAGCCCTTCGAGGCGGCCATCAAGGGTGCGCGCGAGATCGGCTTTGCGGTGGTGGCCATGACGTTGACGCTGGCGGCGGTGTACGCGCCACTGGCCTTCACGCCCGGTCGCACCGGGCGCCTGTTTGCCGAATTTGCCTTGGCGCTGGCGGGCGCGGTGGTGGTGTCGGGCTTTGTGGCCCTCACGCTCTCGCCCATGATGTGTTCCAAGCTGCTCAAGCACAACCCCAAGCCCGGGCGTTTTGACCGCTTCATGGAACGCCGCCTCACGGCACTCAGCGATGGCTATTCCCGCGTGCTGGGCTGGTCGTTGAACGTGCGCTGGCTGGTGGTGGCGGTGATGCTGGCCAGTGCGGCGGGCAGCTGGTTGCTGCTGCAAAGCACGCGCCAGGAACTCGCGCCCATGGAAGACCGCGGCGTGGTCCTGGCCTCGATCAACGGCCCCGACGGCGCCACGCTGGCCTACACGCGCAAGTACGCCGAAGCCATCGAGCGCATGGGTGCGGACATCCCCGAACTCGACCGCATCTTCACCATCGTGGGCAACCCGTCGGTGGCGCAGGGGAGCGTGATCATGCGCGGCAAGTCGTGGGAGGAGCGCGACCGCACGACCATGGACATCGCGCGCGAACTCTCCCCCAAGATCGGCGCCTTGCCCGGTATCAGCGCGTTTCCCATCACCCCGCCTTCGCTCGGCCAGGGCTTCCGCGAGCGACCGATCAACTACGTGATCGTGACCGGGGACAGTTACGAGAACCTGGCCGGCGTGGTGCGCCAGTTCCAGGAAAGGCTGGCGCAGAACCCCGGGTTCGTGCAGGTGGACACCGACCTGCGGCTGAACAAACCCGAGATCCGCATGGACGTGGACCGCGAGCGCGCGGCCGACATGGGCGTGTCGGTGGACGCCATTGCCCGCACGGTGGAAACGATGCTGGGCGGGCGCACCGTGACGCGTTACAAGCGCGACGGTGAGCAGTACGACGTGGTGGTGCAGATGGTCTCTGCCAACCGCAGCACGCCCGAGGACATCGACCGCCTCTTCGTGCGCGGGCGTGGCGACGCGATGATCCCGCTGGCTTCGCTGGTGACCACGCGCGAGGTGGTGGTGCCGCGCGAACTCAACCACTTCGGCCAACGCCGCAGTGCCTCCATCACGTCCAACCTCTCGCCCGACTATTCGATGGGCGAAGCGCTGGAGTTCATGGACGCCACCGCGCGCGAGCTGCTGCCGGCCGGCTACACCACCGACCTCAACGGCCAAAGCCGGGAGTTCCGCAATTCCTCAGGCTCGCTGGCCCTCGTGTTCGGGCTCTCGCTGCTGTTCATTTACCTGGTGCTGGCGGCCCAGTTCGAGAGTTTTGTCGATCCCTTCATCATCATGCTCAGCGTGCCGCTCTCCATGCTGGGGGCCTTGCTCGCGCTCAAATTCACCGGCGGCACGCTCAACATGTTCAGCCAGATAGGACTGATCACGCTGGTGGGCCTCATCACCAAGCACGGCATCCTGATCGTGGAGTTCGCCAACCAGTTGCGCGAGCAGGGCATGGACAAACTCGAAGCGGTGAAGCGCTCGTCAGCGCTGCGCCTGCGCCCCATCCTCATGACCACCGGTGCCATGGTGCTGGGTGCGATTCCGCTGGCGCTGGCCAGCGGTGCGGGTGCCGAGAGCCGCCAACAAATCGGCTGGGTGATCGTGGGCGGCATGAGCGTGGGCACCTTGCTCACCATCTTTGTGGTGCCGACCATGTACACCCTGCTGTCTCGAGCCAAATCGCACCAACCCTCGGTGCCGGCTGCCGATCACGGCGAGGCCATTCCCGCGAAGTGATGTGCCGGGGGCGATGGGCGCCCCGGCCTGTGCAGCGGCGCCCTGCCGTCAGAGCCTTGACAGGCGCTTGAGTGCTTCGCGCAAGGTGTCGTCTTTCTTGGCAAAACAGAAGCGCACCACGCGCTGATCGAAGCCGTTGCCGTAGAAGGCCGAGAGCGGGATGGCGGCGACACCGATTTCCCTGGTGAGCCACTGGCAAAAATCGCCTTCGGGCAGCGCGCGCTCGGGCACGGTCAAGCCGGAAATGTCAACACACTGGAAGTAGGTGCCCTCGCCAGCCAGCATGCGAAAACGCGTGTTGGCCAGGCCCTCGCGGAAGAGGTCGCGCTTGCGCTGGTAAAAGGCGCTCAGCTCCAGGTAGGGCGCGGGGTTGGCCATGTAGCTGGCCAGCGCGTGCTGAACCGGGGTGTTCACCGTGAATACGTTGAACTGGTGCACCTTGCGGAACTCGGCCGTGAGGGCGGCCGGTGCCACCACGGTACCGACTTTCCAGCCGGTGACGTGGAAGGTTTTGCCGAAGCTGCTCACGATGAAGGCGCGCGCCGCCAGGCCGGGGAAACGCGCAGCGCTCTGGTGGTGTTGCCCGTCGAACACCATGTGCTCGTACACCTCGTCGCTGATCAGCAGCACGTCGGTGGGGGCCAGCAGGTCTTGCAGGCGCTGCATGTCGGCTGCGCTCCACACGGTGCCGCTGGGGTTGTGCGGGCTGTTGATGACGATGGCGCGGGTGCGCGGCGTCATGGCGGCGGCGATGCGGTCGAAGTCGGGGCGGAAAGTGCCGGGGGTCAACGGCACGCGCACCGGCACACCGCCGGCCAATTCGATGTTGGGCACGTAGCTGTCGTAGCAGGGCTCCAGCACGATCACTTCGTCGCCGGGATGCACCACAGCCAGCAGGGCGGTGAGGATGGCCTGCGTGGCGCCGGCGGTCACGGTGATCTCGGTGGCCGGGTCGCAGCGCAGGCCGTAGAGAGCCAGCATCTTGTCGGCCATGGCCTGGCGCAGCGCGGGCACGCCCGGCATGGGCGGGTACTGGTTGTGGCCGGCCTGCATGGCGTGGGTCACCGCATCGACCAGCGCCGGGTCGCAATCGAAATCCGGGAATCCCTGACCCAAATTGACCGCCTTGTGCTCGGCGGCCAGCGCCGACATGACGGTGAAGATGGTGGTGCCCACGTTGGGCAGTCGCGAAGAAAGTGCGGGTGTGCGGGGTGGGTTCGGGCTCATGGGCTCAGAGTTGGTAGTCGTCCGGGGTGCCTGCCATCGCGCGCATCACCTGATCTCGGCTCAGGCGGTCGCTCAGCAGCTCGGCGAAGCGCAGCACGAAGTGGCGCAGGTAGGTGCCGCGCTTGAAGGCCACGCGCGCGAGGTTGTGGCCAAACAGGTCGGCGGCGGGGCGGGACACCAGGTCGGGTGTCTGGTTGTCGCCCGCCATGGCCATTTCGGCCACGATGCCCACGCCCATGCCCAGCTTCACGTAGGTCTTGATGACGTCGGAGTCGATCGCTTCCAGCACGACGTTGGGTTGCAGGTGGCGCAGCGCAAACGCCTGGTCGATCCGGGTGCGCCCGGTGTAGCTGGGGTGGTAGGTGATCAGCGGCACCTGTGCCAGGTCTTCGTGGGTGATGCGCTCGCGCTCCAGCAGCGGGTGGTCAAACGGGAACACCAGCACGTGCTGCCATTCGTAGCAGGGCAGGGTGACGAGTTCGGGGTAGTTCACCAGCGACTCGGTGGCCATGCCGATCTCGGCCACCTCCTCCATCAGCATGCGGGCCACTTGGTCGGGCGATCCCTGGTGAAGGCTCACCGCGACTTTGGGGTAGGCCTGGCGCAGCGCGGCCACCGGGCCGGGCAGCACATAACGGGCTTGCGTGTGGGTGGTGGCAATCGAGAGGGTGCCGCTGTCCTGGGCCGAATACTGCTCGCCGATGCGCTTGAGGTTGTTCACCTCGCGCAGGATGATTTCGATGCTCTTGAGCACCTGCAAACCAGGCTCGGTCACGCGTTTGATGCGCTTGCCGTGGCGCGCGAAGATCTCGATGCCGAGCTCGTCTTCCAGTTCAATGATGGCCTTGGACACGCCGGGCTGCGATGTGTGCAGGGCTTTGGCCGCTTCGGTCAGGTTCAGGTTGCGGCGCACCGCCTCCTGTACAAAACGGAACTGGTGCAGGTTCATGGCGCGTGTTCCAGGGCGATCTTCGCCAGCAGCGCAGTCAGGCGAGGGTCTTCGCCCGCAGCGGGCAACTGCTCGAAACGCACCTGCGGGTGGGCTTCTGTCAGGTCTTTCATGAGCACCGGCAGGTCTTCGCGGGCGTGTTTGCCCATGCCGAAGAACAAGGGCAGCACACGCACGCGCGTGGCGCCGGCCTCCACCATCTGGCGCACCGCGGTGGCCATGTCGGGCTCGCACAGCTCCAGATAGGCGCACGACACGGTGGCAGCCGGGTCGCTGCGCGCAATCTGCTGCGCCACCGACTCCACCGGCAGGCGCCACAAGGGGTCGCGCGACCCATGGGCAAACACGATCACACCGAGCATGGACACACTACCTTCGCAACACAAGCCAGCCAAACGCGGCCAGCGAAAACACCGTATAGATCAACGCGGGCGAGGCCGCCGCCAGCCAGGGCTGCCAGGCATTGAGGTTGCCGATGTAGCCGAACACGTTGTTGAGCAAAAAGAAGCTGATGCCGATCATCACGCCGCCAAACACGTAGGCGGTGATGCTGCCCGAGCGGAAATGCAGGTAGGCAAATGGCAACGCGAGCACCACCATCACCAGGCAACTCAGCGGGTAGAACACCTTGCGCCAGAACTCGATTTCGTAGCGCTGTGCCGTCTGACCGTTGGCCTGCAGGTGTCGGATGTAGCCGAACAGGTCGGCCGTGCGCATGGTCTCGGGCTTGAGCAAGGCCACCGACACCATCTCGCTGTTGATGCCGCTGGGCCAGCGGAAGGTTTCCAGCGCGCTGCGCACGATGCGGGCCGAAGCCTGGCCGGCGGTGTCGAATTCGCGGCGCTGCACCTGGCGCAAGGTCCACGAATCGTCCGCCTCGATCTGCCCGGAGGCTGCGGTGAGTGTGGACACCAGCGAGCCCTGGTTGTTGAATTCGAAGATACGCACATTGCCCAGCTCGCCCTGGGGCGACATGGAGCCCACGTTGACCGAGAAGTTGCTGTAAGGCTGTCGCTCCTTGAGCCAAGCCCCCGTCTGGCCCACGCTGATGTTGCCCTGGTAGCGCGCCTTGAGCAGTTGTGCGGTGCGGTCGGCGAGCGGGGCCAGGTAGTCGCCCATGGCAAAGGTGAGCGCGACAAACACCACGCCCAGGCCCAGCAAGGTGCGCAGTGCGCGCCACGGCCCCAGGCCGCTGGTGCGCAGAATGGTGTATTCGGAGCCTTGCGCCAGCCGCGCCAGCACAAACACCGCACCGATCAGCACCGAAATCGGCAGCAGCTCGTAAATGCGGTTGGGCATGAGCAGGCCCACGTAGAGCAGGGCGTGCGGCACCTCGTACACCAGCGTGGCGTCCAGCGCCGATGGTTTGCCCAGGGCGGGCAACTCATCCACAAAGTCGAAGAAGAA
>JAJNQE010000013.1 GCA_021154985.1 Hydrogenophaga sp.
GTTGGTCCCCCCCGCGCGCTGACGCGCACCCCCAGGGGGCGATGCCTGCGGCCTGGCAAAGCCAGTTCCGCGGCATCCTTGAATGAGGCCCGCGCTCGCTGCCGGGCTTTGTCCGTTTTGGAGACCCTCATGAACGCCATCGCCGAAACCGCTGTCATCAAGCAGCACCTGATCGATCCCGAGATCTGCATCCGTTGCAACACCTGCGAGTCGATCTGCCCGGTGGGCGCGATCACGCACGACTCGCGCAACTACGTGGTCGATGCGTCCAAGTGCAACCTGTGCATGGACTGCATCTCACCGTGCCCCACCGGCTCCATCGACAACTGGCGCACCATGCCGCTGGTCCGTGCCTACACGCCCGATGAGCAGCTCACCTGGGACGAGCTCCCGCCCGAGTTGCCACCGGAAGAGCTGGAGGGCCTCTCATCGGCCGCGCCCGTTGCGGCTGAGCCTGTCGAAGCCCCGGCAACCACCACGACCGGCGAACAGACCTTCGTTGCCAGCAGCTTTGGTGCCACGCTTCCACCGTGGTCCGCCGCACACGCTTACACCAACCTCTACGGCCCCAAGGCCACGCAGAAAACGGTCACCGCCACCGTGGTGGGCAACCTGCGTGTGACCGAGGTTGGCAAGACCGCCGGCAGCGACTACGACACGCACCATGTGGTGCTCGACTTCGGCGCCATGCCTTTCCCGGTGTTGGAGGGCCAGAGCATTGGCGTGATTCCGCCGGGCCTGGACGCCAACGGCAAGCCACACCATGCGCGCCAGTACAGCATCGCCAGCCCGCGCAACGGGGAGCGGGTGGGGCACAACAATCTGTCGCTCACCATCAAGCGCGTGCTGGAAGACCACCAGGGCCAGCCGGTGCGCGGTGTGGCCAGCAACTTCATGTGCGACCTCAAGGTGGGCGACACTGTGGAGGTGATCGGGCCGTTCGGCACCAGCTTCCTGATGCCCAACCACCCCAAGAGCCACATCGTGATGATCTGCACCGGCACCGGCAGTGCCCCCATGCGCGCCATGACCGAATGGCGCCGCCGCCTGCGGGCGTCGGGCAAGTTCGAGGGGGGCAAATTGATGTTGTTCTTCGGTGCCCGTTCGCAGGAAGAGCTGCCGTACTTCGGCCCGCTGCAGAACCTGCCCAAGGACTTCATCGACACCAACTTCGCCTTCAGCCGCACACCGGGCGCACCGAAGCGCTATGTGCAGGACGCCATGCGGGAGCGTGCGGCCGATCTGGCCGTGCTGCTGCAGGACCCGAACACGTATTTCTACGTGTGCGGTCTGAAGAGCATGGAAGAGGGCGTGGTGCTGGCCTTGCGCGATGTGGCGCAGGGAGCCGGACTCAACTGGGACACGATCGGCGCCGCCTTGAAGCGCGAAGGCCGTCTTCACCTGGAAACCTATTGAGGGAAAGGGCCGGCCCGGGTGCGGGCGGAGGCGGGATGCCGTACATTCCTGCCTTCGTATGAACAACCCCCATACCCCTGCCCCCACCCGCAGCCGACCCGCGATCGAGGTCGATGTGGTGATGCGGCGCGAGCCGGTGATCGGCCCCATGAGCCGCTGGCAGGCGTTTCGCTGGGTGCTGGCCGACGTGTTGCTGCGCGGCAGCCCGGAAGAAACCGAGGCCGAAGGTGTGGAGCACGACCATGAGCCGCAGGCGGTGGAGCCCGTGGACGCCGTCTCTGGCGACGGCGTCACCCACTGGCTGTTCCCGCGTTTTCGCGTGACCCTGTTCCGCGACGACGCCGAGGGCTACTTCCTCAACCTCAACAGCCCGCAGCCCTGCTTCTGGGTGTTTTGGCGCGCCGACGAGGCCCGACTGCTCGACGGTGAGCCCATGGCGGTGCCGCAGATCGTCACGCTGAGCTACCACGACGCCGGCCGCTGGCTCGACGCGCAGGAGCGTGTGGACCAGGTGAGTGCCGCGCCCGAGGTGGTGGACTGGCTGCGTGGTTTTGTCGATGTCACCTACCGGCCCGAACCCAAGCGCCGCCAGCGCCCGCAGAGCTTCAAGCCGTTGACCGACCGCTTCGGGCAGCCGGTGCGCATCAGCACCGACAAGCAGCGCGGCGGTGGTCAGCCGCCCGCACAGTGACCATGGCGACGAACGACGACGACAACTTTTTCTCGCGCTGGTCGCGCCGCAAGGTGCAGGTGCGCACCGGCGAGCCGCTGCCGCCCGAGCCACCTGCGCCGGTTGCGGTGGTGGCGCACGCTGCCGTGGCCGCTCCAGCGGCTCCTGCCGCGCCAGCCGCAGAGCCAGCGCCCGAACCGCCACCGGCCCTCACGCTCGACGATGTGGCACGCCTCACGCCCGACTCCGACTACTCGGCCTTTGTGGCCAAGAGCGTGTCGCCCGACGTGCGCAATGCCGCGGTGAAAAAGCTCTTCACCGACCCGCACTACAACATCATGGACGGGCTGGACATCTACATCGACGACTACTCCAAGCCCAGTCCGCTGTCGGCCGTGGACATGGCCAAGATGGTGGGCGCCCAGTTCCTGAAACTGGTGGACGACCCGAACGAGCCCAAACCGGCCGCCCCGGCCGCCAGCGCGACCGAAGAACCGCCAAACGAGCCGCCCGCCAAGGTGGCCCAGGCCGAGCCAGAGACCGAAGCGGCCTTGCCCGACAACAACAACGACACCCCTGTCCCCGAGACACCGGACCCCCACGATGACCACGCTGATCTGCAATTGCAACCAGACCATGCCCCTGAACCCCAAGGTTCTGGGCGAGGCCCTGGATGAAGACCTGACCCTGCACACCACGCTGTGCCGCCGCGACGCGCCCGCGTTCCAGCGCGCCACGCGCAGCAACGACGACCTGGTGGTTGCCTGCACGCAGGAAAGCCGCCTCTTCACCGAACTCTCCGAGCAGACCGAAGGCGCGGTGTCGCTCGAAGTTCGCCCCATCAAGTTCGTCAACATCCGCGAAACCGGCGGCTGGGGCCGTGAAGCCAAGGACGCCACACCCAAGATGGCCGCGCTGCTGGCCGCTGCCCGCCTGCCCGACGCCGAGCCGGTGCCCACCGTCACTTACAAGAGCGCGGGCCGCCTGCTGATCATCGGCGCGCTGCAAGACGCCGAGCGCGTGGCGGACCTCGTGTCCGACACGCTGGAGGTGAGCCTCCTGTCCACGGGTGGCACGGGCATGCAGACCCGCCGCTACCCGGTGATCGCGGGCGCCGTGGGCGAGGTGCGCGGTTGGCTCGGCGCGTTCACGGTGGCCTGGACCACGAACAACCCGATCGACCTGGACCTCTGCACCCGCTGCAACGCCTGCGTCGCCGCCTGCCCCGAAGGCGCCATCGGCCTGGATTACCAGATCGACATGAACAAGTGCCAGAGCCACCGCGCCTGCGTGAAAGCCTGCGACGCGGTGGGCGCCATCAACTTCCAGCGCGATGCGCAAGAGCACAGCGAGACCTTTGACATGGTGCTGGACCTGCGGGCCGCGCCGGCCTTCGCTCAGCACGCGCACCCCCAAGGCTATTTCCACCTGGCCTCCGGCATCGACAACGCCGCCGGCATGGCCACGGTGCTCAAGCTGCGCGAACTGGTGGGCGAGTTCGAAAAGCCCAAGTTCTTCACCTACAAGCAAAAGCTCTGCGCGCACGGCCGCAACGAAACCGTGGGCTGTAACGCCTGCGTCGAGGTTTGCTCGGCGTTGGCCATCAGCAGCGAGATCAAGCGCAACCAGATCGTCGTCAACCCCAACCTGTGCGTGGGCTGCGGCGCCTGCACCACCGTGTGCCCCACCGGTGCGCTGTCGTACGCGTACCCGCGCGCCAGCGAGCAGGGCGTGAAGCTGCGCACCTTGCTGGCCACCTACGCCAAGGCCGGCGGCCAGAACGCCGCGCTGCTGCTGCACAGCCAGGAAGCCGGCGCCACGCTGGTGAACGACCTGGGCCGCACCGCGTCGATGGACAAGGCGTTTCGCGGCGTGCCCGCACGCGTGATCCCGCTGCCGCTGTGGCACACGGCGTCCATCGGGCTGGACGTGTGGCTCTCGGCCTTCGCCTACGGCGCTTCGCAGGTCTGGGTGCTCATGACCGGCGAAGAAGCGCCGCAGTACGTTGACGCGGTGCGCGGGCAAATGGCGGTGGCGCAGGCGTTGGTGAATGGCCTCGGTTACAGCGGGCAACACTTCCGCCTGATTGAGGCCAGCGACGTGCAGGCGCTGGACGCCGCCCTCGTGGCCGCTCCGGCGCAAACCGTCAAGCGACGCGCCACCTTCGCCATCCAGGCCGAGAAGCGCGCCACCGTGGAGCTGGCGATTGACCACCTGCTGCAGGACAGCGCAGCCCAACGCCCGGCCATGGAAGCCATTGCGCTGCCGGGTGCGTCGCTGCTGGGCACGATCAACGTCAACAAGGACACCTGCACGCTCTGCCTGAGCTGTGTGAGCGCCTGCCCGGCCAGCGCGCTGCAGGACAACACCGAGCGTCCACAACTGCGCTTCATCGAGAAGAACTGCGTGCAGTGCGGCCTGTGCGCCAGCACCTGCCCTGAAAACGCCATCACCCTGCAGCCGCGACTGCTGATCGGTGAGCAGCGCAAGCAGTTGCGTGTGCTCAACGAAGCCCAGCCCTACCACTGCATCCGCTGCGCCAAACCGTTTGGCACGCTCAAGGGCATCGAAGTGATGCTCGGCAAGCTCGCGGGCCACGCCATGTTCCAGGGCGAAGCGCTGGAGCGCCTGAAGATGTGCGGCGACTGCCGTGTGGTCGACCTGTACTCCAACCCGGGCGAGACCCGCATCACCGATCTGTGAACCCCCTTGATGCCATGAACAACAGCATTCCGATCACGTCCGCGCTGGACGAAGAAACCGCCCGTGCCGAGGTCTACGGCCTGCTGGCCGCGCTGTATTACGCGCCGCCGTCCGCCGAGCTCATGGCGCAGATCCGCGTGGCGGTGACCGAGGCGCCCGCCGCCGGTGGTTTTCTCGAAGAGCCCTGGCGCGAGGTGGTGGCCGCTGCGCGCAACATGGACGACGCAGCCGTGACCGCCGAATTCAACGCGCTCTTCGGTGGCGTGGGCAAGCCCGAGGTGTACCTGTTTGGCTCGCACTACCTGAGCGGTTTTCTCAACGAGAAACCGCTGGCCGCGCTGCGCAGCGACCTGGCCGCCCTCGGCCTGGGGCGCGACGACACCATGCCCGAAACCGAAGACCACGTGGCCTACCTGTTTGAGGTGATGCGCTACCTGATCGCAGGAGACGACGTGGAGGTGGCCAACCTCACGCAGCAGCAGAAGTTTTTCACCACCCACCTGCAACCCTGGGTGGCGCGCATGTGCGACGACATCGCCGCCCACCCCAAGGCCCGCTTCTACGCCACGCTGGCCGCGTTCACCCGCGCCTTCGTGGGCGTGGAAACGCAGGGGTTTGACATGCTGGCCTGAGCCAGCGGTCCAGACCCCGTTTCAATAGAGGTAGACGGCGCCGCTGCCGCCGCTGCTGTTGTCGTTCTGGTCGCCGCCGATGCCGGTTGCCGCGCTCTGTTCGGCGACCGCGCTCACCGCCAGCGTGCGGCCGTCGCCCGACAGGGCGGCGCGGTCGCCGAATCTGTCGAACGCGCCGGTGTTGGAGGCCTTGACGAAGCCGATCTGCCCCCACGCCCCGCCCCGGCGCCTGAACACATAGGCAGCGCCAGATGCGTACTCCGCGTCGTTGTCCTGGGCGCCGCCCACGCCCTGTGCCGAACTGTCCTCATCGTTGGCGGTCACAGCCAGTGTGTTGCCATCGGCGGAGAGTGACACCGCGTGGCCAAACCCGTCGATGTTGCCGGTATTGGAGGCCTTGATGTAGGCCTCCTGGCCCCAGGTGTTTCCATGGCGTGCGAACACGTAGACCGCACCGGTGTTCAGGCCGCCATTGTCCTGGACCCCGTTGACACCCGTGGCCGATCCGTCCTCGAAGACGGCGCCCACCGCGATGGTCTGGCCATCACTCGACAGGGCGACCGACCCGCCAAAACCGTCTCCATCGCCCGCGTTGGAGGCGGTCAACTGGGTGGAGAACTGCCAGGCGCCCAGCGTGCGCTCGTACACATCGACCACGCCAGGGGTGCCCACGGCGGCGGCCGCATCGCGGCGTCCCAGAACCAGGGTGCTCCCATCGCCAGACAGCGCGAATGCGGTGGCGTCGCGCTCCCTGGTGGCCGTGATCGAGGCTTGTGCGTTCCAGACACCGCCGTCCTGGCCAAAAACAACCGCCGTGTAATCCCCGTCCACACGCCCGGCCGCCAGCGTGCTGCCGTCGCCAGACAGGGCAACAGTCCCTCCAAACTCACGCGCGCTGTCTTGTGCACTCCACGGGAAAGGGTCTGCTTGAAACCACTGCTGCGTCCAGAGGCCGTTGACAAGGTCGAACACATACACCGCACCGCGCGACTGGGCATGGCCGATGGCGCCCACGGCGATGCGCTGTCCGTCGGACGACATGGCCAGCGCCTCTCCGAAGCGGTCGTTCATGCCCGGGACATCCGCTTTGAGCACGGCATGCGCCAGCCAGCCGGTGGGACCCTGCGTGAAGATGTGCACCGCGCCGCTGTTGGTGAGCTGGCTGTCGTCGCTGGGATTGCCCACCGCCAGGGTCTTGCCGTCTGCCGAGATCGCAAGGCTTTTGCCCATCTGACCACTGGGACTGGCCGATTTGAAGTAACCGACGGCGCTGTTGAGCAGCGTGGCCTGCACCTCGGCGCTGCCTGCGTCCACACAGCCCGCTGCGTTGCAGGCCTGCAGGATGTAGCGCGCATGGACCTGATCGGGCAGAAACACCTCCAGGTCGTGTCGGGTGGTGTTGGCGGGCAGTGTGGCCACCGCCACCCGTGCCGCAGAAGCCGGCGTTTCCACGAACAGCTGATAGCCGGTTTCCTGGCCGGTGTCGGTCCAGCTCAGCCGCAGGGTCTTGATGTCCTGCACCGTCACGGTGACGACCGAGGTGGGTGGCGGGTTGGCGTTGTTTTCGCCATCGCCTCCCCCGCAGCCCGCCAGCGACATGGCCGTGAACAACAGGGTGAGCAGCGGCAGGGTGCGCAGACCGCGCAAGGTATCAAGAATGGGCATGGTCGGGTTTTCACGTGGGCTGAACGACCCAGTGATTGCAGCCCATGGTCTGCGCGCTGCCCATAACCCCCAGGCAGTATTTGTGCTGCGGTTCAGAGCCCGCCGGGGCGCCCGTCGTTGGTCGGTGTGGCCGATGGCGCCTGCGGCTCGGTCAGCAGCTTCACGCTGAACACCGCGCCGCTGCCGTCCTCCCGGTTGGCCGCCGAGATGCTGCCGCCGTAGCGCTCCACCAGACCCTGGCTGATCCACAGGCCCAGGCCATTGCCGTCGTTCTTGGTGGTGAAGAACGGGCGGAACAAACGCTCTTGCGCGTCTGCGCTCAGGCCGTGGCCGGAATCTTCCACCCGCAGCAGCGCGCCACCCGCGTGCACGCTGTGTCGGCCCTCGGGCGTCCAGTCCAGCGTCACGAGCCGCAGCACGCCGCCTTGCGGCATGGCCTGGATCGCATTGATCAGCAGGTTGATGATGACCTGCTGCAGCTCCTGCCGGTTGCAGCCCACGCGGCGCGTGCCCTGCAGCTCGCGCTGTACCTCGATGTGCGTTTGCGCCAGCAGGTGCCCCACCAGCACCAGGCAGTCGTTGACCGTGCGGTTGAGGTCGATCGACTCCACGTAGCCCGCGTACTCGGTGGGCCTTGCGTACTGCAGCAGTTGGGTGACGATCAGGCGCATGCGCTCGACCTGTTCGTCCAGCAATTGCAGTTCACCGCGCACCGGCTGCGCGTGCGCGCCCAGGGTCTCGCGCATCAGGTCCAGGTTGCCCTGCATCACCGCGATCGGGTTGTTGATCTCGTGCGCGATGCTGGCGGTGAGCTGGCCGATGGCCGCGAGCTTTTCGCTTTTCACCAGTTGCTGCTGGGCCAGTTGCAGCGACGCGTTGCTGGCCTCCAGCTCCTGCGTGCGTTCGGCCACCTTGTGGTCGAGCTCTTCACCCCATCGCTGCAGCGCAGCGGTCTTGTCGTCGATCACGTCCAGCAGCTCGTCCAGGTGGCCGGCCAGCGCGCCGAGTTCGTCGCGCGCTTGCAACTCGCCCACGCGCGCGGTGCTCTGGCCGTCTTCCACCAGTTGCATGGTGCGGTTCATGTGCTGCACCGGCTGGAAGATGCTGCGCGCCCAGCGGATCGAAAGCACAGCAGACAACAAAGCGACGAGCAAAAAGATCAGGCCCAGTGCGGCCATCATGGCGTAGCGCACCAGCCGGAACGGCGCTTCGGTGAAGCCCACATAGAGCATGCCGATGCGCGCACCGGTGGCGTCTTGCAGCGGTTCGTAGGCCGACACGTACCAGTCGTTGACCACAAACGCGCGGTCCAGCCAGGTGTTGCCGCGGCCCAGCACCGCGTCGCGCACCGCCTGCGACACACGCGTGCCGATGGCGCGCTGGTCCTGGAACAGGCGCACGTTGGTGGTGATGCGCACGTCGTCCATGAACAGCGTCGCCGTGCCCTGGCTGCCGAAGGGCAGGGCACCGTCGGGATAGACGATGCGGTTGATGTGGTCGATGAAGTCCAGGTTCTGGTTGAGCAGCAGACCACCGGCCAGCACCGCGATGGTCTGGCCCTTCGCGTCCAGCACCGGGTGGGTGGACAGCATCACCATGGCGCGGTGCTCGGCTTCGCGGGTGGCGGGCGCGGCGTTGCGCGTGGCCACCAGTGGAATGCGCAGGCGCTGCGAAAGGTGTGGCGCCAATGCATCGAGTGCTTCCGGTTCCAGCAGCAGCAGGCGGGCCTGTGCGCCCTGGGTGCGAGCAGGCTGCAGCGCCGTACCGAGCGCTGCCGGCATGCGGGGAATGGGCGCTGTGGCGTCGGCCCGGCTGAGCCCGGTGGGCACGGCCCGCGCCAGCGACTGGCCTTGCGCGTTGTAGAGCAGCAGGAAGTCGAGGCCGAGCCGCTCGCGCGCCAAGGCGAGCTGTTCGTTCAGCCCATTGCGGTCGGAGGCGGGCGGCGTCTGCAAGGCGGCATAGAGCGCCTGCGAACCGGCCACCCCCAGCGTGCCCGAGCCCACTTCGCTCAGCACCTGTTCAAAGTAGCCGTGCGCCACCGCCAGGTCGCTGCGCACCTTGGTGATCAGCAGTCGGTCATAGGCGACGTTGCCCCACAGCAGCAACAGCAAGGCCATCAGCGGAAACGCCACCAGCAAGGGCAGCAACGCCATGGCCAGCAGCTTGTTGCGGACCGAGCTGGCCAGCCAGCGGGGCGTGCGCCAGAGGGTCACGCGTGGTTCCATTCGGCCACGCGCCGCTCCAGGGTGCGGCGCGACACACCCAGCAGCTGCGCCGCGCGCGTCTTGTCGCCCTGCACGGAGTCGAGCACGCTGAGGATGTGCAGCTTTTCCATGGCATGCAGGTCGGTGGGTGCCGCGCTGGTCTCGTTGCGGCGGGTTTCGCCTGGGTACAGGGCCGAGACGTTGAGCGAACCAAGGATCAGCGAGCGCTCGATCAGGTTGCGCAGCTCGCGCACATTGCCCGGCCAGTCGTACTGCGCGAGAAAGTCCATCTCTTGCGCGCTGATGGTCAGCTGCTCCACGCCGAGCGAGGGCGCGAGCTGCGCCATGAAGTGGGCGACGAGTTCGGGGATGTCCTGCTTGTGCGCGCGCAGCGGTGCGAGGTTCAGGTCGACCACCCGCAGGCGGAAGAACAGGTCTTTGCGGAAGCGGCCAGCGTCCACCTCGGCGCTGAGCTGGCGGTTGGTCGCCGCGATGATGCGCAGGTTCAGCGGCACCAGCTGTTCGCTGCCCACCGGGCGGATTTTCAGGTCTTCAATGGCGCGCAGCAGCGTGGCCTGGATCGGCAGCGGCAGTTCGGCGATCTCGTCGAGAAACAGCGTGCCGCCCTGTGCGTAGTGAAACAGGCCGTCGCGCGCGCGGGTCGCGCCGGTGAACGCGCCTTTGGCGTGGCCGAAGAGTTCGCTCTCGATCAGCTCGGGCGACACCGCCGCGCAATTGACCGGCACGAACGGCCCGCTGGCGCGGCTGCCCTGCGCGTGCAGTTCGCGCGCCACCAATTCTTTGCCGGTGCCCGACTCGCCTTGCAACAGCACCGTGCTGTTGACCGTCGCCACACGCGCAATGGAAGCGCGAAGGCCTTGCAGGTCGGGTGACTGGCCCACCAGCGCGGTACCGCGCCCGGGTGGCGGCGCAACGGCGCGGCGCAACACGAAGTTCTCGCGGCGCAGGCGCGAGCGCTCGTAGCAGTGCTTCACCGCGTTCAGGATCTGCGGCACCCGAAATGGCTTGAGGATGAAGTCGGATGCGCCCGCACGCAGGGCTTCGATGGCGGTGTCGAGGTCGGCAAAGGCCGTGATCAGGATCACCTCGCCGGTGAAACCCTGGTCACGCAATTCCTTGAGCCACACCACCCCGCTTTTGCCGGGCAGCGAGATGTCGAGGATGACAAGGTCGACATGGTGGCCGCGCAGCCACTGCGCGCCGTCTTCGGCGCTGGTGGCGCTCATCACGAAGTGGCAGCGCGGCGCCAGCGTCTTCACCAGAAAGTTCAGCATGCCCTGTTCGTCGTCGACGATCAGGATGGACCAGTCGGGCCAGCCTTCCAGGGTTCGTTCCGGCCCGGAGGGCAAAAGTGAGGTATCCACGCGGCCGGATTCTACGGATGAGCCCTACGAAAACAGTGGGGTATTGGCGCAAACCCCACGATGGTGCGGGGTGTTGAAAGCGATGGACACATGTTGTCGTTCGCGACAATTTGTCGCATGCCGGTGCGACAGGCTGACCGGACGCGATCGCCCGGATGCGCCTGCGCATTCGGGTAATCCCGAAGCGCGAGCCGCGTTCAACAGCCTGATGGTGAGTGTGCTCAACGTGAAGCGCCCTGCCGTTCCCGGCAGCGATGGATTTGCGTTGACACCTTTGGCTTATGGCACGCTTCTGGCTATCAAAAGCGCAGCAAGGCGGGATGCTGCAATGCCGCATGAGAAGGGTTCTCATTGCCATCTGGCAGGGGTGCCCGGCTGGGTATGCACCACCTTGCAACCCCCATTCGCAGGCGGTAGATTCCACGTATGCAAAAGGTCCGCACGTTGTGTTGGCGGGCCCATTTCAACCTGGAGATCTGCATGACCAAGCCCTCCCGCCCGACCGCAGGTGCCGAACGCGCCGGCCTGAACCGGCGCACCCTGTTCGCAGGTGCGTCCACGGTCGGCGCACTCGCCGCAGCAGCCACCCTGATCCCCCGCGCGCCGGTTGAAGAAACCGCTGCCATCGAGGCCAAACCCGCACCCACCAAAGGCGGCGGTTACAGCCTCAGCGATCACGTCAAACAGTATTACCAGACCACCCGCATCTGAGCGGACGGCTGTTCCTTGAATCCCCACGTTCTCGTTCGTTCGCTGTCCCGCAACGGGGCGCAAGTTGCTCTCAAGGCGCCTTGCCCAGCGACTCATCAGGAGGCAAAACCATGCTGCTGACCAAAAAATCATCCTCCACAGGTGGACACGCCTCGCGCGTGCATTCCACGTTTGTCCACAACCTGCAGCGAGGCTTGTCCTCGGCGCTGCCCACCATGGACCGCCGCGCGTTTTTGCGCCGCTCGGGCATGGGCGTGGGCGTGGGTCTGGCCGCTTCGCAGCTCGTGCTGGTGAAGAAGGCCAAGGCCGCTGAAGGCAAGTCCATCGACGGCACCGGCAAGATCGAAGTCAAACGCACCATCTGCACCCACTGCTCGGTGGGTTGCGCCACCGACGCGATCGTGGAAAACGGCGTCTGGGTGCGCCAGGAGCCGGTGTTCGACTCCCCCATCAACCTCGGCGCCCACTGCGCCAAGGGTGCGGCCCTGCGCGAGCACGGCCACGGCGAGTACCGCCTGCGCTACCCCATGAAGCTGGTCAACGGCAAGTACGAGCGCATCAGCTGGGACGTGGCGCTGAACGAAATCACCGCCAAGATGAACGAGTTGCGCGAGGCCAGCGGCCCCGACTCGGTGTACTTCGTGGGCTCCTCCAAGCACAACAACGAGCAGGCCTACCTGCTGCGCAAGTTCGTGAGCTTCTGGGGCACCAACAACTGCGACCACCAGGCCCGCATTTGCCACTCCACCACGGTGGCCGGTGTGGCGAACACCTGGGGTTACGGCGCCATGACCAACTCGTACAACGACATGCAGAACAGCAAGTGCGCGTTGTACATCGGCTCCAACGCGGCTGAAGCGCACCCGGTGTCCATGCTGCACATGCTGCACGCCAAGGAAACCGGCTGCAAGATGATCGTGGTCGACCCGCGCTTCACCCGCACCGCGGCCAAGGCCGACGAGTACGTGCGCATCCGCTCCGGCACCGACATTCCTTTCCTCTTCGGCCTCCTGTACCACGTGTTCAAGAACGGCTGGGAAGACAAGCAGTACATCAACGACCGCGTGTTCGGCATGGAGGCTGTGAAGGCCGACGTGATGGCCAAGTGGACGCCCGCAGCGGTTGAAGAAGCCTGCGGCGTGGGCGAAGAGCAGATGTTCAAAGTGGCGAAGATGCTGGCCGAAGCCAAGCCCGCCACCATCGTGTGGTGCATGGGCCAGACCCAGCACACCATCGGCAACGCCATGGTGCGCGCCACCTGCATCTTGCAGCTGGCCTTGGGCAACGTGGGCAAGAGCGGCGGCGGCACCAACATCTTCCGCGGCCACGACAACGTGCAGGGCGCCACCGACGTGGGTCCGAACCCCGACTCGCTGCCCGGCTACTACGGCCTGGCCGCTGGTTCGTGGAAACACTTCGCCGCCACCTGGGGCGTGGACTACGACTGGATCAAGTCCAAGTACGCCGACGGCATGATGGAGAAGCCCGGCATCACCGTCTCGCGCTGGATCGACGGCGTGCTGGAAAACAATGAGTTGATCGACCAGGGCCCGAACCTGCGCGGTGTGTTCTTCTGGGGCCATGCACCCAACTCGCAGACCCGTGGTCTGGAGATGAAGCGCGCCATGGACAAGCTCGACCTGCTGGTGGTGGTGGACCCGTATCCGTCGGCCACCGCGTCGATGGCGGCCATGCCCGGCAAGCCGGAAGACCAGAACCCCAACCGAGCGGTGTACTTGCTGCCGGCCGCCACGCAGTTCGAAACCAGTGGTTCCTGCACCGCATCGAACCGCTCGCTGCAGTGGCGCGAGAAGGTGATCGAGCCGCTGTGGGAGAGCCGCAGCGACCACATGATCATGCACCAGTTCGCTGAAAAACTCGGCTTCGCCAAGGAGCTCAGCAAGAACTACAAGATGCAGCAGGTCAAAGGTATGGACGAGCCCGTGCCCGAGGACATCCTGCGCGAAATCAACAAGTCGGTCTGGACCATCGGCTACACCGGCCAGAGCCCGGAGCGCCTGAAGGCCCACATGCGCAACATGAACGCCTTCGACGTGAAGACGCTCAAGGCCAAGGGCAAGGTTGTCGACAAGGAAACCGGCTACGACATGAGCGGTGACTACTTCGGTCTGCCATGGCCTTGCTACGGCACGCCCGAGATCAAGCACCCTGGTTCGCCCAACCTGTACGACACCTCCAAGCACGTCATGGACGGCGGCGGCAACTTCCGCGCGAACTTCGGCGTGGAGCGCGACGGCAAGAGCCTGCTGGCCGAAGACGGCTCGCACTCGGTGGGTTCTGAAATCACCACCGGCTACCCCGAGTTCGACCACGTGCTGCTCAAGAAGCTGGGCTGGTGGGCCGACCTCTCCGAGGCCGAACAGAAAGCCGCCGAAGGCAAGAACTGGAAGACCGACCCGACGGGCGCCATCATTCGTGTGGCCATGGCCCACGGCTGCCACCCGTTCGGCAACGCCAAGGCCCGTGCCGTGGTGTGGAACTTCCCCGATGCGATTCCGCAGCACCGCGAACCGATCTACGGCATCCGCCCCGACATGGTGGCCAAGTACCCTAGCCACGACGACCAGAAGACCCGCTGGCGCCTGCCCATCCTGTACAAGTCGCTGCAGGCCAAGAACGTCGAAGAGAAGCTGCACGAGAAATTCCCGCTGATCATGACCTCGGGCCGGCTTGTCGAGTACGAGGGTGGTGGCGAGGAAACCCGCTCCAACCCCTGGCTGGCCGAGCTGCAGCAGGAAATGTTCGTGGAACTCAACCCGGCCACGGCGGCTGCTCGCGGTATTCGCAACGGCGAGCGTGTGTGGGTGAGCAGCCCGACCGGCGCGCGCATCAACGTGCAGGCGCTGGTGACCCCGCGGGTGAGCGAAGACACGGTGTTCCTGCCGTTCCACTTCTCTGGCCGCTGGCAAGGCGAAGACATGAAGCCCTACTACCCCGACGGCGCGATGCCGGTGGTGCGTGGTGAGGCGGTCAACACGGCCACCACCTACGGCTACGACATCGTCACGATGATGCAGGAAACCAAGACCACGATCTGCAATGTGGAGCGTGCGTAAGCACCCGCCCCGCTGCAACAGGAGAAAAACATGGCAAGAATGAAATTCATCTGCGACGCCGAGCGCTGCATCGAATGCAACGGTTGCGTGACCGCCTGCAAGAACGAACATGAGGTGCCGTGGGGCGTGAACCGCCGCCGCGTGGTCACCCTCAACGACGGTGTGCCCGGCGAAAAGTCCATCTCGGTGGCCTGCATGCACTGCAGCGACGCGCCCTGCATGGCGGTGTGCCCGGTCAACTGCTTCTACCGCACCGACGAAGGCGTGGTGCTGCACGACAAGGACGTGTGCATCGGCTGCGGCTACTGCTCGTACGCCTGCCCGTTCGGCGCGCCCCAGTTCCCGTCGCAAGGCACCTTTGGTGTGCGCGGCAAGATGGACAAGTGCACCTTCTGCGCCGGTGGCCCCGAGGCCCACGGCAGCCAGGACGAGTTCGAGAAATACGGCCGCAACCGCCTTGCCGAAGGCAAGCTGCCGGCCTGCGCCGAAATGTGCTCGACCAAAGCCCTGCTCGCCGGCGACGGCGACGTGGTGGCCGACATCTTCCGCAGCCGCGTGCTGCAGCGTGGCAAGGGCGCCGAGGTCTGGGGCTGGGGCACCGCCTACGGCACCGCACAAGGGACCAAATCATGAGCCAGCGTTTCATCTTCTCCATCGCAGCCGCAACGCTGACCCTGGGCCTGGTGGCCTGCGGCGACCAGCCGCAGGAAATGAACGGCGCGGGTGTCAAACAAGACGGCGCTCCTTACACCGGCGTGGGCAAGAGCCAGTACGTTCAAAGCGGCTGGAGCACCGGCGACAAAGCCAGCTGGGAGCAGCAGCTCAAGGCGCGTGCGCAGTACGGCCAGAACGACTACACCCGCATGTCCAAGTGACGAGGAACGCTGTATGCAACGGTTTTTGACCGCTGGCTTGCGCCAGCTCGCATCGCCTGCCTTTCTGGCGGGTGCCTTGCTCGCGCTCAGCGCCGGTGTGGCGAATGCGCAAGCTTCCAAAGCGCCCGCGCAGGACGACCCGGCCCCACCGGCCGTGACGGCACCCGCTGCCACGCAGTCTGGCGGCATCAAGAGCGCCAACATTTTCGAGATCGCCCCCGACGCGTCCACCGACCCCAAGTACAGCGAGCAGACCAACGCCCAGCGCGGTCAGGTCCAGCCCGGCAACAACGCACCCATGTGGCGCGATGTGGGCAAGGGTGTGACCGGCTACACCAGCCTGCCGTACCCCGAAGCGGGCAACATGATCCAGGGCTTTGTGCAGTACCCCGGCTCCAGCCTCACCAACGCGGGTGAAGCCTGGCGCCAGGTGCGCAACAACTGGATCATTCCCTACGGCGGCTCGCTGCTGCTGATCGCTGCGGTGGCGCTGGCCTTGTTCTACTTCGGCAAGGGCACGATCAAGCTGCACGGCAGCGAGACCGGCCGTGTCATCGAGCGCTTCACGTACGTCGAACGCGCCGCCCACTGGGTCAACGCCATCACCTTCGTGGTCCTGGCGGTGTCCGGCATCGTCATGGCGTTCGGCAAGTTTTTCTTGCTGCCGATCATCGGCAGCACGCTGTTCGGCTGGCTGACCTATGCCCTGAAAAACATGCACAACTTCGCCGGCCCGCTGTTCGCGGTGTCGCTGGTGGTGGTGTTCTTCACCTTCCTCAAGGACAACTGGCCCAGCAAGGAAGACTTTGCCTGGATCATGAAAGCCGGCGGCCTGTTCGGTGGCGCCGAAGTGCCTTCGCACCGCTTCAACGCGGGCGAGAAGGTCGTGTTCTGGGGCGGCGTGTTCTTCCTCGGCTTGCTCGTGGTGGGTTCCGGCGTGTTCCTCGACAAGATCGTGCCGGCGGTGGACTACACCCGCGCCAACATGCAGGTGGCTCACATGATCCACGGCGTGGCCACGGTGCTGATGATGGCCATGTTCCTCGGCCACATCTACATGGGCACCATCGGCATGGAAGGTGCCTACAAAGCCATGAAGACCGGCTATGTGGACGAGACCTGGGCCAAGGAACACCACGAACTCTGGTACGACGACATCAAGGCCGGCAAGATCCCTGCGCACCGCACGGCTGCAGCCGCTGCCGCGGCCAGCGACGCGCCCCGCGCAGCCTGAGCGTCACCTTCTTTTCTGAGACAAGGAAATCCCATGAAACGCAGCCTTCTGTGCCTCTCGATGCTGTTGGCCACGTCCGTGTTCGCCAAGCTGCCCGCGCCTGTGTTGACCGACGAGGCCAAAGCCAAAGCCGAAGAAGCCAAGGCCAGGACCGCCTGGGCCGCCAAGGTGGAAAGCTACAAGCTGTGCCTCTCGATGGACCGCGCGGCCGGCAACTACTTCAAGACCGCAGCCTCCACCGGCAAGTCGGTGAAGCCTGCCGCGGCGCTGCCGGCCTGTGCCGACCCCGGCCCGTTCACGTACGTGGCAGCCGCTGCCGTGGCCGTGGCCAAACCCGTCGAAGCGGCAGGTGCCCACTCGCCGGCCGCCACAGCCGCCACCCCACCCAGCGGCAAGGCGCCCGCTGCCGCCCCCACCGGCAAGTGAGTCGCCACTGCGCTGCCCGTTGCCGGGTGGCCTGTGTCTGAAAGGGCCGTGCCTTTGGGTGCCGGCCCTTTGACTTTGTCGCCATCGAATCTGTTGTAGCCTGTTCCCATGCCGTTGCCCCACCTCACCCAGGCCCACGCCCCGCTGACCCGCGAAGTCGAGGTCATGAACCAGCTGGGTGAGCGCGAATCGATCTTCATTCCCGCCGAGCGCGATCTCACCGTGTATGTAGACAAGCGCGAACTGGTCACGCTCATGACGCTGGGCGCCCACCCCGAATGGCTGGTGCTGGGCTATCTGCTCAACCAGCGGCTCATTGCCTCGGTGGACGAGATCGAGTCGATCACCGTCGATTGGGAGGTGGGCGCAGCGTCGGTCAAAACGCGCCACGGCATTGACCACATTGAAGAGCGCACGTCCAAACGCGTGGTCACCACCGGCTGCGGCCAGGGCAGCGTGTTCGGCAACCTCATGGACGAGATCGACAGCATCCGGCTGCCGGCTTCCATGGTGCTGCGCCAGTCGCAGCTGTACGCCATCGTCAACGCCATCCGGCTGAAAGAGAGCACCTACAAGTCTGCCGGGTCGGTGCACGCGTGTGCGCTGTTCCGCGACGAAGAACTGCAGCTGTTCGTGGAAGACGTGGGCCGCCACAACGCCGTGGACACCATTGCAGGCTGGATGGCACTGCAACAAGCCCCCACGCTCCCCGCTGTGCGTGGTTCGCTGCCCCCCGAGGGGGCTGATCCGGCTTGGGGCGGCCCGGCGCCGGATCGCACCAGCGAGAAGGTGTTCTACACCACCGGGCGCCTCACCAGCGAGATGGTGATCAAGTCGGCCCAGATGGGCGTGGCCGTGGTGGTTTCGCGCAGCGGCATCACGCAGATGGGGCTCGATGTGGCGCAGCGCGTGGGCCTGTGCGCCATCGGGCGCGCCACCAACAAACACTTTCTCTGTTACGCACACCCCGAGCGTCTGGTGCTTGACGCGATGCCACCCCCGGCGCCCGCTGTGCGAGAGCGCGCCGCCAGCCCGTCCTGACGTGGCCTGACCACCCTCCCTCGGCATGCTCCCGGGGGTTCGGGCATAAACTCGGCTCACTTTTTTTAGCCGAGAGTTCCCCATGAGCCGAGACGTCCACGTCATTGACCATCCCCTGGTGCAGCACAAGCTCACGCTGATGCGCCGCAAGGACACCAGCACCAAGAGCTTCCGCGAGCTGGTGCACGAGCTCAGCGCCTTGCTCGCCTACGAGATCACGCGCGACATGCCGATGCAGACCATCGAGATCGAAACGCCGCTGGAAAAAATGCAGTCGCGCGTGATCGACGGCAAGAAGGTCGTGCTCGCCTCCATCTTGCGGGCCGGCAACGGTTTCCTGGACGGCATGCTGCAGGTGATCCCGGGCGCGCGCGTGGGCCACATCGGCCTGTACCGCGACCCGGCCACGCTGAAGGCGGTGGAGTATTACTTCAAGATGCCGCAGGACATGCACGAGCGCGACGTGATCGTGCTCGACCCGATGCTGGCCACCGGCAATTCGGCCGTGGCGGCGGTCGACCGGCTCAAAAAAACCGGCCCGCGCTCAATCCGTTTTGTCTGCTTGGTCACCTGCCCCGAAGGCATCAAGACCTTCCACGACGCGCACCCCGACGTGCCGATCTACACCCCCTCGGTGGACCGTGGCTTGAATGAGCACGGGTACATCGTTCCGGGACTCGGAGACGCAGGCGATCGAATTTTTGGAACCAAGTAGTGCTCCCCCCGCGCCGCGCCTGCGGCGCGTCACCCCTCAGGGGCAACGCCTGCGGTCTGGCAAAGCCATTCCCGCGGCGTTCTGAACCAATGCACTTCGCGCCGGTCGGACGTGTGGCTTTTGTGGATGCGATAAGGTTCTTCGAATGAGTACACCCACCACCTCCCTGCCCATCCGCTTCTGGACCCTGGGCTGGTCTTCCCTGGTCCGCGACTGGCGGGCCGGCGAGCTGCGGCTGCTGATGCTGGCGGTGACGCTGGCCGTGGCGGCCTTGTCGGCGGTGGGCTTCTTTGCCGACCGGCTGCAGGGCGGCCTGTCGCGCGATGCGCGGGCCCTCATCGGCGGCGATGTGGTCATCAGCAGCGACAACGCGCCACCGCCGGCCTTTGAGCAGCAGGCCCGCGAGCTGGGGCTGACCGTGGCACAGACGCTGAACTTTCCCACCATGGGCCGTGCACGCGAGGAAGAGGGCGGTGGCGCCCGGCTGGTGGCATTGAAGTCGGTGGGTGAGGGTTATCCGCTGCGCGGCAGCCTGCGCGTGGCCGAGTCGCCCACCGCCACTGATGCGCCCACGCGCGACATCCCCGCGCCCGGCACGGCCTGGGTCGACGCCGCGCTGCTCGCCTCGCTGAACCTGCAGATGGGCCAGCCCCTGCTGCTGGGCGACTCTTCGCTCACCATCGCTCGCGTCATCGTGGTCGAGCCCGACCGGGGCGCCGGCTTCATGAGCTTTGCGCCGCGCGTGATGATCAACAGTGCCGATCTGCCCGCCACCGGCCTGGTGCAGCCCGCCAGCCGCCTCAACTACCGCCTGGCCGTGGTGGGTGACGAGGCCCGCGTGGCCCGCTTCAACCAGTGGGCGCAGGCCGAGGTGGAAAAGCCGGGGGTGCGCGGCATCCGGCTCGAATCGCTCGAAGGCGGGCGCCCCGAGATGCAGCAGACGCTGGAGCGCGCCGAGAAATTCCTCAACCTCGTGGCCCTGCTGGCCGCGCTCCTGTGCGCCGTGGCCGTGGCCATCGCCGCGCGCGGCTTCGCGCAGCGCCATCTGGATGACTGCGCCATGCTGCGCGTGCTCGGCCTCTCGCAAGGCACCATGGCGCGCGCCTACACGCTCGAATTTGCGCTGGTGGGGCTGTTTGCCAGCGCGCTGGGCGTGGCCATTGGTTACGCGGTGCACCACGTTTTCGTGGTGCTGCTCGCGGGCCTGGTGGAGGCCAGCCTGCCGCCGCCCGGCATCACGCCGGTCCTGCTCGGCCTGGGCATGGGCCTCACGCTCATGATGGCCTTTGGCCTGCCGCCGGTGCTGCAGCTGGCCAAGGTGCCACCGCTGCGCGTGATCCGCCGCGATGTCGGCCAACTCAAGCCCGCCACGCTGGCTGTGCTGGCGCTGGGCATGGCCGGCTTTGCCGCGCTGCTGCTCGCCGCCAGCCGCGATGTGTTGCTGGGTGGCATCGCGGTGGGCGGCTTCGCGGCCGCCGTGCTGCTGTTTGCCGCTGCGAGTTATGCCGCCGTGCGGTTGCTGCGCGCCAGCGTGAACGAAGCCACCGCGCCGCGCGCGCTCGTGATGGCCACGCGCCAGCTCTCGGCGCGCCCGGCGTATGCGGTGGTACAGATCAGCGCGCTGTCGGTCGGCCTGCTCGCGCTGGTGTTGCTGGTGCTGCTGCGCACCGACCTGATTTCAAGCTGGCGCAACGCCACCCCGCCCGACGCGCCCAACCGCTTTGTGATCAACGTGCAGCCCGAGCAGGGCCCCGAGTTCCAGCAGGCGCTGCGCACCGCCGGCGTGGAGCGCTTCGACTGGTACCCCATGATCCGCGGCCGGCTGGTCAGCATCAACGGCGCGGCCGTGAAGCCCGAGGACTACACCGACGACCGCGCCGCCCGCCTGGTGGACCGCGAGTTCAACCTCTCCAACACCGCCACCCTGCCCGACAACAACCCGGTGGTGCAGGGCAAGTGGACCGACAACGAGGCCGACGCCCTCAGCGTGGAAGAAGGCCTGGCCGAAACCCTGGGCCTCAAGCTCGGCGACCGCCTGGGCTTCGACATCGGCGGGCAACTCACCGAAGGCCGCATCACCAGCCTGCGCAAGGTCGACTGGGGCTCCATGCGCGTCAACTTCTTCGTGGTGTTTCCGCTGGCCGAGGTGCCCGACGTGCCGGTGAGCTTCATCAGCGCCTTCCGCGCGCCCGACGGCGCGAGCGCTGCCGGCGCCAGTTTCGACAACACGCTGGTGCGCCAGTTTCCCAACATCACCAACGTCGACATGAGCCAGACCATTGCGCAGGTGCAGCGCGTGCTGGGCCAGGTCATCAGCGCGGTGGAGTTCCTGTTTGCCTTCACGCTCGCCGCCGGCCTGGTGGTGCTGCTCGCCGCCATCACCGCCACACGCGGTGAACGCGAGCGCGAGTTCGCCAGCCTGCGCGCCGTGGGCGCGGGCTCCAGTCTGCTGCGCCAGGTGCAGCGCATCGAGCTGCTGGGTGTGGGCCTGCTGGCGGGCTTCCTCGCGTCCAGCGTGGCCGTGGCCGTGGGCTGGGCGCTGGCGCGCTATGTGTTCCAGTTCTCATGGACAGCGTCGCCGTGGGTGCCGCTGGGCGGCGCCGTGGCGGGCGCGGTGCTGGCCCTGGTGGCCGGCTGGTGGGGGCTGCGCAGCGTGTTGCGCACCCCGGTGGTGGAAACCTTGCGCAAGGCCGCAGCATGACGACACAGATTCAAGAACCCGCACCGTTTGCCACGCCGTTTGAATGGATTGGTGGCGAAGAGAAGGTGCGCGCGTTGGTCGACCGTTTCTACGACCTCATGGATATTGAACCCGGCTACAAGGAACTGCGCCTGGCCCACGGCAACACGCTGCAGGACGCCCGGCAGAAACTGTTCTGGTTCCTTTGCGGCTGGCTCGGAGGTCCACAGCACTACACCGAAAAATTCGGCCACCCGCGCCTGCGCATGCGCCACATGCCGTTCTCGATCGGCGTGCAGGAGCGCGACCAGTGGCTCGCCTGCATGGACCAGGCCATGGGCGAGACGGGGGTGGACGCGGTGCTGCGCGAGCGGCTCAAGACCAGCTTTTTCCAGACGGCAGACTGGATGCGCAACCAACCCGGGTCCCATGGATGACCGACCGGATTCCCAGCGTGGCGCAGACGGCGCGACGGGGTGCGCTGGGCATCGCGGCGTTCTGGCTGGCGCTCATGGGCCTGTTGTATCTGGGTTTCGAGCATGTGGAGCAACGCCGGGAAGCCGGCAGCCAGCCTTTCGCCAATGCGCAGGGCGAGCTGGTGATTCCCCGCGGGCGTGACGGTCACTTCCGGATGGCGGGGCAGGTCAATGGGCAGGCCGTGACCTTTCTGGTGGACACCGGCGCCAGCTCTGTGACCGTGAGCGAAGACTTTGCACGCCGGGCGAACCTCGAAGGCGGGCAGAACGTCACCTTCCAAACCGCCAACGGACCGTTGCAAGGCCGGGTCGTGCGCCAGGTGCCGGTGCAGGCCGGCCACCTGGGCCTGAACGGCACCACGGTGGCGGTGGGTCTGGTGGGGCTAGACAACGACAAGGCGCTGCTCGGCCAGAGCTTCCTCTCGCGCTTCGACATCCAGATCTTGCAGGGTGAGATGCGGCTCACGCCGCGCTGAGCATCAGGCGCCGCCCGATTTCAGCAACACCACCAGCGCCCCGGCCCCACCCTCGGCCGGGCGCGCCTGCACAAACGCCATCACCTCGTTCTTTTGCACCAGCCAGCGCAGCACACGGCTTTTCAGCACCGGGGTGCGGCCGGGTGAACCCAGACCCTTGCCGTGCACCACACGCACGCAGCGCAGGCCTTGCTGGTGGGCTTCGCGGATGAAGCGGCCCAGGGCTTCGCGGGCTTCGTCGGTGCGCAGGCCATGCAGGTCGATCTGGCGCTGGATGCTCCAGCCGCCTTCGCGCAGCTTGCGCATCACGTCCGCCCCGATGCCGGGGCAGCGGTAGCTCAGCATCTCGTCGGTGTGCAGCAGGGTCTCGATGTCGAACTCGTCGCTCAAGGCTTCGCGCATCACCGAGGCTTCGTCCAGCTGGCGCTGCAGCGGCAGGGGCTCCACCGGCACCGGGCGCGGTTCGATGCGGCCCGGGTTCAGGATGGGCTGCACAGGGCCCACGGCCAGCGCGAACAGGCGGCGCTCGCGTTCTCGCTGCCGTTCAAGCTGGCGCGCGGCTTCGCGCCGGGCGGCCTCCGCCGCTGCACGCTCGGCCATCACGCGTTTGAGCGTTTTCAGGTCGGCCAGCGTGTTGACTTTCATGGCGCGATTGTGACGGAGTGCGTGCCCTTGGCCGGCCGGCAACCCGATCAACCCTGGGGGCTCAGATCAGGCCCATTTCGGCCATGGACGCAGCGTGGTTGCGCGTGACGATGAAGTGGTCGAGCACCTTCACGTCCACCAGCGCCAGGGCCGACTTGAGGGTGGCCGTCAGCGCTTCGTCGGCGCGCGAGGGCAGGGCTGTGCCGCTGGGATGGTTGTGCGCGAGCACCACGGCCGCGGCGTGGTGGTGCAGGGCACGCAACACGACCTCGCGC
This sequence comes from Hydrogenophaga sp., assembly GCA_021154985.1. GTDB lineage: Bacteria > Pseudomonadota > Gammaproteobacteria > Burkholderiales > Burkholderiaceae_C > Hydrogenophaga. The sequence continues at coordinate 23,307 of JAJNQE010000013.1, forward strand.
GGGTACACACTGGTTTGCGTCAGGGTGCCGCGAAACAGCTCTTCGAGCGCCAGCAGCCGGTTTTGGGTGTCGAGGAAGAGCACGGCAAACACCTCGTGCTGGCGTCCGCCGAGCTGCAACTGCAGGTATTCGCGCACAGCCTGCGGGTTCTCCATCAGGGTTTTTTCCTGCAGGCGCTGGGTGAGGGCACGGCGGGCGAGTTCGAGCACGGCCAGCACCTCGGCGCGCTTGGCCGGACCCAGGCCCTTGATCTGCTTGAGCGCCTCGGCGCTGGTGTGCAGCAGGCCGGCCATGCCGCCAAAGTGCTCCAGCAGTTCCTGCGCGAGTTGCACCACGTGTTTGCCGCGGATGCCGGTGCGCAGCAGCAGTGCGAGCAGCTCCACGTCGCTGAGGGCGCCCGGACCACGTGCGAGCAGTTTTTCGCGCGGTCGCGCATCGAGCGGCAGGCTCTTGAGCCCGACCATGACAAGGCCATCCATGCTGTTTTCTCCCTGATGCAGCCCGCTTTTTACAATACGGGCTCAACGCCGCCTGCTGCGCCCCGGTTCGGGGCCCTGTGCGCCACACTCCCCCACCTGCTGTCCAACCCTCTCATGCCCCAAGTCCAAGAAGGCTCTTTCCTCACGCTGCACTACCGCATGTCCGGTCCGCAGGGTCAGGTGATCATCGACACCTTTGCCGGCAAACCGGCCACGCTGAGCCTGGGCATGGGTGAACTCTCGCCCGCGATCGAGCAGCGCCTGATGGGCCTGGAAGAGGGGTCCCACACCGTGATCGAGCTGGCTGCAGGGGAGGCCTTCGGCGAACGCCAGCCCGAGATGGTGCAGTGGGTGGCGCGCAAGCTGCTCAGCGAACTGGGCGATCCGCACGAACGGTATGTGGCCGGCGATGTGGTGCAGTTCCCCACGCCCGACGGCCTGGGCAGCTACGCCGGTTCCGCGGTCGAGGTGCGCGAAGACGGTGCCGTGCTGTTCGATTTCAACCACCCGCTGGCCGGTCAACCGGTGCGGTTCGAAGTGCAACTGATTGGGGTGCTGTGATGCCGATGTCTCAAGAAATCGTCCTGGCCGAGCCGCGTGGCTTCTGCGCCGGTGTGGACCGTGCGATCGAGATCGTCGAGCGCGCACTCACCAAGTTTGGCCGGCCCATTTACGTGCGCCACGAGATCGTGCACAACACCTATGTGGTCAACGATCTCAAGGCCAAGGGCGCCATCTTCATCGAAGAGCTGTCTGATGTGCCGGCAGGCGCCACGCTGGTGTTCTCGGCCCACGGGGTGAGCAAGGCCATTCAGGACGAAGCGAAGCAGCGTGGCTTCAACATCTTTGACGCCACCTGCCCGCTGGTGACCAAGGTGCATGTGGAGGTGGCCAAGCTGCACCGCGAAGGCTTTGAGTTCATCATGATCGGCCACAAGGGACACCCCGAGGTGGAGGGCACCATGGGCCAGCTCGACCACGGCATCCACCTGGTGGAAGACGTGGAAGACGTGGCACACGTGTCGCCCGCGCAAACCGCCAAGCTCGCGGTGGTGACACAGACCACGCTGTCGGTGGACGACGCGGCCGAGATCCTGAGTGCGGTGAAAGCGCGATTTCCGCAGGTGCGCGAGCCCAAGCAGCAAGACATTTGTTACGCCACGCAGAACCGGCAAGACGCGGTGAAACTGCTGAGCCCGCAGGTCGACATCGTGATCGTGGTGGGCAGCCCCACCAGTTCCAACAGCAACCGCTTGCGCGAGGTCGCCATCAAGCTCGGCACACAGAGCTACATGGTCGACAGCGCCGACGAGCTGCAGGCCGAGTGGTTCGAAGGCAAACGCCGCGTCGGCCTGACCGCCGGTGCTTCCGCGCCCGAGATCCTGGTGCGCCAGGTGATCGAGCGCATCAAGGCGCTGGGCGCCATTTCCGTGCGCACCATGGACGGCCTGACCGAGACCATCAAATTCCCGCTGCCCAAGGGCCTGAAGATGGACGGTGAAGACGCCGCACCGCTGCAGCACCTGCGCTGAGCCCTCGGGGCTCCGTTTCCCCAAACCTACAATCGCCGCATGCTAGACATCGTCCAACTGAGAAAAGACCTCCCCGGGGTCGTCGCGCGGCTTGAAACGCGCAAGAGCCCACAGCCGTTTCTGGACGTGGCCGCCTACCAGGCCCTGGAAACCGAGCGCAAGACGCTGCAGACCCGCACCGAAGAGC
>JAJNQE010000034.1 GCA_021154985.1 Hydrogenophaga sp.
ACCCATCCCACTACACCAGCGCCGACGCCGAACGTTTTGTGCGCCACCTCACGCGCAAGCTGGGCGTGACGGACCGCTACATCCAGCCCGGTTATGAAGACACCTTCTACTACCTGTGGCGCGAGCGGCGCCTGCCGGTCAACGTGGACCCGTTCGATGCCAAGCTCGACGACGAGCTGGAGCGCGCGCGCCTGCGCCGCGTGTTCACCCAGGGCCTGGAAGCCACCGTGGGCTATGTGCTGCCGCTGCAGGCCTCGGGGCCGGAAGGCGCCCTCTCCAACAACGGCAAAAGCAAGTTCAAGTCCGGCAACTACGCGCGCATCTCGGGCACCGTGTGGTCCACCGGTCCCTGGTTCTTCCGCGACGAGCGCATGTACCTCGTGCCCGGCGACTCGCCCATGGGCTACCGCCTGCCGCTGGACTCGCTGCCCTGGGTATCGGCCAGCGACTACCCGTACCACATCGAACAAGACCCGCACACCGCGCGCGACCCGTTGCCGCGCGGCGCTGCCGTGAAACACCAGGTGTCGCCGCACCAGGTGGGTGGCGGTTTTGCCGAAGGCGGCACGGTGTCCCTGCAAGGCATGGACTTCGACCCCGACGCCGAGACCGTGGAAGGCCTGCGCGCCGGCCAGCCCGGCCCGGGTGCCGCTCCGGCGCAAGCCTTGTCGGCACGCTTCCCGCAGCGCGCCGAGTCGGCCGCCTGGCTCACGCGCACCGCGCTCTGCGTGGAAGCGCGCGACCCGCACCGCGCCAACGGCCCCAAGGCCGAAAAAGCCGGCGGCGGCAAGATCCAGCACCTCTACATCTTCATGCCGCCCATGGCGCACCTGGAGGACTACCTGGACCTGCTCGCCGCGGTGGAAGCCACGGCCGAGCGTCTGGGCATGAGCATCGTGCTGGAAGGCTATCCGCCACCGCGCGACCCGCGCCTGAAGATGCTGCAGATCACGCCCGACCCGGGCGTGGTGGAGGTCAACATCCACCCCGCCCACACCTGGGGCGAGCTGGTGGAACACACCGAGTTCCTGTACGAGGCCGCGCACCAGACCAAGCTGTGCGCAGAGAAGTTCATGACCGATGGCCGCCACACCGGCACCGGCGGCGGCAACCACTTCGTGATGGGTGGCGCCACCCCGGCCGACTCGCCCTTCCTGCGCAAACCCGAGCTGCTCGGCAGCCTGATCGCCTACTGGCACAACCACCCCTCGCTGTCGTACTTGTTCAGCGGCCTCTTCATCGGCCCGACCAGCCAGGCGCCGCGTGTGGACGAGGCGCGCAACGACCAGCTGTACGAGCTGGAGATTGCCCTCGCCCAGATCGAGAAGAACCGCACCACCTACGGCGACCACATGCCGCCCTGGATGGTGGACCGCACACTGCGCAACATCCTGATCGACGTGACGGGCAACACGCACCGCAGCGAGTTCTGCATCGACAAGCTGTACTCGCCCGACTCCCCCACCGGCCGCCTGGGTCTGCTGGAACTGCGCGCGTTTGAAATGCCGCCGCACGCCCGCATGAGCATTGCGCAGCAACTGCTGCTGCGCGCCCTGGTGTCGCGCTTCTGGCAGAAGCCGTGGCACGGCCGCCTCACCCGCTGGGGCACCGAGCTGCACGACCGCTACCTGCTGCCCACCTACGTGCGCATGGATTTCGAAGACGTGCTCACCGACCTCGCAGACTTTGGCTACCAGTTCGACATGGCCTGGTTCGATCCCCACTTCGAATTCCGCTTCCCCATGGTCGGCCAGGTCGCTGCGCGCGGCATCGAACTCACCTTGCGCAGCGCGCTGGAGCCCTGGCACGTGATGGGCGAGGAAGGCGCGCCGGGCGGCACCGTGCGCTATGTGGACTCTTCGCTGGAGCGCATTGAAGTGCGTGTGAAAGGCTGGAATGACAGCCGCCACGTGATCACCTGCAACGGCCGCGCCATTCCGATGCAGACCACCGGCACCGCCGGTGAATACGTGGCGGGCGTGCGCTACAAGGCGTGGAGCCCACCGTCGGCGCTGCACCCCTCGATCCCGTCGCACGCGCCGCTCACCTTCGACATCGTCGACACCTGGATGAAGCGCTCCATGGGAGGCTGCCAATACCACGTGGCACACCCGGGCGGGCGCAACTACGACACCTTCCCGATCAACGCCTACGAGGCCGAGAGCCGGCGCATGTCGCGTTTCTTCCAGATGGGGCACACGCCGGGTCACATGGATGTGAAGCCGGCCACCAGCAGCCGCGAGTTCCCCACCACGCTGGACCTGCGCTACTGACCGCTCGCCGGGTGAAACCCCTTGTGTGACGGAAGCAACAAGGCGGCGAACCCGGCGTCTCGGCGCCTGGAGGCCACCGGGCATACTCGGGTGCAGTGAACCACGACGCCTCCGACTCCCTGTTTGACGAGCTCAGTCCCGAGAACCCCGGCGACTGGGCTTTGTCCTTGTCGGTCCCCGCCGACCCGGGACATCGCGACGAGCTGCGTGCCGACGGCAAGCCCGACAGCGATGCCTTGGCCGCACCGTGGTCCAGCTTTTTCGAGCACATCGGCACCGATGGCTTCAAGGACCTGAACCGCCGCAGCGACAACCTGCAGCGCCAGATCCGCGACAACGGCGTGACCTACAACGTCTACGCTGACGCTTCGGCAGGCCTGCAGCGCCCCTGGGCACTCGACCTTTTCCCCATGCTTGTCGGCCCGCAAGACTGGGCGCAGATCGAAACCGGTGTGTTGCAGCGCACCCGCCTGCTCAACGCCATCATGGGCGACCTCTACGGCGAACGCGAGCTGCTCAAGCGCGCGCTGCTGCCCGCCGCGCTGGTGCAAGGCCACCCGGGGTACCTGCGCTCCATGCAGGGTGTGAAACCGCCGGGCGACACCTGGCTGCACATCGTGGGCTTTGATCTGGCCCACGGACCCGATGGCCGCTGGTGGGTGGTGGGCCAGCGCACGCAGGCGCCGTCGGGCCTGGGCTACCTGCTGGAAAACCGCATCGCGATCGCGCGGCAATTTCCCAAGGCGTTTGCCGGCATGAAGGTGCAGCGCCTGGCCGCGAGCTACCGCGCGCTCATGGACGGCATCAAACGCATGGCGCCCGAGGGCGAGAACGCGCGCATCGCACTGCTCACGCCCGGCCCGTACAACGAAACCTACTTCGAACACGCCTACCTCGCGCGCTACCTCGGCCTCACGCTGGTGGAAGGCAACGACCTCACCGTGCGCGACCAGCGCCTGTACCTCAAGACGCTCAGCGGCCTGGAGCCGGTGCACGCCCTCATCAAGCGACTGGACGACGAGTGGCTCGACCCGCTGGAGCTGCGCTCCGACTCGCGCCTGGGCGTGCCCGGACTGCTGCAGGTGCTGCGCGCGGGCAACCTGCTGCTGGCCAACGCGCCCGGTTCCGCGCCCCTCGAATCGAGCGCCCTGCTCGGCTTTTTGCCCGCCATCAGCCGCCACCTGCTCGGCGAAGAACTCGCCATGCCCTCGCTGGCCACCTGGTGGTGCGGTGAAGACGCGGCCCTGCGCGAGGTGCTGCCGCTCATCAAGGGCAGTGTGATCAAGCCCACCTACCCGCGCTCGGGCCTGGACACCGCCATGGGCCAGAGCCTGAGCGAGCGCGAGCTCGACGAATGGTCGGGCCGCATGGCGCGCCACCCCGACCATTACACCGTGCAGTCGTGGCTGCCGCTCTCGCAAACGCCCACCTGGTCGGGCGAACGGCTCATGCCCCGCTCGGCCATGCTGCGCGTGTTTGCGCTGGCCGACGGTGCGGGCTCCTGGCGCGTGTTGCCCGGTGGCCTGGTGCGCCTGGCGCAGCGCGGCGAACTCATCGCCGCCATGCAGCGCGGTGGCAGCAGCGCGGACTGCTGGGTGCTCACCGACGGCCCGGTCGACCACACCAGCTTGCTGCAATCGGCGCCCAGCACACTCGCGCTGGCTCAGCAGAAGCGCCCGGTGACCAGCCGCGCAGCCGAAAACCTGTTCTGGCTGGGCCGCTACACCGAGCGCGCCGAAAACAGCCTGCGCCTCGCGCAGATCGTGCTCAACCACCTGGGTGGCGAAGAACCCAACTCGCGCCCGCTCATGGCCTGGCTGACCGCCACCGCCACCGAGAACTCGCTGGTGGTCTCCGAAGTTCCGGCCGCCACCGCATCGCCCCGCGTGTTCGCGCGCAGCCTCATCGCAGCGCTCTCACCCAAAGCGACCGATCCGCTGTTTGCCCAGTCGCACAGCGTGGGCTTCAACCTGCGCGCGCTCAAGGCCGCGGCCTCGCAGGTGCGCGAGCGCCTGTCGCAAGAACACTGGCACCTGATCGAGCGCACCGAAACCGGCTTTGCACGCGACTGTGCCGCCCTGTCGACCGACGCCGAATACGCCACCGCCGAAGCCCTCACGGCGCTGCAGAGCACCAGCGAACTGCTGGCGGCCATCACCGGCTCACAAACCGACCGCATGGTGCACGACGACGGCTGGCGCCTGCTCTCCATGGGCCGCCACATCGAGCGCCTCATCACGCTCTCGCGCGCCTTGTCGCTCGCACTCGAACACGGGTGCGTGCACGACCAGGCCGGCTTCGAGGCCGTGGTCGCGCTGTTCGACAGCACCATCACCTTCCACGCGCAGTACCAGCAGCGGCGCGACATGGTGGCGCTGATCGACCTGCTGGTGATGGACCGCGACAACCCCCGTTCGCTGGCCTGGGTGGTGCAGACGCTGCGCTCGCGGCTGGCCAAACTGGCCCGCAGCGCCACGCCCCAAGACGCGGTGCTGGCCCAGGGCCTGCCCAACCCCGACACCTGGGTGCTGCCCGACCTGAGCAACTGGCAACGCAACCCTGAAGGCCTGCGCGTCTGGAGCGAACTGGCCGAATTGCTGGACGGCTGCGAGATAGCGGCGGTGGAACTCTCCAACGAGCTCAGCCGTCTGCACTTCAGCCACGCCGATCTGCGCAACCAGTCCCTGGGTGCATGACGTGTTACTTCGAATCCTCCACCGCACCCGCTACCGCTACCACGGCTCGATCGACCTGGCGCAGCACATGGTGCACCTGTGTCCGCTGCAGACACCTCACCAGCGCCTGATCGACAACGAACTGCGCATTGACCCGATGCCGGCGGCGCTCAGTCAGACCACCGACGTGTTCGGCAACCTGCGCACCTTCTTTTCGCTGCAAGCCACCCACAGCGTGCTCACGGTGGAAGCCGACAGCCTGGTGGAGACCAGCGCGCACCAGCCACTGCCACAGGCCCCGCCCTGGCGCGGCATGACCTGGGAGCGCGTGCGCGAGCATTTCCGCTACCGGGCCAACGCGCCCTTCGACCCCGCAGCCGAATTCCTGTTCGCATCGCCCTATGTGCCGCGCGACGACGCATTTGCCGCCTTCGCCCGCCCCGTGTTCAAGCCCGGCCTGCCTGCGCTGGCCGCGGCCCAGGCCCTCATGGAATTGATCCACACCGAGCTGACCTACGAGACCGCCAGCACCGAGGTGAACACCCCCGCGCTCGACGCGCTTGCCCAGGGCAAGGGCGTGTGCCAGGACTTCGCCCACATCATGCTGGGCTGCCTGCGCACATTGGGCCTGCCCGCGCGCTATGTGAGCGGGTACCTGCTCACGCGCCCGGCACCCGGCAAGGTGCGACTGATCGGCGCCGACGCCTCGCACGCCTGGGTGTCGGTGTACGTACCGATCGTGAGCGACTCGGATGATGAGTCCGACACCACCGGCGCCTGGTTCGACTTCGACCCCACCAACAACCGCTGCGGCTGGGGCAGCCCGGGCGAGGACTACGTGACGCTGGCCACCGGCCGCGATTTTGGCGATGTTTCGCCCATGCGCGGCGTCATCCAGAGCGGTGCCGGCCACACATTGCAAGTGGCGGTGACGGTGGCACCACCCGACGAATTGAAGGCGCTCGAAGCACAGGCCTCGCCACCGCAGGACTGATGCGCCTGCAGACGGCCTCGCGCAGGGGGCCGTCATTAGAATGGGCCGCTCATTCTTCAGGAGCCCTCCCATGAGCATTTACGACAAGCTGTCCCAACTCGGCATCGTCCTGCCGCCCGTCTCGGTGCCCGCTGCGGCCTACGTGCCCTTCGTGCAGACCGGCAACCTCGTGTTTCTCAGCGGCCACATCGCCAGACAGGACGGCAAGCCATGGGTCGGGCAACTCGGCCTGACGATGACCACCGACGAAGCCAAGCCCGCCGCCCGCGCTGTGGCCATCGACCTGCTCGGCACCCTGGCCGCCGCCTGCCTGGCCGCCGGCAAAACGCTCGACGACGTCAAGCGCATCGTCAAGGTGATGAGCCTGGTCAACTCCACCGCCACCTACACCGAACAGCACCTCGTCACCAACGGCTGCAGCGAATTGCTGGGCCAGGTGTTCGGCCCGGTGGGTGCGCACGCGCGCAGTGCGTTCGGCGTGGCGCAGTTGCCGATGGGCGCCTGTGTGGAGATCGAGCTGATCGCAGAACTCGGCTGACCCCCCCGCGCGCCTCACGGCGCTCCCCCCTGAAGGGGGGC
>JAJNQE010000060.1 GCA_021154985.1 Hydrogenophaga sp.
GGTCTTGTTTTCGTACGGGGTCAGGTCCTTGGTCGGACGGCTGTCGACCAGCGAGCCCGGCAGGAAGGCGCTGATGCCGTTGACCATGACCTTGAGGCCGCCCTTGACCTTGCTGGAGGTCGTGCCGGTGACGAATTCGCCCGACTCGAGTGCTTTCTCCAGCGACATCCACGAGGCCAGGCGCTTGGCCTTGTCGCGCGACAGCAGGGTGTCGCCGAAACCGTTTTCCACGGAATCGATGGCGACCGACACAAAGTCGCCCACCTGCACTTCGAGTTCACCCAGGTCGTTCTTGAATTCGGCCAGCGGCACGTAGGCTTCCGACTTCAGACCGGCGTTGACCACCACGTGGCTGTGTTCGATGCGAACAACTTCAGCGGTGATGACTTCGCCCGAGCGCATTTCAGCGCGTTTCAGGGACTCTTCGAACAGGGCGGCAAAAGATTCAGACATTGAATTTCCTAAAACCACTCAGCGTCGGCGCCTTCAACCGATGGATTCGGTTGGCGCGGGGATCGACGTGTGGGCGGCGTTGACATTGCGGTGCGAAACACCGCGGGGTTGGTTGAAAAGAACCTTCAGACATGCGGGCTGGGAGCGCCCGGCTGTGCCGTCAGGGCCAGTGTGCAAGCGCGCTCAGTTTCCCGAGAACGCCGTTTTGCCTTGCCACCAGCCCATCACCACTTGCACCGATTGCTCGATGCCCAGTTCGGAGTTGTCCAGTTTCAAGGCGTCTTCGGCCGGCTTGAGAGGCGCATGCGTGCGGGATGAGTCCCGCAAATCACGCACCCTCAGGTCTTCCAGAAGGTCGTCGATGTTAGCAGCAATTCCCTTTGAAATCAATTGCTTATGGCGCCGCTCGGCGCGCTGCTCGGCGGTCGCTGTCAGGAACACCTTCAAAGCCGCGTCCGGGAAGATCACCGTGCCCATGTCGCGCCCGTCGGCCACCAGCCCGGGCAGGCGCCGAAAGCTCTGCTGCAAGGCGTGCAGGGCCGATCGCACAGCCAGATGTTGAGACACTTTGGACGCCATGCCACCCGTGGACTCCAGCCGCAGCGGGTCGGTGATGTCCCGACCGCCCAGAAACACCTTGTGGTCCCGAAAGGCCAGGGGCAGTTGAGCGGCCAGCCGGGCGAGCGCGGGCTCGTCGTCCAGCGACACGCCGGCGTCTTGTGCGGCGAGTGCCGTGGCCCGGTACAGCGCACCCGAGTCGAGCAGGTGGTAGCCCAGTCGCTGAGCCACTTCAGAGGCCAGAGTGCCCTTGCCTGAGGCTGTGGGGCCGTCGATGCAGATCACCGGGATCGCCTGCGTGGGCGTGCTGCAGACCTCAAACAGGGTTTCGAAGTAGTCGGGGAAGGTTTTGCCGACGCATTTCGGGTCTTCGATGCGCACCGGCAAGTCCGCCGGGTTGAAGGCGGCGAGCGAGAAACACATGGCGACACGGTGGTCGTCGTAGGTGTGGATGCTGGCGGCGCGCCAAACAGTGGGCGGCGTGATGCGGATGAAGTCGGACCCTTCTTCCACGGTGGCGCCCAGCTTCCGGCATTCATTGGCCATGGCCGCGATGCGGTCGGTTTCTTTCACGCGCCAGCTGGCGATGTTGCGCAGCGTCGTGGTGCCATTGGCGTAAAGCGCCATCACGGCCAGGGTCATGGCGGCGTCGGGGATGTGGTTGCAATCGAGCTCGATGGCCTGGAGTGGCCAGGTGCCTCGCCGGATGTGCAGGCGGTTGGCCTCGCCGGTGATCTCGGCGCCCATGAGCCGCGCAGCTTCGATGAAGCGGATGTCGCCCTGGATGGAGGACAGGCCGACGCCTTCGATGGTGATGCCCTGGGCCCCGGGCGCGATGGCGCCCAGCGCGATGAAGTAACTGGCCGACGAAGCGTCGCCCTCCACCGGAATGCGCCCGGGCGAGCGGTAGCGGCTGCCGGCCGGGATGGTGAAGCGTTGCCAGCCATCGCGTTGCACCTGCACCCCGAAGCGCGCCAGCAGGTTCAGCGTGATTTCAATGTAGGGGCGCGAGATCAGTTCGCCCACCACATCGATCACGATGGCCTGCTGTTGTGCCACGAGGGGCAGCGCCAGCAACAGGGCCGTGAGGAACTGGCTGGACACATCGCCCCGCACACGAATGGGCTCTGCCAGCCGCAGCGCTTCGGGTGAGCCCGTGCCGAGTTTGAGTGGAGGGTAACCTTCCTGTCCCAGGCAGTCCACGGCGCAACCGAGCTGGCGCAGGGCGTCCACCAGATCACCGATCGGCCGCTCGTGCATGCGCGGCACGCCGCTGAGTTCGAACTCAGCGCCGTGGGTGGAGGCCAGCAGGGCCAGCGCGGCGGTGAGTGGGCGCATGGCCGTGCCGGCGTTGCCCAGGAACAGTTGCGCCTGTCGCACGGGGAGTTGTCCGCCCAGACCGTGCACGCGCAGGGCGCCGTCGGGCTGGGGTTCAATCTGGCAGCCGAGCTGGCGCAAAGCGTTCAGCATCACCTGCGTGTCGTCGGAGTCGAGCAGGTCGGCCACATCGGTGTGGCCCTCGCTCAGTGCCGCCAGCAGCAGCACCCGGTTGGAGATGCTTTTGGAGCCCGGCAGGCGCACGGTGCCGCCGGCGCTGGCCAGGGGAGGAATATCGAGAAAGGGTATGGAGTACATGCGCGGTGACGCGAGCTGCTCGCGCAGGACGAGCTCAGCCCTGGGGCTTGATGGCGGACATGCGCCAATGGGCGCGGGCACTGCTGGCTTGGTCGATCAAGGCCTCCAGCGCGTCCGGGTTGTCGGCGTTGATGGCGGTTTCCAGCGCATGCAGGGCGCGCTGGAACAGGCGCGATTGCGCCAGAAGTTCTTCGCGGTTGGACATGAGGATGTCGCGCCAGACCAGAGGGTCGCTGGCGGCGATGCGCGTGAAATCGCGAAAACCTGGACCTGCAAGCGACAGAAAATCCTCGGCCTGGGGCTGGCTCTGGATGCCGTTCATCAAGGCAAATGCCACCAGGTGAGGCAGGTGGCTTACCGCCGCGTAGGCCGCATCGTGCGCCTCGGGCGACATCTGCTTGACATGGCAGCCCAGCGCGGCCCAGACCTTGTGCGCTTTGTCCAGTTGGGCCGTGAGCGTGCGCTCGATCGGCGTGAGGATGACCTGACGGCCTTTGTACAGGTCGGGATCGGCATGGTCGACACCGGCGAGCTCCTTGCCCGCGATCGGGTGCGTGGGCACGAACACGCCCACCTGGTCTTTCAGCACGCGGCGTGCGGCGTCGATCACCTCGCGCTTGGTGGAGCCCACGTCCATGATCAGCACGTCGCCGCGCACCAGGTGCCGGATGGCCTTGAAGGTGGCTTCGGTGGCCGACACCGGCACCGCCAGCAGCACCAGGTCGGCACCCGAGACGGCCAGCAGAGCGGAAGGCGCTTCGACATCGATCACGCCGAGCTGGCGCGCGCGTTCGGTGGTCGAGGGCGACTTGCTGTAGCCCACCACGCGCTTGACCAGACCGGCGCGCTTGAGGGCCAGCGCAAACGAGCCGCCCATCATTCCGCAGCCGATCAATCCCAGTTGTTCAAACATCATTCGGTCACCGGGTATGCGCCCAACACTTTGTAGAAGGCGCAGAGGCCTTGGAGTTCTTGCAAGGCAGCGGCCACGTGGGGTTGTGACGGGTGACCAGCAATGTCGATGTAGAAGTAGTACTCCCACTGCCCCGACTTGGCTGGTCGCGACTCGAAACGCGTCATGGACACGCCATTGTTCTTGAGCGGCACGAGCAGGTCGTGCACGGCACCGGGCCGGTTGGGAACCGACACCACCAGGCTCGTGCAGTCGCGGCCGGACGCCGGCGGCATGGCCAGCGTCTGGGGCAGGGCGATCACGGCAAAGCGGGTGCGGTTGTAGGCTTCGTCCTGAATGGCGTGCGAGACGATGTGCAGGCCGAACTGCGCGGCAGCGCGTTCGCTGGCAATGCCGGCCCACGCCGGGTTGGTCGCCGCCAGGCGGGCACCTTCGGCGTTGCTGGAGACCGCCCGCTTCTCTGCCTTGGGCAGGTGCTGTGACAACCAGTTCTGACATTGCGCCAAGGCTTGGGGATGCGCGAGCACCACCTCCACACCGTCCAACGTGTTGACCTGGCGCAGCAGGTTGTGGCGGATCAACAGGCTCACCTCACCCACCACATGCACGGGCGACCGCAGGAACAGGTCGAGCGACCGCGCCACCACGCCCTCGGTGGAGTTTTCCATGCCCACCACGCCAAACTGCGCGGTGCCAGCGGCGGTGGCGTGGAACACCTCGTCAAAATCGGCGCAATAAATCAGGTTGGCGGCGCTGCCAAAAAACTCGATGGCAGCCTGTTCGCAGAAGGTGCCTTGCGGGCCCAGCACGGCCACGCGCTGCGGTGCTTCGAGCGCAAGGCAAGCCGACATGATCTCGCGCCAGATCGAGGCCACGTGCTGGTTGAGCAGCGGGCCCTGGTTGGCGCCCTGGATCTTTTCAATCACCTGAGCCACGCGGTCGGGCCTGAAAAACGGCGAGCCTTCGTGGCGTTTGATCACGCCGACTTCCTCGGCCACGCGCGCGCGCTGGTTCAGCAGCGAGAGCAATTGCTGATCGAGTGCGTCGATCTGAACGCGCAAGGCTGCGAGGGCGTCGGACTGGGTGGGTTGGGTCATGTCGCTGGGTTCTGGAGCCTGTGTTCAAGCCCGTGTTTTTTCAAAGTCGCGCATGAAGTGCACAAGCGCTTGCACGCCTTCAAGTGGCATCGCGTTGTAGATGCTGGCGCGCATGCCACCCACCGACTTGTGCCCTTTGAGTTGCAGCAGGCCGGCGGCCTTGGCGCCGGCCAGGAAAGCGTCGTTCAAGGCTTCGTCGCGCAGGAAGAATGGAACGTTCATGCGCGAGCGGCAGTCGCGGGCCACCTTGTTGACGTACAGCGCAGAGCCGTCGATGAAGTCGTAGAGCAAAGCCGCCTTGGCGATGTTGCGCTGCTCCATCGCCGCCACACCACGGAGGCCGCCGTCTTTCTGGCTCTTGAGCCACTGAAAGGTCAGCCCCGCCATGTAGATGCTGAAGGTCGGCGGCGTGTTGTACATGGAGCCGTTGGCCGCCACCGTCTTGTAGTCGAAAGCGCTGGGGCAGGCGGGGAGGGCGTGGCCGAGCAGGTCTTCGCGCACGACCACCAGGGTCAGGCCAGCCGGGCCCAGATTTTTCTGTGCACCGCCAAAGGCCAGGCCCACGCGCGACCAGTCGACCGTGCGCGAGGCCACGTGAGACGAGAAGTCGATCACCAGCGGCGCGTTGCTGCCCAGCGCTTTGAGATCGGGCAGTTCGTGAAACTCAACGCCATGAATCGTCTCGTTGCTGCAAATGTGCACGTACTGCGCATCTGCGCCGAGTTGCCATGAGCCAGGCGTTGGCAGCGTGGTGTGGTTCGAGTCGGCGTTGCTGGCTGCCAGGGCGGGCTTCGCGTAGCGCGCAGCTTCCTTGATGGACTTCTGGCTCCAACTGCCCGTGACGACGAAATCAACCCGGCCACCGCGCGAGAGATTCAGGGGGACGATGGCGTTTTCCGCCAGTCCACCGCCTTGCATGAACAGGATGTGAAAGTTCGCGGGAATGGCCAGCAACTCGCGCAAGTCGGCTTGCGCTGTTTCCATGATCTCGCCGAACTCCTTGCCGCGGTGGCTCATCTCCATCACGCTCATGCCGCTGCCGCGCCAGTCGAGCATCTCGTTGGCGGCTTGTTGCAACACGTCGGCCGGCATCGCGGCCGGGCCGGCAGAGAAGTTGTAGGGGCGTGCCATCACGCCTCAAGGCCCGGGTCTTCGCCTGTGGTCGGCTCGTTGGAATCGTCCAGTTCGGGCACGTTGGCGTCGTTCTCCACGATGCGCTGCAGGCCCGAGAGTTCGGCGCCTTCGTCCAGCGCGATCAGCGTGACGCCTTGCGTGGCGCGGCCCATTTCGCGGATTTCCGAGACCCGGGTGCGCACGAGCACGCCCTTGTCGGTGATCAGCATGATCTCGTCGTCGGTGTGCACCAGCGTGGCCGCCACCACCTTGCCATTGCGCTCGCTTTGCTGGATGGCGATCATGCCTTTGGTGCCACGGCCATGGCGGGTGTACTCGGAGATCGGCGTGCGTTTGCCGTAGCCGTTGATGGTCGCGGTCAACACGCTCTGGTGCTCGTCTTCGGCCACCAGCATGGCAATCACGCTCTGGGTTTCTTCGATCATCATGCCGCGCACGCCGCGCGCGTTGCGGCCCATGGGGCGAACGTCGTTTTCGTCAAAGCGCACGGCCTTGCCGCCGTCGCTGAACAGCATCACGTCGTGTTGACCATCGGTGAGTGCCGCGCCGATCAGGAAGTCGCCTTCGTCCAGATCCACCGCGATGATGCCGGCCTTGCGCGGGTTGCTGAACTCGTCCAGCGCGGTCTTCTTCACTGTGCCCATGCTGGTTGCCATGAACACGTAGCGGTCCGACGGGAAGCTGCGCATTTCACCGGTCAGCGGCAACACCACATTGATTTTTTCGCCTTCCTGCAGCGGAAACATGTTGACGATGGGGCGGCCGCGCGAACCACGTGAACCAGCCGGCACCTCCCAGACCTTGAGCCAGTAGAGCCGACCGCGGTTGGAAAAACACAGGATGTAGTCGTGCGTGTTGGCGATGAAGAGCTGGTCGATCCAGTCGTCTTCCTTGGTGGCGGTAGCCTGCTTGCCGCGCCCGCCGCGCTTTTGCGCCCGGTACTCAGAAAGCGGTTGGCTCTTGATGTACCCGCTGTGGCTGAGCGTGACCACCATGTCGGTGGGCGTGATCAGGTCTTCGGTGGCAAGGTCTTGCGCGTTGTGCTCGATCTCGCTGCGGCGCGCGCCCAGCTTGGTCTGACCGAACTCCTGCTTCACGACCACCAGCTCGTCACCGATGATGGTGGATACGCGCTCGGGCTTGGACAGGATGTCGAGCAGATCGTCGATCTCGCCCATGACCTCCTTGTACTCGGCCACGATCTTGTCCTGCTCCAGACCGGTCAGGCGCTGCAGGCGCATCTGGAGGATCTCCTGAGCCTGCGTTTCAGACAGCCGATACAGACCGTCGCCGCCCATGCCAAAGGCCTTCTCCAGGCCGTCGGGGCGGTAGTCGTCAGCGTTGATCACGCCACCGTCGGCACGGGTACGCGTGAGCATTTCGCGCACCAGCTGGCTGTCCCAGGGGCGCGCCATCAGTTCGGCTTTGGCCACCGGTGGGGTGGGTGACTCGCGGATGATGCGGATGAAGTCGTCGATGTTGGCCAGCGCCACGGCCAGGCCTTCCAGCACGTGGCCACGCTCGCGTGCCTTGCGCAGGTTGAACACGGTGCGGCGCGTCACCACTTCGCGGCGGTGCTCCAGGAACACCTGGATCAGGTCTTTCAGGTTGCACAGGCGGGGCTGGCCATCGACCAGCGCCACCATGTTGATGCCGAAGGTGTCTTGCAGCTGGGTTTGCTTGTACAGGTTGTTCAACACCACTTCGGGCACTTCACCGCGCTTGAGCTCGATCACCAGGCGCATGCCCGATTTGTCGGATTCGTCCTGAATGTGGCTGATGCCCTCGATCTTTTTCTCGTGCACCAGTTCGGCAATGCGCTCCTGCAGCGTCTTCTTGTTCACCTGGTAGGGCAGCTCGTCGACGATGATGGCCTGGCGCTGACCACGGTCGATGTCTTCGAAGTGGCACTTGGCGCGCATCACCACACGGCCACGGCCGGTGCGATAGCCGTCTTTCACACCATTGATGCCATAGATGATGCCGGCGGTGGGGAAGTCGGGCGCCGGAATGATTTCCATCAACTCGTCGATCGACGCTTCCGGGTTCTTCAGCAGGTGCAGGCACGCATCCACCACCTCATTGAGGTTGTGTGGCGGGATGTTGGTCGCCATGCCCACGGCAATGCCCGAGGAGCCGTTGACCAGCAGGTTCGGCAGCCGCGAAGGCAGCACCAGGGGCTCCTTTTCAGAGCCGTCGTAGTTGGGGCCGAAGTTGACGGTTTCCTTGTCGATGTCTGCAAGCATCTCGTGCGAGATCTTCGACAGGCGGATTTCGGTGTAGCGCATGGCCGCCGCGTTGTCGCCGTCCACCGAGCCGAAGTTGCCCTGACCGTCCACCAGCATGTGGCGAAGCGAAAAATCCTGCGCCATGCGCACGATCGTGTCGTAAACCGCGCTGTCACCGTGCGGGTGGTATTTACCGATCACATCGCCGACGATACGGGCCGATTTTTTGTAGGGTCGGTTCCAATCGTTGTTGAGCTCGTGCATGGCAAACAGCACACGCCGGTGAACCGGCTTGAGGCCATCGCGCGCATCCGGGAGTGCTCGCCCGACTATCACGCTCATCGCGTAGTCGAGGTAGCTGCGGCGCATTTCCTCTTCAAGACTGATGGGCAGGGTCTCTTTGGCGAACTGTGTCATGAGCAGGGGCTGGAATGCGTCGGGTGGGCCAAAAGGCAACTCGCCATTTTACGGGCCGCACCGAAGTGCATTCGCGAGCGCGCTTTGTTGTAACACCACAACGAATGCCGGTGCGGTCGGAATACAGTCGCTGCCGTGTCTGGGCCGCGGTTGTCCCGTAAAGCGCTTGTGGCACAATGAAATCCAGCGTTTTGAGTGGTGGTCACTTCAAGCGTCTTTTTTTGTACGCAGACTGTCTGCGGCTTACCAAGAGGAAAACCATGAAAAAACTCAACAAAGTGGCAATGCTGATCGCAACGGTCGCCATGGCATCAGCCGCTGGCGCCCAAACCATCGACAACTGGCGCAATGGCACCAGCGAACTGGTTTGGAAAAACGGTACCAATGAACTCTGCTGGCGCGATGCCAACTGGACGCCTGCAACGGCAGCCGTTGGTTGCGATGGCGCCATCGTCCCCGCAGCAGCTCCTGCACCTGCACCAGCTGCGGCAGCTCCTGCCCCCGCTCCTGCTGCCCGCCCAGCGCCAGCTCCTGCCGCAGCCCCAGCTCCCGCTGCTTCCAAAGTCACGTACGCTGCCGACGCGTTCTTCGACTTCGACAAAGCAGTGCTCAAGCCAGAAGGCAAAGCCAAGCTGGACGACCTCGCAGGCAAAGTGTCCGGTATCAACCTGGAAGTCGTGATCGCTGTGGGTCACACCGACTCCACCGGTGCCGCTGGCTACAACCAAGCCCTGTCGAACCGCCGCGCTGAAGCCGTCAAGGCTTACCTGGTGAGCAAGGGCATTGAAAGCAACCGCGTCTACACCGAAGGCAAGGGCCTGACCCAGCCTGTGGCCGACAACGCCACCCGTGAAGGCCGCGCCAAGAACCGCCGCGTTGAAGTGGAAGTCGTGGGCACCCGCGCCAACCGCTAAACCTTAGGGTTTCTCTGAAAAAACCGCGCCGAGGCGCGGTTTTTTCATGGGCTGACGATAATCCACCGATGACTTCAAATATCAATGCCGACCCAGCGGAGTTGGCCAAGTTTTCCGATCTGGCGCATCGCTGGTGGGATCCCGAAAGCGAGTTTCGACCCTTGCACCAGATCAATCCGCTGCGATTGACCTGGATTGATGGCTTGGCGCAGATCAAAGGCAAACGGGTGCTGGACATTGGCTGTGGCGGCGGCATTCTGTCGGACGCCATGGCGCGCAAGGGCGCTGTTGTGACGGGCATTGACCTGTCCTCCAAGGCGCTTCGTGTGGCCCA
Organism: Hydrogenophaga sp.; assembly: GCA_021154985.1. Classification (GTDB taxonomy): domain Bacteria; phylum Pseudomonadota; class Gammaproteobacteria; order Burkholderiales; family Burkholderiaceae_C; genus Hydrogenophaga. The sequence continues at coordinate 9,684 of JAJNQE010000060.1, forward strand.
ATTGCATGCGTTGGAGGCCGGGACCGCAAACGTCGACTACCAAGAGATCAGCGCGGAAGCCATGGCGCAGCAGGAGCCCGCAGGGTTTGACGTGGTCACCTGCATGGAAATGCTGGAACACGTACCCGACCCCTCCTCGGTGGTGCGGGCGTGCTCCGCATTGGTCAAACCCGGTGGCTGGGTGTTTTTCTCCACCCTCAATCGCAACCCCAAGTCATTTTTGTTCGCGATACTGGGTGCTGAATACGTGCTCCAGTTGCTGCCCAAAGGCACACACGAATACGCCAAGTTCATCAAACCCAGCGAACTGGCCCAATACAGCCGCGACGCGGGCCTGGAGTTGACCGAGACGCGCGGCATGGAATACAACCCGCTCACGCGGCGCTACTGGCTGAGTGGCGACACCAGCGTGAATTATTTGTTCGCCACGCGCAAGGCATGACGCGCGCTGTGTTTCAAGGCGTGCGTGCCGTGTTGTTCGACCTCGACGGCACGCTGATCGACAGCGCACCCGATCTGGGCGCCGCGGCGGACGGTATGCGGGTGCGTCGTGGTCTCCCGTCCAAACCGCTGGCGGCTTACCGACCCCATGTGGGCTCTGGAGCGCGTGGCATGTTGCAGGTGGCGTTTGGCATGGATGCCGAGCACCTGGACTACGAGCAGTACAAGTCGGAGTTCTTCCTCCACTACGAAACCTGCCTGACGCAGCGCACGCGCCCGTTCGACGGCGTTGACGGGTTGGTAGCGGCCTTGCTAGAGCGGGGGTTGCGCTGGGGTGTGGTGACCAACAAGGCACAACGTTTCACCACGCCCATCACCCGCTCCATGGTCTTGTTCGATTCGGCATCTGCGGTGATCAGTGGAGACACCACGCCCCACGCCAAGCCACACCCCGAGCCCCTGCTGGAAGCCGCGCGACGGATGTCGGTGCCACCGGAACGGTGCATCTACGTGGGCGATGACGAGCGCGACATCCGGGCGGGTCGATCGGCCGGCATGGGCACGGTGGCTGCCCGGTACGGATACCTGGGAGCGGATGCCGATGTGGCGAGTTGGGGCGCTGATGCCGAAGTTTCTTCGCCCCTCCAGGTCTTGCAATTGCTCGAACCGTCCTAAAATAGCGATCTTGGGGCTGCACTGGTTTCGACGTGGGTTCGGACGCGCAGCAGGGCATGTCGAGGTTCTGTCACCTCGTAAAGCAACAGAAAAAAACCAACTGCAAACGACGAACGTTTCGCACTCGCCGCTTAATCAGCGGTGAGCCTTGCAACAGCAGGCCGATGGGCTGGGCAAGGGGGTCGCAAGACCTCCCGGCTGCAAGGATAATTTCATCGGCTGGCTCTGCGTCGGGCACCTTGGCGCAGGGTGAGACTCAAGGATGCTGGCTTCCCGTTTAGCGTGCCACTGCGCGACTCGGGCGGCGAGACCCAAA
>JAJNQE010000073.1 GCA_021154985.1 Hydrogenophaga sp.
CAGGTCCGACGTGTTCGATTACATCGAGCGCTTCTACAACCCGGTGCGCAAACACTCAAAGCTAGACTTCCTCAGCCCGGTCGACTTTGAGCAAGGCTTAATGGGCTAAGCAAACCGTCCGGGAAACTGGGGGAAGCCCAGATGGCATGGATGGAGCGCGAGGAAATCCTGTTCCGAACGCTTGAACGTCACTTGATAGCGGATCGCCTGTCGTCAGGCTTCGGTGCCACCAAAGATGAGCCGGTGGATGTGGATGGCTTTCTTGCCTTTTCGCTTTCTGTTCAAAACCGACGCAAAAGCCGCGTCGGCCTCGCATTGGAGAACCATCTTGAACTGGTTTTTCAGGAGAACGGAATCCGCTACTCACGTACCCGTGCTACGGAGAACAAGTCCAAGCCTGATTTTCTTTTTCCCGGCCACAAGGAATATCACGATGTGCTTTTCGCCCCGGCCAACTTGACCATGCTTGGGGTCAAGTCGACCTGCAAGGATCGTTGGCGCCAGGTGTTGGCGGAGGCCGACCGAGTGGAGGAAAAGCATCTGCTGACACTGGAGGCATCCATCTCCACCAGTCAGACGGATGAGATGAGGGCAAAAAAACTGCAGCTGGTGTTGCCCACAGCTTTGCATCCGAGCTACACACAGGAACAGCAGGCATGGCTGATGAGCCTTGGAGATTTCACAGAAGTGGTTCGCTTGAAGCAATAGGGGAAATCTGTGTTGGAAGGTTCGTTCACGCCAGCCGCAATCAGACGTGTTTGACGAAGGCAAATTTCGAACGACTGGTTTGTCCACCACGGCTCAACGCCTCGGCCTAACCCCCCACCAAGCCACCCCCACCGCCACCGCAAACCCCGTGTACCCCGCCACAAACACCCACCAAGGCGCGTCCCAGTACAGCAGCCGTGAAAGCCAGTGTTCGATGAAGCTCTCGCGGTAGCCGCTTTGGCCAGCCAGGCGGCGCAGGTCTTGTTCCCACACGGTCAGGGGGCAGAGCTGGCCGAGCCAGGCCTGGGCGGCGATGAAGACCATCAGCGCCAGGTGGGTGAGGCGCAGGCCGAAGTGGCGCACCCAGCGCCAGCCGAGTGCGCCGCCGATCAGCACCAGCGGCAGCAGGCCCAGCACGAAGATGACGATGCCCACGTGCAGCGCCAGGATGGCGTCGGCGAGCCACAGGGCTTGGGTGGGCGGCAGGGTGGGCATGCCCCGATGCTAGGCGCCCGCCGCTGGTTGCGCGCTGCGGTTGGGTTTATGCCGCTTCGGGTGCGCGCTGTTGGCCTTCGCTGCGCGCGCGGTCGGCCGTTTGCTGCAGCAGTTGCCGCGCTTCGGCGTCGCTTTGGGCCAGCAGGGGCTGGGCGCGCAGGGCCAGGTCGGCGAAGGCGTGTTGGGCGTGGGCTTGGGCCTCCTCGCTCAGCGTGGTCTGGCCAATGCCGTGGGTGGTTTCCAGGCGGGCGGGGCGAGCGAGGGCGCGCAGGGTGAGCACCGAAAAGCTCTGCGTCACGCCATACAGGCCCAGGCGTGCGCCACCCAGTTGGGCGCTCAGGGCGTGGCCGTAGCGGCCCTTCTCGGCGTCTGCCTGCTCGATGCTGTCCAGCGCAAACTTGCGCACGCCCGGGCGCTTGCCGGTCTGCACCACCAGCAACGACTGGCTGGTCACCACCCAGATCGTGCGGCCCACGCCCACCGAGCGACCGGTAGCGTAGGCGGTGATGCGTTCGTCGCGCTGCAGGTGGTTGCGGATCAGGTCCACGTCGGCGTGGCGCAGCAGCTGGTCGGCGTAGGGGTTGCCGCCTTCGATCAGGATCTCCAGCTGTTCGTTGTAGTTGCGGAAGAAGTCGAGCATGGGGTGTTTCTTGTGCACAGGCGAAATGGCCCGGGGCGGAACCTTCGCTGTTTCCGCTCGGCTTTGCTGGCTTGGGGTTTCACCGGAAATTCAGGGCATTGGGTTGCCTGGGCAGACGGCGTGGTGCTCGGCTACGCGAGCGCGCTGGTGTCGATGTCGGGGTGTCGCTTGCGCAGGGCTTTCAGGCCCTCAGAGGCCCGGCGTTGCCAGCCTGGGCCACGCTTGATCAGGTCCAGCCAGGTCTCGTTGAGCAGCTCGGCGTCGTTCTCGGCCAGGTATTCAATGAGTGAGGCGGCCTGGTCGAGGTCTTTGGTGGCTTTCACCCGCATGTCTTGCGGGCGCTCGCCGTACACCAGCAGTTTGTGAAGCGCGTATTTTTCGGGTGGCGGTGCGTTCACGGTGATGGCGCCGCGCTGTGCCAGCAGGGTCACCTGAATCGGCGCCTCCATCGAAAACTCCATGAACTTCAAGGGTTGCATGGTGACGTTCAGTGCCTTGATGAGCCCCGGCGTGTCGCCCCCGCGGTGGGTGGAGGTCACAAATTCGATTTGCAGATCCTGCTCGTCCGACTTGATGTACGTGGTGAGACTGCTCACTGGCACGAAGCCCATCTTGAGCGCTTCGATCTCGCTGCCCATGTCCATCGTCACGTCCGAAGGAATGGCCACAGAGACATTGCGCCCCGCGTGTGCGAAGTCAAGGTCGACGGTCTGTGCGCCCGAGTGCCAGCGCAGGCCCAGGTGGTTCTGGTAGGCCATGTACACATGGGTGCCCACCAGAATGCCGCCCGCCATGAAGAAACCGGCATCGGCCAGCCGCTCGATGATCTTGGCGTGAGACGGAACGATGGCCGGGCAGCCCGCTGCAATGGCCTGCCGCGTCAGCTGCCGCAGGTGGGTTTTTGACTCGTCGCCTTGACGGTGCAGCTCGATCATGGCGGTCAGCTCGTCGCTGTCCGTGCCCAGGAAGATCTGCTTCTGTTTGCCCGTGAGGTCGGCGGTCTGGTAGTACCAGTAGTGGTGACCTTTGACGGATTTGCGGGAGAAGCTGCCCGGCAACGAAGCCACCGAACGAACGCCGTCCAGCATGCTCGCGCTTCTGACGGCGGCGTACGCGGTCTGGGCTGCGGTGGAGAGTGGTGTGGAGAGCACGGTCGTTATACTGAGAAAAATTTAAGTCAGTATAACCAGGTGATCGATGGGTTGAAAGCCCGACAACGCACCCGCGAAAAAAAACCGCCAGCACACAAGGTGTTGGCGGCTGCACGCATGGCCTGCCGAGGCAGGCAACGTGTTAGCGCTGGATCACGCGGCGTTCACTTCGCGCCGTCGATCTTCATATATTCAGACACCACTTTCCAGCGGTTGTCGGTCAGCTGCGACAGGCGCGTGGCGTTGCTGCCCAGGCGCTTTTGGGGGCCAAAGGTCATTTCCGAGCTGCCGAAGATATCGGGCGGAATGGTCATGGTGTCCATCGCCTTGATGAAGCTGTCGGTGGTCAGGTTGTTGCCGGCCTTGCCCGCTGCGCGCAAGAAGCCGTCGATCACCGAATAGCCGTACACCGAGAACACGGTCGGGTCTTCGTTGAACTTGGTCTTGTACTTGTTGGCCCAGAAACGGATGGGCTGCGAGGCTTCGTCGGTGTAGGGGTTCTGCACCGTCATGGTGGCGTAGAAGCCGTTCATGGCGGGGCCGCCGAGCTTGTGGATCAGGTCGGTGTAGGCCGCACTCGAGCCGATGAAGGTGGGGTTGAAGCCCAGGCGCTTGGCCGTGGCAATGCCGCCGATGGTTTCGCGGATGATGGTGCCGAGCACGACCATGTCGCACTGCTCGGAGGCCAGCTTCTGCATCTGCGACGAGAAGTCGGTGGCGCCGCGCTTGTAGCTGGTTTCCACGGCGAGCGTCATGCCGGCGGCTTTCAGGCCGTCTTCAGCGCCGCGCTTCACTTCCAGGCCGAACTCGTCGTCCTGGTACATGGCGCAGACCTTCTTGGCGCCTTTTTCTTTCGCCAGTTTGGGCACGGCGATCTTCATCTGGTCGTAGTAGGTGGCGGCAAAGCTGTACTTGAGCTTGTGGAAGGGCTCGTACATTTCGCGCGCGGCCGTCACCGGGAAGAAGTTGATGACGTTCTTCTGGAACTGCACCGGCATGGCGGCCATGTTCTGTGCGGTGCCGATGTGGCCGACCATGGCAAAGATCTTGTCCTGGTTCACCAGCTTCTGCGCCGCCAGCACGGCGCGGCGCGGGTCGTAGGCCGAGTCTTCCACCACCAGCTTGATCTTGCGGCCGTTGATGCCGCCTTGCTCGTTGACCTCGTCCACCCGCAGCATCATGCCCAGGCGCACCTGCTTGCCAAAACCGGCAATGGGGCCCGAGAGGTCTTGAATGGAACCGAGCACGATCTCGTCCTTGCTCACGCCTTGCGATTGCGCCAAGGCCGCGGTGCTGCCCGCAGCGAGCAGCGCGGCAACCAATGTCAGTCGGGTCTTCATCTTGTGTGTCTCCTGGGGTGGTGGTCGGGTGAAGGGGGCAATAAAGGGATCAGCTGTACATGGCGTTGATCTGCGGCTCGTACTTGGTTTGCACCAGCTTGCGCTTGAGCTTCATGGTGGGGGTGAGCTCTTCGTCTTCGGCGCTCAGTTGTGTGTCGAGCAAAAAGAACTTCTTGATCTGTTCCACCCGGGCAAACTTCTTGTTCACGCGATCGATCTCGGTCTGGATCAGTGCCTGCACCTCGGGCGCGCGGGTGAGGCTGGCGTAGTTGGAAAACGGCACGTCGTTGTCCTGCGCATACTTCTCCACGTTCTCCTGGTCGATCATGATGATCACGGTGAGATAGGGCTTCTTGTCGCCGATCACCACGGCGTCCGTCACATACGGCGAAAACTTGAGTTCGTTCTCCAGTTCGCTCGGCGTGATGTTCTTGCCCCCTGCGGTGATGATGATGTCTTTCATGCGGTCGGTGATGCGGAAAAACCCTTCCTCATCTACCACGCCCACATCGCCCGTGTGCAGCCAGCCGTCGGCATCGATCGTCTCGGCGGTCTTCTCCGGCAGGTTCAGGTAACCCATGAACACGTTGGGGCCGCGCACCAATATCTCGCTGGTCACCGGGTCGAGCTTCACCTCGTTGTAGCTGGCGGCCGGGCCAATGCTCCCGGGCTTGATGCGCTCGGCCGGTATGCCGGTCGACGCGCCGCAGGTTTCCGTCATGCCCCACACCTCGAGCATGGGCACACCCAGCGCGAGGTACCAGCGCACCAGCTCGGGCGAAATGGGTGCCGCGCCTGTGACGAGAAAGCGCGCCTTGTGGATGCCGATGAGCTTGCGCACGTTGTTGAGCACCAGCGTGCGAGCCACCTGGAACTGCAAACGCAAGCCGCCCGGCACAGGCTTGCCGGCCATCACCAGGTCGGCCACCTGCTGGCCCACGCCGATGGCCCAGCCGTAGGCGGCCTGCTGGATCTTGCCGGCTTCCTTCAGCGTGATCATCACGCCCGAATAGAACTTCTCCCACACGCGCGGCACGGCGGTGAACACCGTGGGCGCGATCTCGCGCACGTTCTCCGGCACGGTCTCGGGGTTCTCCACAAAGTTGAGCTTGGCCCCGGTGTAGAGCGAAAAATACTCGCCGCCCATGCGCTCGGCGATGTGGCACAGCGGCAGGAAGCACATGCACTCGTCCTGCTCGCTGCGGGCAATCAGCGTGTTGTAGCCGCGCACGGTGTAGACCAGACCCTTGTGCGAATGCATGGCGCCCTTGGGTCGGCCGGTGGTGCCCGAGGTGTAGACCAGGATCGCCAGCTCGTCGGGCTGGCAGGCGGCCACACGGGCTTCCAGCATGCCGGGGTGCTGCTGCAGGTGGGCGCGGCCCAGCTCGCGCAGCTGCGCCAGGCTGATCACCTGCGGGTCGTTGAGCTCGCGCAGGCCGTCCATGTCTTCCACGACGATTTTGCGCAGCTTCGGCAGCTGGTCGCGTACCTCCAGTGCTTTGTCCAGCTGCTCGTCGTTCTCCACAAACAGCACGGTGGTGCCCGAGTCGGCGCAGAGGTACTGCACCTGCTCGGCCGCGTCGGTGGGGTAGATGCCGTTGGAGACACCACCTGCGCTGAGCACGGCCAGGTCGCACAGCACCCATTCGATGGTGGTGTTGGAGAGGATGGACGCGGTCTCGCGCGGCTCGAACCCGATGGCCATCAGGCCGTGGGCGATCTCGCGCACCGCATCGCCGGTCTGGGTCCAGCTCCAGCTGCGCCAGATGCCGAACTCCTTCTGCCGCATCCACACATTGGGACCGCGCGCTTTCACGCCGTTCCAGAACAACGCCGGAATGGTCTCGCCCTCGAGCACGATCTTGTTTTGCGGCTGGATGCCGGAGAGGTCCCACAAGTTGCTCATGTCATCTCCAGTTCTTCTTCTTTTTCCAGCGCCGATCGGCCCGCACGCCTTCTTCCTTCATGCCGAGGTAGAACTCCTTGATGTCGTCCTTCTCGCGCAGGTTGGCGCAGGTGTCTTCCATCACGATGCGGCCGTTTTCCAGCACATAGCCGTAGTCCGATGCATTGAGGGCCATGTTGGCGTTTTGCTCGACCAGCAGAATCGTGGTGCCGCGCTCGCGGTTGATGCGCACCACGATCTCGAAGATCTCTTTGGTGAGCTTCGGGCTCAGGCCCAGGCTGGGTTCGTCGAGCAGGATCAGGTCGGGGTTGGCCATCAGCGCGCGGCTGATGGCCAGCATCTGCTGCTGCCCGCCCGAGAGCAGGCCGGCGTCTTGCGCGGCGCGCTCGCGCAGGATGGGGAAGTAGTTGAACACCAGCTCCATGTCGCGCGCCACGCCGTCGCGGTCTTTGCGGGTGTAGGCGCCCATCAGCAGGTTGTCGCGCACCGAGAGCAGGGCGAACACCTCGCGGCCTTCGGGCACGTGGCTCAGGCCCTGCTGCACCACGTAGGCCGGGTCCTTGGCGGTGATGTCTTCACCCTTGAACTCGATGGAGCCCTTGCGCGGATCGATGATGCCGCTGATGGTTTTGAGAATGGTGGTCTTGTCCGCGCCGTTGGAGCCGAGCACGGTGGCAATCTCGCCGCGGCGCACCTGCAGGCTCACACCGCGAATGGCCTTGATGGGGCCGTAGGCGCTCTCGACGTTGAGCAGCTTGAGCACGGGTGCGTCGGTGGTGGCAACGCTCATGGCCGTGCTCCTGCCGCAGCGGGTTTGTGGTTTTCACGGCGCAGGCCCGACACATCGTCCATCGAGCCGAGGTAGGCCTCGATCACACCCGGGTCGCTCTGCACGTGGGCGGGGGTGCCCGAGGCCAGCTCGGTGCCCATGCTCATGGCCAGCACGCGGTCGGACACCTTGGAGACCAGGGTCATGTCGTGTTCCACCATCAGCACCGTGATGCCGAGCTCGTTCTTGATGTCGGTGATCCAGAACGCCATGTCTTCGGTCTCCTCCACGTTCAGGCCGGAAGACGGCTCGTCAAGCAAGAGCAGCTGGGGTTCGGTGCACAGCGCGCGCGCCAGCTCCACCACCTTGCGCACACCGTAGGGCAGGCCGGCCACCATGCTTTCGCGGTGGTGCTGCAGGTCGAGCAGGTCGATCACTTGCTCCACCTTCTCGCGCGCCTCGATCTCGGCCGCGCGGGTCTTTCCGGTGAAGAAGATCTCGCTCCACAGACCGGTCTTGCGGTGCGTGTGGCGCCCGATCAGCAGGTTCTGCAACACGGTGGCGTGCTCGAACAACTCGATGTTCTGAAAGGTGCGCGCAATGCCGAGCGAGGCGATTTTGTGCGGCGCCTGGTCGGTCAGGCGCAGCATGCCGTCGGGCCCGGCGTAGTCGATGGTGCCGGTGGTGGGCGTGTAGATGCGGCTGATCAGGTTGAACACCGTCGTCTTGCCCGCGCCGTTGGGGCCGATGAGGGTGAAGACCTCGCCGCGCTTCACGTCGAAGCTCACGTTGTTCACCGCGAGCACGCCGCCGAAACGCACGCTCAAATTTTTTGCCGATAGAAGGATGTCGTTCATGGTGTCACTTCAATCGATCGGATTTCTGGAACGATTTCTGTCGCTTGAACATGCCCTTGCGATAGAACGGGAACAGCTGGAAGTAGGCGCGGATCTTGAGCCAGCGGCCATACAGGCCCATGGGCTCGAACAGCACAAAGGCGATGAGCACCAGGCCATACACCGTGCCTTGCAGGCCGGCCGCCTGGCCAATGGCGGCGGGCAAAAAGTCCTTGCCCAGCGCAATGAGCTGCGGCATGACGATGAGGAAGATGGCGCCGAGGAACGCGCCGTGGATGGAGCCCAGCCCGCCGATCACCACCATGAGCAGCAGGTCGATGGACTGGATGATGCTGAACTGCTCGGGCGAGAGGAACTGGATCTTGTGCGCGTAGAGCGCGCCGCCAATGCCGGCCAGCGCGGCCGACAGCGCGAAGCTCATGGTCTTGTAGCGCGCCAGCTGGATGCCCATGCTTTGCGCCGAAATTTCCGAATCGCGGATGGCCACAAACGCGCGCCCGGTGGATGAGCGCATGAGGTTGGCAATGGCCAGCGTGGCCAGCACCGTGACCAGCAGGCACAAAAAGTAGAACTCGTTGGTGGACTCCAGTTCCCAGCCGAAGAGCGCTGGTGCATTGACCACCAGGCCCGAGTTGCCGCCGGTCACGTGTTCCCAGCGCGCCATGATTTCTTCAACGATGAAGCCGAAGGCCAGCGTGGCCATGCCGAGGTAGATGCCCTTCACCCGCAGCGCCGGCAAGCCCACCACCATGCCCACCGCGGCCGAGAGCAAACCGGCGCAGGCCAGCGCCAGCGGGAAGGGCAGGCCGGCGTTGACCATGATGGCCTGGGTGTACGCGCCCACACCCAGAAAGGCGGCGTGGCCGAGCGAGAAGAGCCCGGTGAAGCCCGCCAGCAGCATCAGCCCGAGGCCGACGATGGAATAGATCAGCACGAAGGTGAGCTGCGCCAGCCAGTACTCCTGGATCACCCAGGGGGCGGTCACGAGGAAGAGGCCGAGCAGGCTGTACCAGAAGGTCTGCCCGCCGTGTTTGGCGAGTTTGATGTCCTGGTTGTAGTCGGTCTTGAAAAGGAATCTCATGTCAGACCTTCTTGCGCAGTTTTTCGCCAAAGAGGCCGTTGGGCTTGAGCACCAGCATGATCAGCACCACGATGTAGGGCGCCACGTCCTTGAAGCCTTCGGGCAAGTAAAAGCCCGAGAACGCCTCGACGATGCCGATGATCAAGCCGCCCACGATGGCGCCGGGCAGGCTGGTGAAGCCACCCACCACCGCGGCCGGAAAGGCCTTGAGACCGATGAAGCCCATGTTGGCGTGCACAAACGTGATGGGCGCGAGCAGCAGGCCCGCAATGGCCGCCACCGACGCGGCCAGACCCCACACCAGGCCGTTGAGCCGCTTCACCGGGATGCCCATGTAGTAAGCCGCGAGCTGGTTTTGAGACGAGGCCTGCATGGCAATGCCCAGCTTGCTGTAGCGGAACATGGCAAACAGCCCGAGGCACAGCAGGCCGGTCACGCCGATCACCACGATCTGCTCGGCCGACACCACCAGCCCGCCCATGCGCAGCACCTCGCCGGCGTAGGGCACGGGCAGGGTGTGGGTGTCCGTGCCGATGTTGGGAATCATGGTGATGAGCCCGCGCAGCACATAGCCCACCCCGATGGTCAGCATGACGATGGAGAAAGCGGGTTGTCCGAGGATGGGACGCACCACCGCGCGTTCGAGCAACACCCCAAAGAGACCCATGGCCACGATGGCGGCGGGCACCGCGAGCCAGAAGGGGAAGCCGAGCATGGTCATGGCGGCCAGGCCTCCAAAGGCGCCCACCATCATCAGGTCGCCCTGCGCAAAGCTCACGGTTTCGGTCGCCTTGTAGATCAGCACGAAACCCAGGGCGATGAGTCCGTAGATACAGCCCTGGGCCGCACCGCTGATGAGCAGTTGCAGCAGTTGCACGCATGTCTCCTGTTGTTCTGGCGGCGCCGTTTCGGGGTGCTCGCTGCGCACGGTGTGGCAGGGTGAGTCCGCGATGTGAAAGATTTATAGCTGTCTTGCCCGGGACTGCCGCTAGGGGTTGTCCCCCATCCAGAGTCGCCGAGGCAACATGAAACTCGAATGCATGAAATCTGTCCGCATCGGCGCCGGTCTCGGCTTTTACGGCGACAACTGGGAACCTGTGGCGGCGAGCATCGAACGCGGTGGTGTGCAGTTCATCGCCAGCGACCACCTGGCCGAACTCACGCTCGCCATCCTGCAGAAAGACCGGCAACGCGACCCCGCGCTGGGCTATGCGCGGGACGTGGTGCCCATGCTGTTGAAACTGTGGCCGCTGATGCGCGAGCGCGGCGTGCGCTTCGTGTGCAATGCGGGTGGGCTCAATCCGCGCGGTGCGGCGCAGGCGGTGCTGGCGGCGTTCAAGGCCAAGGGTTGGCAGGCGAAGGTGGCGGTGGTCACGGGCGACGATGTGTTGCCGCAATTGCAAAACGCGGACACCGGCTTTGACCACCTCTTCACCCAGGCGAGCGTGGCCGGTGTGCGCGAGCGGCTGGTGTTTGCCAACGCCTACCTGGGCGCCCAGCCCATCGTGCAGGCACTGGACGCAGGCGCCGACATCGTGATCACCGGGCGCGTGGCGGATGCAGCCCTGTTCCTCGGGCCGCTGGTGCACAGCCTGGGCTGGAAGCTCGGCGGCGCCACCAGCGAACAAGACCTCAACCGCCTCGCCCAGGGCCTCACCGTGGGGCATCTGCTGGAGTGTTCGGGCCAGGGCAGCGGTGGCAACTTCGGCAGCCAGGGCGCGTGGCAGGCCATTCCCGATCTGGCCCACATCGGCTACCCCATCGCCGAGGTTCATGAGGACGGCACCGCATTCATCACCAAGGCGCCCGGCACCGGCGGGCGCGTCAACTTCGACACCGTGCGCCAGCAGTTGCTTTACGAAGTGCACAACCCGCACGCCTATTTTTCGCCCGATGTGGTGCTGGACATGGGCGGCATCCAACTGCTCGACGAGGGGGATGACCGTGTGCGCCTCACGGGTGCACGCGGCACGGTGCCCACCGACACGCTCAAGGTGGTGGCGGGTTTTCGCGACGGCTACAAGGCCGAGGTGACCTGGGGCTTTTCGTGGCCCGACGCCTGGGACAAGGCGCAGGCTGCGCAGGCCACCATCCGCACGCTGTTGAAAGACAAACGCATTCCGCATGACGAGCTGTATGTGGAATACCCCGGTCTCAACTCGGCCCATGGCGCACTGGCGCCGATGCCCAAAGCCGACGCGCTGAACCAGAGCAACGAGATCTGGACGCGCCTGGTGCTGCGCACGCAAGACAAGGCCGCGGCCGATGGCTTCGGCCGCCTGTTTCCCTGGATCGGCCTGAGCGGCCCGGCCTACACCTGCGGGTTCACGGGACTGCACAACACGAGTGAGCTGCTCGGCATCTGGCCCACGCTGATTCCGCGCGCGGGGGTGGAGGCGGGCGTTGGCATGGAGCTGCTGTCATGACGAAGATCGCGATACCGCTCGTGCGCATCGCCCACGCCCGCAGCGGCGACAAGGCCGACTGGGTGGATTTCGGCCTGTTCGCCTGGAACGCGGCCGGCTACCGGCTGCTGGAACGCGAAGTCACGGCCGCGCGCGTGCAGGCCCACTTTGCGCCCTGGCTGCCCGGCGAGGTGGATGCCTGGCCGCTGCCCAACATCCTGGCGCTCAAGTTCGTGTTGCGCGGTGCGCTCCAAGGAGGTGGCGCGCGCAACCTGCGGCTGGACAACCTGGGCAAGGCCATGGCGGGCGCGTTGTTGCGCATGGAGATCGAGGTGGACCAGACCGAGCTGGAAGAGGCTTTGAACACGCCGCCCGTGGGTTGGTGGGGCATTGCCCCCTGTCCCGCTGGCGGGAGAGGGTTGGGGTGAGGGCAGCTCGATGAACAAAGATCCGGTCACCACCGAGAAGCTCGACGACATCTGGATCGTCACCCTTGACCGCCCGGAGGTGCGCAACGCGGTGGACAGTGCCACCGCGCGCGCCCTTCATGCCGCCTTCCTCGCCTTCGAAGACGACGCCAGCGCCAAGGTGGCGGTCTTTCACGGCGCCCATGGCCATTTCTGCGCGGGGTGGGATTTGCAGTTCGGCGCAAAACTGGCGGCGGAGGGTGACAGCGGTGGCCTCGATCTTGACTTCGAGGCGGACGACCTTCGCGCCCTCGGTCCTATGGGCCCGTCGCGCCTTCGGCTGTCCAAACCGGTGATTGCCGCGGTGAGCGGCGCGGCCGTGGCCGGCGGCATGGAGCTCGCGCTCTGGTGCGACCTGCGGGTGATGGAAGAAGACGCGTACTTCGGTGTGTACTGCCGCCGCTTCGGCGTGCCCCTCATCGACGGCGGCACGGTGCGGCTGCCGCGCCTGATCGGCATGGGCCACGCCATGGACCTGATCCTCACCGGCCGCAAGGTCGAAGCCACCGAGGCGCTGCAGATGGGGCTGGCCAACCGCGTGGTGCCCATGGGTCAAGCGCGAGCGGCCGCCGTTGCCCTGGCGCAGCAACTCGCGGCCTTTCCGCAGGCCACGATGCTGGCCGACCGCGAGAGCGCCTACGCCCAGTGGGACTTGCCGCTGGGCCAGGCCTTGCAGCAAGAGTGGCAGCGCGGCAAGGCGCGCATCTCCGATGCGCTGGACGGCGCCACGCGGTTTGCCGCAGGGCAGGGACGCCATGGACAGTTCTGACCTCAACGCGGCTTCGGTGCGCACCGCCACCGAGGCGTGGATCGACGCGTTCAACCGCGGCGACACCACCGCCATCTGCGCGCTCTACGACGCGCAGGCGGTTCTCTGGGGCACGACCGCGGCCGAACTCATCACCACGCCACCGGGCATCGCCGCGTATTTCGACGCTGTGTTTGCGCTGCGGCCGGTGCCCCGCATGGCGCTGCTGGAGGTGTTGCCCCGCGTGTTCGGCGAAGTGGCGGTGAGCACCGGCCGCTACACGCTGGCGCTGTCACCACCGCCACAAGCACGCGAGGTGCCGGCGCGGTTCAGCTTCACCTGGCGCCGCACCGCAGGCGCATGGCGCATCGTCGACCACCATTCCTCGGCCATGCCCGCGCCGTTGAATGCACTGGCCGTGCTGGCTGCAGCGTCTTGATCGGTTTCCTATGATGGGGACATGACACCCACCGATTTTTCTGCCCCGGCCGACGTGCTGGTGCTGCAACACCTGGTTGAAGACGGCCCGGGGTTCCTGGGCGAGTGGCTCGATGCCCAGGGCATCACCTGGCATGTGCGTTGCACTGAGGCCGGCGAAAGCTACCCGGCTTCGGTGCGCGGCTACCGGGGCCTGGCGGTGCTGGGCGGCGCCTGGAGCGCCAACGACGACCGCCCCACGCTGCGCCAGGCCGAGACCTTGATTCTGGAAGCCGATGCGCTCGGCATCCCCGTCATCGGCCATTGCCTGGGTGGCCAGCTCATGGCGCGCGCGTTCGGTGGCCGGGTCGAGCGGCTGCCGCAGCCGGAGGTGGGTTGGCTGTCCATCCACCGCAAGGACAGCGCGGCCGCGCGCGAATGGCTGGGCGACTCGCTGCAGCCCACGGTCTACCAATGGCATCAGGACAGTTTTGTGGTGCTCCCGCCGGGCGCCGAGCTGCTGGCCTCCAGCGCTGTGTGCCCGCACCAGGCGTTCGCGCTGCGCCAGCACCTGGCCATGCAGTTCCACATCGAGATCACGCCGGACAAGATTGGGGACTGGCTGGAACAGCCCGGCGAGGCCTACCCGGTGAACGTGCTGCTGCACCGCGACAGCGTGCAGGACCCGGCCTCCATGAACGCGGCGACGCTGCGACACCAGTCGGACAGCAAAGCCATGGCCGACCGCATTTACCGGGTGTGGCGCTCGCGCTGGCCAGGGTGAGCGGGCCTTAGCCGGTCACGCCCGGCAGGTCCAGGCCCTCTTTCGGAATGGGCCGCGGCCGGCCCTCCATGTCGATCGCCACGTAGGTCAGGCTGGCTTCCGTCACCTTCACGTACTGGCCCTGGGCCGAAAAACGCTCGGCGAACACCTCCACCTGCACCGTGATGGAGGTGTTGCCCACCCGGGTGACGTGCGCGAAGAAGCTCAGGATGTCGCCCACGCGCACCGGCTGCTTGAAGATGAACTGGTTCACCGCCACCGTGGCCATGCGCCCGCGCACGTAGCGCGCCGGCAGCACGGCGCCGGCCAGGTCGACCTGCGCCATGACCCAGCCGCCAAAAATGTCGCCGTTGGCGTTGCAGTCCGCCGGCATGGGAATGACCTTCAGGACCAGTTCCCTGTCGCGGGGCAGGGTGGTTTCCGGGTTCGGGCTTGTTTTGTCGGTCATGGTCACAATCTCCAGTTGCCCACGATTCTCACGCATGCGCCCAGACAACCCCTCCCAAGCCGCCGTCGCCCTGCCCGCCAGCCCTGGTGCGCCGGCCAACAAGCCCCAACGTTCCGACTGGGCCACGCTCAAGCGCCTGTTGCCCTACCTCTGGCAATACAAGGTCCGGGTGGTGCTGGCGCTGGCTTTCATGGTCGCGGCCAAGATGGCCAACGTGAGCGTGCCGCTGCTGCTGAAACAGCTGGTGGACGCCATGAGCATCAAGCCCGGCAGCGTGGAGGCCCTGCTGGTCGTGCCGCTGGGCCTGTTGCTGGCCTATGGCGGCCTGCGCCTGTGCACCAGCCTGTTCACCGAGCTGCGCGAGCTGGTGTTCGCCAAGGCCACCGAGGGCGCCACACGCAGCATCGCGCTGCAGGTGTTCGGGCACTTGCACGCGCTGAGCCTGCGCTTCCATCTGGAGCGCCAGACCGGCGGCATGACGCGCGACATCGAGCGCGGGACGCGCGGCGTGCAGTCGCTCATCTCGTACTCGCTCTACAGCATCATCCCCACGCTGATCGAGGTGGCCATGGTGCTCACGTTGCTGGGCACCCAGTTCGACATGGGCTATGTGTGGATCACGCTGGTGGCGCTGGTGCTCTACATCACCTTCACCGTGGTGGTGACCGAGTGGCGCACCAAGTTCCGCCGCGAGATGAACGAGCTGGAGTCCACCAGCCAGACGCGCGCCATCGACTCGTTGCTGAACTACGAGACGGTGAAGTACTTCAACAATGAAGCGTTTGAAGGTCGCCGCTACGACGAAGCGCTGGAGAAGCTGCGCAAGGCGCGCATCAAGAGCCAGACCACGCTGTCCATGCTCAACGCCGGGCAGCAGCTGGTGATTGCGGTGGCGCTGGTGCTCATGCTTTACCGCGCCACCCAGGGGGTGGTGAGTGGCGAGATGACGCTGGGCGATCTGGTGATGGTCAACGCCTTCATGATCCAGCTCTACATTCCGCTGGGTTTTCTGGGTGTGCTCTACCGCGAGATCAAGCAGAGCCTGACCGACCTGGACAAGATGTTCGTGCTGCTGGAGAAAGAACGCGAGATCGCGGATGCGCCCGATGCACCGCCGCTGGCCCTGGAAGGCCCGCCGGCGGTGAAGTTCGAGAACGTGCGCTTCTCCTACGAGCCCGCGCGCGAGATCCTCCACGGCATCAGCTTCGAGATTCCGCCGGGCAAAACGGTGGCGGTGGTGGGGCCGTCGGGGTCGGGCAAGAGCACGTTGGCGCGTCTGCTCTACCGGTTTTACGACGTCACGAACAGTGAGCCCACACGCTCCCCCGCTGCGCGAGGTACGCTGCCCCCCGAGGGGGCTGAAGTCGGCTTGGGACGGCCCAGCGCCGACTTCGGCCCCAACGGCACCGAGGCAGGCCCGCACGGTTTCGGCCGCATCACCATCAACGAACAAGACATCAAGACCGTCACCCAGTCCAGCGTGCGCCAGGCCATCGGCATCGTGCCGCAGGACACGGTGCTGTTCAACGACACCATCGAATACAACATCCTCTACGGTCGCCCCGATGCCGGGCACGAGGCGGCGGTGGCGGCTGCGCAAGCCGCGCACATCCACAGCTTCATCGAGAAGCTGCCGTTGGGTTACCGCACCATGGTGGGCGAGCGGGGGCTCAAACTCTCGGGTGGGGAGAAGCAGCGCGTGGCCATCGCCCGCACCCTGCTCAAGAACCCCCCCATCGTGATCTTTGACGAGGCGACCTCAGCGCTGGACTCGGCCAATGAGCGTGCCATCCAGGCCGAGCTGAAGTCGGCCGCGCGCAACAAGACCACGCTGGTGATTGCACACCGGTTGTCGACCGTGGTGGACGCTCACGAGATCCTGGTGTTGGTGAACGGCGAGATCGTGGAGCGCGGGACCCACGCCGACCTGGTGTCGCGCGGAGGGGTCTATGCAGGGATGTGGGCGTTGCAGCAGAGCGCGGCCGATTGAACCGCCTCGCCGCCTCGCCGCATCAGAAGTGAATCCCCCGCATCATCTGCTGCATGGCCACCGCCTCGGCCGACAGCTGCTGCTTCGCCCCCTTCTCGCCCTTGGCCGCCGATGAGTCCGGGAACATCCGGAAGCTGGTGTTCATCACGATCTGCGCCACGCGCGGCACCATGGCGTGCATCACCTGGCCGGTGATGCCCAGGCGGGTGGCGATGCGCACCGGCTTGAAGATGCAGGCCTGCGCGATCATGTCGGCCGCTTCTTCGGGGGCGAGTGTCGGCACGTTCTTGTAGATCTGCGTCGGCGCGATCATGGGGGTGCGCACCAGCGGCATGTTGATCGTGGTGAAGCTGATGCCCTGGTCGGCAAACTCGCTCGAAGCGCAGCGTGTCCACGCGTCCAGCGCGGCCTTGCTGGCCACGTAGGCAGAGAAGCGCGGGGCGTTGGTCAGCACGCCGATGGAGCTGATGTTGACCACATGGCCCTTGCGTTTGGCCACCATGCCGGGCAGCAGGCCCATGGTCACGCGCAGGCAGCCGAAGTAGTTGAGCTGCATGGTGCGCTCGAAATCGTGGAAGCGGTCGTAGCTGCCCTCGATGGCGCGGCGGATCGAGCGGCCCGCGTTGTTGATCAGGAAATCCACGCCGCCGTGGTTGGCCACCAGCAACTGCACAAAGCGGTCGGCATCGTTCATGTCGGCGATGTCCGCCGGGTAGGGAATGAACTGGTAGCCCTGGTCCTTCGCCTCCTTGCAGGCCTCATCGAGCTTGTCCTGGTCGCGCCCGCTTCGGCAAATTTGTGGGCAGCTGCCAGACCGATGCCCGAACTGCCGCCGGTGACCAGCACCACCTTGCCCGCCACCGTGCCTTTGAGGCTGCGGTCGATGTGCAGGTCGGGGTCGAGGTGGCGCTCCCAGTAGTCCCACAGGCGCCACGCGTAGTCCTTGAAGTTGGGGCACGCAATGCCGCTGCCCTTGAGCGCGGCCAGCGTGTCGCGGCAGTCGAAGCGCGTGGGGTAATTGACGAAGGTCATCATGTCCTCGGGCAGCCCGAGGTCCTGCATGATGGCCTTGTACACACGGCGCACCGGCGCGAGCGCCATCAGACCTTTCTTCACGCTCTTGGGAATGAAGCCCATCAGCGCGGCATTGATGAACAAGTTCATCTTCGGCGCGTGAGCAGCCTTGCTCAGGATGTCGAGCACATCGCCCACGCGGTAGCCCATCGGGTCGACCAGGTGGAAACAGGCGCCACTGCTGCGTTTCTGGTGGCTGATGTGGTCGAGCGCGTCGACCACAAAGTCGACCGGCACGATGTTGATGCGGCCCCCCTCAAGGCCCACGCTGGGCATCCACGGAGGCAGGATCTGGCGCAGCCGCTGGATGAGTTTGAAGAAGTAGTAGGGCCCGTCGATCTTGTCCATCTCGCCGGTCTGGCTGTCGCCAACCACGGCGGCCGGGCGGTACACGCTCCACGGCACCTTGCATTCCTGGCGCACGATCTTTTCGCTCTCGTGCTTGGTCATGAAGTAAGGGTGGTCCAGGCCCTCGGCCTCGTCGAACATGTCTTCGCGGAACACGCCTTCATAGAGCCCTGCGGCGGCGATCGACGACACATGGTGGAAGTGACCCGCACCGATGGCCTTGGCGAACTCCACCGTGTTGCGCGTGCCGTCCACGTTCACCGCGATCTGGCTCTCGGCGTCGGCTTCGAGGTCGTACACCGCAGCCAGGTGGTAGAAATGATCGATCTGCCCTTTGAGCGCTTTGGTCTCATCGGCCGAGACGCCCAGCTTCTTCGACGTGAGGTCGCCAAACACCGGCACCGCCCGCGCCGCGCCCACACCCCAGTACTCGCGCAACCCAGCCACCTTGCCTTCGCTTTCCTTGCGGATGAGGAAGTGCACCACCGAGCCCTTGCGCTGCAGCAGCTTGGCCACCAGACGCTTGCCGATGAAACCGGTGGCACCGGTGACGAAGTAATGCATGAAGGTCTCCTGGAAACAGATGGGGTGTGAGCAATGCAAAGCGCCTGCCATTCTGGTCCACGAAGCAGCGCGCCCCATTCCGCAAAAACCCGCGTACGCCGCGCCAGCATTAGTCTTGTGCCCCTACACAGGGTGGACGACCTGCAGGACGATTGACCTCACGCGGGTTTCGGCCCGTTCCTCTTTTCATTTCACAGGAGCACACCATGGTCAAGAAGATCCAGAAAAACGGCAGCGACAAGAAGGCATCGGCCCAGGCGTTCAACTCCCCGCTGTCCGGCGCCATCAAGGATTCGGCCCAGCAGATCTGGCTGGCGGGCCTCGGC
This sequence comes from Hydrogenophaga sp., assembly GCA_021154985.1. GTDB lineage: Bacteria > Pseudomonadota > Gammaproteobacteria > Burkholderiales > Burkholderiaceae_C > Hydrogenophaga. The sequence continues at coordinate 18,519 of JAJNQE010000073.1, forward strand.
GCTTTCGCCAAGGCGCAGGAAGAGGGCGGCAAGGCTTTCGAATCCCTGGTGAAGGAAGGTCTGTCGATCCAGCGCAAGACCCAGGCCGTGGCCGAAGAGCGCATTTCGGAAGCGACCAACAAGGTCAGCAGCATGGCCACCGACATTTCCTCCAAGGCCTCGGGCCAGTGGGACAAGCTCGAATCGATCTTTGAAGAGCGTGTGGCCAAGGCTCTCAACAAATTGGGAGTGCCGTCGGCGCGCGATGTGGACGCGCTGATCCAGCGCATCGACGCGCTCAACCAGCACGTGCAGCAACTCGCCGGCAAGGCTCCCGCCAAGACCGCCGCGCGCAAAGCCGCCCCTGCGAAAAAGGCCGCGGCCAAGCCCGCGGCCAAAAAGGTCGCCGCCAAGCCCGTAGCGCGCAAGGCGGCCCGCAAGGCCACCACCGCATAAGCACCGTGGGGCCTGAGGGCAGCACTGCAAACAGGGGCGTTCGCGCCCCTTTTTTGCGCCCGCCGGTCATGCTGCAACGCAGCACTTTCGGCCACACCCGCGGTCTACACTCAAACGCATGACGACTCCGCGCGCAGCCCACCCCGTGCCCTCCCCGAGGCCAGCGAAAAGTCGTTCGGCCCCGCCAGCAGGCCCCCGCATTGCCTTGGCCCTGGCCGGTGGTGGGCCACTCGGCGCCATCTACGAAATCGGCGCGCTGTGCGCGCTGGCCGACAGCCTGGACGGCCTGGACCTCAACCAATGCGATCACTACGTGGGCGTGTCGGCGGGGGGCTTCATTGCCGCCGGACTGGCCAACGGCATGACGCCGCGTGAACTGTGCGAGGCGTTCATCGAAGACCGCAACGGGCGTGACAATTTCGATCCCGCTTGGCTGCTCAAGCCCGCCTGGGGCGAACTCAGCAGCCGGCTGCGGCGCCTGCCCGGTTTGCTGGGCAGTGCCTTGTGGGCCTGGGGCGTCAAAGGCAAGGCGCTCACCAATGCGTTTGAGCGACTCGGTGCGGCCTTGCCCACCGGTGTGCTGGACAACGAAGGCATCCACCAGCAGATCGAACGCTTGTTCAGCCAGCCCGGGCGCACCAACGATTTCCGCCGGTTGCGCGCGCGCCTCACGCTGGTGGCCACGCAGCTTGACACGGGCGAGGCCGCGCCCTTCGGCAAGGCCGGCTGGGACCATGTGCCGATCTCGCGCGCGATCCAGGCCAGTGCGGCCTTGCCGGGCCTGTTTCCGCCGGTGGAGATTGATGGTCAACACTACGTGGACGGTGCGCTCAAGAAGACCTTGCACGCCACCGTGGCGCTCGACGAAGGCACGGGCCTGCTGCTCTGCCTGAACCCGCTGGTCCCGTTCCGCGCGCACGCTGTGGGTGAGCATGCCGACCACATTCCATCGCTGGTGGAAGGTGGGTTTCCGGCGGTGATGAGCCAGACCTTCCGCTCCATGATCCATTCGCGGCTGGAGCTGGGCATGAAGAATTACGAGCGCCTCTACCCCGGCACCGACATCGTGCTGATCGAGCCCGACCAGCGAGACGCCAAGCTGTTCACCGCCAACACCTTCAGCTACCGCCAGCGCCGCGAACTCGCCGAACACGCCTACCAGCAGACGCGCAAGATGCTGCGCGAACGGCATGCAGAACTGGCGCCCAAGCTCGAGAGCCATGGTGTGAGCCTCAACAGCGTGTCGCTGCACAACGCCGATCTGCGCCTGGTGATCGAGCCTTCGGTGCCGGCACAAACCACGACGGGGCGGCAACTGCATGCCGCCCTGGACGACCTGCAACGCCAGCTCGGCGAGCCGGCCCTGGGCCGCTGAGCGCCATGGCCAAAAAAGCCCCGCGCCGCACCGCCGAGCGCATCCTTGAGGTCACGCTGGAGCTTTTCAACCGCTTCGGCGAGCCCAACGTGTCCACTACGCTGATTTCGGCCGAGCTGGGCATCAGCCCGGGCAACCTGTATTACCACTACCCGGCCAAGGACGAGCTGATCAATTCGCTGTTCGAGCGGTACGAAAAAGCGCTGGGCGAGTTGCTCGGGGCCAGCGAGGGTGTGCGCAACGTCGAGGACGCCTGGTTTTTCCTGCACTCGCTGTTCGAGATCATCTGGGAGTACCGATTTCTCTACCGCGACCTCAACGACCTGCTGTCGAAGAACCGCATGCTGGAAACCCATTTCCAGGATGTGTTGAAGAACAAGACGCGCGCCGTCCGCCAAATGCTCGCAGCCCTCAGCCGCCACAGCGCGGTGACCATGGACGCGCTGGAGATGGAGCCCACCGCCGACAGCATGGTGGTGGTGCTCACTTACTGGCTGAGCTTCGAGTACGTGCGCGATCCACGCCACGCGCTGGAGCCCGACAACGCGCAACTGGCTCTGATGCGTGGCGCCCACCACGTGCTCAACCTGCTCGCGCCCTACCTGGAGAGCTCGCAGCGGCAGCACCTGATCCATCTCACGGCGGCCTACAGCCCCAGCGCCTGACGCAAGAGGAGACAACGATGGACAACTGGACCCCTTTCCCCTGGACCCAGAACCCCCGGTTTGATGCAGCCCACCTGCGGCGCCATTGGGATCGCCTGCACCTGAGTGACGCCGAACCCTGGCCCGAGCGCGCCGATGTGCTGGCGGCCTGGGTGCTGTTCCACAACGGCGAGTTCCAGCGTGCCACCGCCGAAGGCCTGGCGCTGGGCGATGCCGGCATGAACGTGGCCAACAAGGCCACCTGCATCTACGCCAACTACCTGGAGCCGCGCGAACAGGTTCGCCAGCAACTGCTGCTGGAGGCCGCCGGCCGCGCCGAAGCGCTGCAAAAACGCGAACCGGACAACGCCGGTGCCTGGTACTGGCAGGCCTACGCACTGGCGCGTTACAGCCAGTGCATCAGCGTGGCCAAGGCGCTCACACAAGGCCTGGGCGTGAAGATCCGCCAGGCGTTGGAGAACACCATCTCGCTGTCGCCGCGCCATGCCGACGCCCACCTGGCGCTGGCCGGCTACCACGCCGAGGTGATCGACAAGGTGGGGGCGCTGGTCGGCGGCATGACGCACGGCGCCAGCAAGGACGCCGGGCTGGCGCTCTACCAGAAGGCGCTGGCGCTCAACCCCGACTCGGCGGTGACGCTGTCGGAGTACGCCAATGGCCTGATCATGCTGGATGGTCACAAGCGCCTGGACGAAGCGCGCCACCTGCAAGATCGTGCCGCCGCGGTTCAGCCGCTGGACGCGATGGAGCAGCTGTACGTGGCGTCGGTGCGGTTGGTTCTCGAGGGCTGATGCCCCGCCATAATCGCGCCCCATGGAAACCAAGTGGCTCGAAGACTTTGTCAGCTTGGCTGAGACCCGCAGCTTCAGCCGTTCCGCGCAGCTGCGGCATGTGACGCAGCCGGCCTTCTCGCGGCGCATCCAGTCGCTGGAGGCCTGGGCCGGTACCGACCTGGTGGACCGGTCCTCTTATCCCACCCGACTCACCCCCGCCGGCCAGACCCTCTACGACCAGGCGCTGGAAATGCTGCACAGCCTGCAGAGCACGCGCGCCATGCTGCGCGCCCACACGGCGGCCGCGCAGGACGTGATCGAGTTTGCCGTGCCGCACACGCTGGCTTTCACGTTTTTCCCCTCGTGGCTCTCCAGCCTTCGCGAGACCTGTGGTCCGATCAAGAGCCGTCTCATTGCATTGAACGTGCATGACGCCGTGTTGCGCCTGGTTGAAGGCAGCTGCGATCTCCTGATCGCTTACCACCACGAATCGCAACCGATCCAGCTCGACGCCAACCGCTACGAAATGCTGCCGCTGGGCCGCGAGCTGTTGGCGCCTTATGTGAAGCCCACCGCCGCCGGCGCGCCCACCTTTGCGCTGCCTGGCCTGGCGGGCCAGCCGCAGCCCTACCTGGCCTATGCGCCGGGTGCCTACCTGGGCCGGGCGGTGGACCAGATGCTCAAGCAAAGCAGCGTTCCGGTGCACCTGGACCGCATTTACGAGACCGACATGGCCGAAGGGCTGAAAGCCATGGCGCTGGAAGGGCATGGGATCGCCTTCCTGCCGGCCAGCGCGGTGCGCAACGAAGTGGCTGCGCGCAAACTGGTGCCGGCCGGCGGTGGACTGGAGACTTCGCTGGACATCCGCATTTACCGGGAGCGGCCTGCCGCGCGCAAAGGCAAGGGTCCGGTGGAGAAATTCTGGAGCGACCTCCAGCAACGGCTGGCGGCTCTCGAGGTGGGAGCGTCAAAGCTCTAGCGCGTGGGGTCGGGCCCTGCCATTGGGGTAAATTCGGACATGAACGGTTTGCATGACCAGCGCCGCAAACGGCATTGGCGTTTGCGGCATGCGCTGGCTACATTGGCGGGCTGTCCTGGATCCTGACCTTCACCCAGTGGGGTTTCCCGGGTGGTACGGAGGTTGCATGCAGCGCATCATTCACGGGTCCCCGCTATCGCAGCGGGGTCTCATCCCGTTGAAAACCGTTGACCTTTCGTTTTTTTTACAAGCAAGGAAATAAACATGAAAAAACACCTGCTCGCATGGGCCGTGACCGCACTGGCCGCCAGCAGCGCATTGGCTCAAACCGGCGACACGCTGGCCAAGATCAAGGCGTCCGGCAGTGTGTCACTCGGCGTGCGCGAGTCGTCCGGCCTGGGCTACACCCTGGGCAACGGCAAGTACGTCGGCTTCCACACCGAAATGGGCGAGATCATCCTGGGCGACATCCGCAAGCAGCTGGGCATGACCGCGATGGAAGTGAAGTACCAGCCCGTGACCTCGCAGAACCGCATTCCGCTGGTTCAAAACGGCACGGTGGATCTGGAGTGCGGCTCCACCACCAACAACGCCACGCGCCAGAAAGACGTGTCTTTCGCCGTGACGACCTACGTGGAAGAGGTGCGCATTGCCGTGAAAGCCAACTCCGGCATCAACGGCATCAAGGACCTGGCCGGCAAGAACGTGGCCACCACCACCGGCACCACCTCGGTGCAGACCCTGCGCCGCAACGAACGCGCTGGCGGCATCGACTTCAAGGAGGTCTATGGCAAAGACCACGCCGACAGCTTCCTGCTGCTCGAGTCGGGCCGAGCCGACGCCTTCGTGATGGACGGCTCGATCCTGGCCGCGAACATCTCCAAGTCCAAGAACCCCGCCGACTTCAAGATCGTGGGCGAAGTGCTGTCGGTCGAGCCGATCGCCTGCATGCTGCGCAAGGACGACCCTGCCTTCAAAAAGGCCGTGGACGACAGCATCAAGCGCCAGATCGCTGACGGCTCGCTCGCCAAGCTGTACGACAAGTGGTTCATGCAGCCGATCCCCCCAGCCAACGTGAAGATCGGTCTGCCTCTGTCTGACGCGACCAAGGCCGCCTGGGCTGCGCCAAACGACAAACCGATGGAAGACTACGCCAAGAAGTAAGCGCGCAGCCTTCTTGAACGCCCCTTCAAGTGGAACATTTGAAGGGGCATTTTTGTAGGTGCCCGCGATCGGCGTGGCACCGTCGGCAATAAAAAGAAAGGGCTCTTATGGCCTGGGATTGGCAGGTGTTCTGCGAGGACACCATCGAGCGGCAGCCGGTGCAGGGCTGCTTTGGCAAGGGGGGCGACATCACCTACCTCGACTGGATGCTGTCGGCCTGGGGCTGGACGGTGTCGGTCGCGCTGCTGGCGCTGGTGCTGGCCTTGGTGCTGGGCATGCTGATCGGCACGCTGCGAACGCTGCCCGATCGACCCATGGTGGTGCGCCTGGGCAACGCCTGGGTGGAGCTGTTCCGCAACATCCCCCTGCTGGTGCAGATCTTCCTCTGGTACCACGTGCTGCCCTCCATGTTCAATGTGCTGCAGGGTGTACCGGGCTTCGTACTCGTGGTGTTCGCCCTGGGCTTTTTCACCTCGGCCCGCATCGCCGAGCAAGTGCGCTCGGGCATCCAGGCCCTGCCGCGCGGTCAGCGTTATGCCGGCATGGCCATGGGATTCACCACCTTCCAGTACTACCGCTATGTGCTGCTGCCCATGGCGTTCCGCATCATCATCCCGCCGCTCACCAGCGAGACCATGAACATCTTCAAGAACTCCTCGGTGGCGTTCGCGGTGTCGGTGTCCGAGCTCACCATGTTCGCCATGCAGGCGCAAGAAGAAACCTCGCGCGGCGTCGAGGTGTACCTCGCCGTGACCGGCCTGTACATCGTCTCGGCCTTCGCCATCAACCGCATCATGGCGGTCATCGAGAAGCGCGCGCGCATACCGGGCTTTGTGGTGGCTGGTGGATCGGGAGGACATTGAGATGAATCTGAATCTCGATTTCTCCTTCTACAACTGGGACCTCATCACGAACTTCGTGCTGAAGGGCCTGTATTTCAGCGTGATGCTGACCATCGTGGCCACCATCGGCGGCATCATCTTCGGCACCGTGCTCGCGCTTATGCGCCTCTCGGGCAAGAAGTGGCTCGAAGTGCCCGCAACGATCTATGTCAACGGCATGCGCAGCATTCCGCTGGTGATGGTGATCCTGTGGTTCTTCCTGCTGGTGCCGCTGCTGGTGGGGCGACCCATCGGTGCCGAGATGTCGGCGGTGATCACCTTCATTGCTTTCGAGGCGGCTTACTTCAGCGAGATCATGCGCGCGGGCATCCAGTCCATCCCGCGCGGTCAGGTGCATGCCGGTCAGGCGCTGGGCATGAGCTACGGCCAGAACATGAAGCTGGTGGTGCTGCCCCAGGCGTTTCGCAACATGCTGCCGGTGCTGCTCACGCAGACCATCATCCTGTTCCAGGACACCTCGCTGGTGTACGCCATTGGCGCTTACGACATGCTCAAGGGCTTCGAGGTCGCGGGCAAAAACTTTGGCCGCCCGATCGAGGCCTACCTCGCCGCCGCCGTGGTCTATTTCGTCATGTGTTACGCGCTGTCGTGGTCCGTCAAACAGCTGCACAAGAAGATCGCCATCATCCGTTGATGCAACCGCCATTCAGGAATTGCCATGATTGAACTCAAGAACGTCTCCAAGTGGTACGGCCCTGTGCAGGTGCTGACCGATTGCTCCACCAACATCCAGAAGGGTGAAGTGGTCGTGGTCTGCGGCCCGTCGGGCTCGGGCAAGTCGACCCTCATCAAGACCATCAACGCGCTCGAACCCTTCCAGAAGGGCGAGATCACGGTCGACGGCATCGCGGTGCACGATCCCAAGACCGACCTGCCCAAACTGCGCAGCCGCGTGGGCATGGTGTTCCAGCACTTCGAACTGTTCCCGCATTTATCAGTGACCGAGAACCTCACGATCGCGCAGATCAAGGTGCTGGGCCGCAACCCCGACGACGCGAAGAAGCGCGGCCTGAAAATGCTGGAGCGCGTGGGCCTGATCGCGCACAAGGACAAGTTCCCCGGCCAGCTCTCCGGTGGCCAGCAGCAACGCGTGGCGATTGCGCGCGCGCTCTCCATGGACCCGATCGTGATGCTGTTTGACGAACCCACCTCGGCGCTCGACCCCGAGATGGTCGGCGAGGTGCTCGACGTGATGATCGGCCTGGCGCACGAAGGCATGACCATGATGTGCGTGACGCACGAAATGGGCTTTGCGCGCAAGGTCAGCAACCGCGTGATCTTCATGGACGTGGGCGGCAAGATCCTGGAAGACTGCTCCAAGGACGACTTCTTCGGCAAACCCGAAGACCGTCAGCCGCGCACCAAGGATTTCCTCAACAAGATCCTGGCGCACTGAAAGGTCGTCCTGCAACGCAGGGTGCACCCGACAGGGTGCGACACACCGCCTGGGCGAAGCGGGTGCCCGGCCGGGGCGCCCTCGCGTTCAACGGATGGTGACTTGCACCCTGCGGTTGCGCGGTTCCGGCACACCGTCTTTGGTGGGCACGAGAGGGTGCTTTTCTCCGTGCGACTCCAACGTCAAGGCCGAAGGCTTGATGCCGGCAGCCCGCAATTGGTCGACCACAGCCTGGGCTCTCTGCATGGAGAGCACGGTGTTTCCTTCCGCACTGCCCACGGTGTCGGTGTGGCCGATGACCACGACCTCCGTGACCGCTCGTTGATCTCTGCTTGTCCAGCGGCTGAGGATTTCCGCAAACAAGGTTTCCGATTCCGTGGTCAGTCGAGTTCCGCCCGAGATGAAATAGAGCATGAAGTGTTCGGGCCGCGCGGGCTGGGCGGCTTTTGCCTCGCCGAATTCCGCCGAGAGTTGATCGTTTCCCAAGGTGAGGCCGACGGCCGCACCATCGGTTCCGGCCACCTGCCCTGAGCGCTTCAGGACCTGCTGACCTTTCTGGCCGCTCACGATGACCTCGCCCACGGCGCCATCGGCATCGGGCACCAGGACCACGTAGGAACGGGGCAGGGTGGGGCTGCAGGCGCTCAGTGCGAGAGCGGCCAGCACTGCGAAAAAAATCGACATCTGCCCGCGACGGTTCGGTGTGGTTTGCATGCTTGTGGGTTCGATGGTTGACGAGACAGAGGGCGGTTGCCCATGCGAACTGTGCCTTGTCGTGGAAAGCCAGTCTGGGCAGGCGAGTTTGCATCGGCATGCCATGCATTGCCAACCATCTGCGCGCCTGTTCATCTGTTTGGGGGAAGGACCGGTGTGCGTGGCCCGCTGTCGAGGAGATCGGTCGGCCATTGGCTTGTCGCGGTGTGCAAATCCCCTGATACTTCTGGTTACTGAGGGGGCGAGGCTCAGTGGAGCCACTGGGGTCTTCTGTTCTCGCGTGTTTCGTCAAACCGAGAGCACAACATGACAGCCGACGCCACGGAACTCGAACAGCGGCGTGCCTTGCTGGCACCGTATCTGATCAGCAACTTTCCCGGAATTGACGAAGCAACGCTGCGCAGCATCCAGGACAGCGTTCAATGGGTTCACCTCGGTGCAGGCGATGTGCTCATGGAGCAGGGCACGCCCGGGGATGCCGCCTACCTCACCATCAGCGGTCGGCTGCGCGTGTACGTCAAGGCCGACAACGGCGAGTCCCGCATGGTGCGCGAACTGGGGCGCGGCGAAATCACCGGTGAGATCAGCCTCTACACCGACGCACCGCGGTCGGCCACGGTGGTCGCCATTCGGGGCAGTGTGGTGGCCCGTCTGGACAAGGCACGTTTCCGTCAGCTGGTGGGGCGCAACCCGCAGGTTTCGATTGCCCTGACCCGAAAGATCATTGATCGTCTGCAGACCCAGTACGACCGCCGTCCCTTGCCGCCACCGGTGGCGCTCACCTTGCTCCCGATCACCCGAGGCGTGGATTCGTTTGCCTTCGCGCAGCGCCTGACCGACGCGCTGGGGCGTTTTGGAAGGGCTTGCTGGGTGGACGCCTCCAGTGTTCGAACAAAGTCATCGAGCGCCGAAGACCGGGACGATTCGCCCTCGACCTACGAAATGTCGGTGGTCCTGGAGGATCTGGAGGCTGACCACGATTTTGTTTTGATGGTTGCCGACACCGAGCCCAACGAATGGACACGCCTGTGCATCAACCAGAGCGATGAGGTGCTCTTGCTGGCAGATGCGACGCAGCCGCCGGCCATTCACGAGGTGGAGCGTGCCTACATGCTGCATCGGGTGCCGCGCAGCGAGTCTGCCGAGACCCTGGTGTTGCTGCACCCCAAGAACACCCAATCGCCCATGGGCATGCGCCGCTGGATTGATCGCAGGCCGGTCACCGGTCATGTCAATTTGCGCCCCGAACTGGACAGCGACATCGCGCGGCTGGCTCGGCTGGTCAGCCGCAATGCGGTCGGGCTGGTGCTGGCCGGGGGTGGAGCCCGCGGCTTTGCGCACCTGGGCATCTGGAAGGTGCTTGACGAGCTGGGCATCGAGATCGACTGCGTGGGCGGAACCAGCATGGGGGCGGTGATGGCCGCTGCCATCGCCTCCGACCGTGACATCCCGACCACCATCGGCGTGATCAAGCAAGCCTTCAAGATCAACCCGACCGGGGACTACAGCCTCTTGCCCCTGATCTCGTTGATCAAGGGCGCGCGAGTGCGCTCCGTGGTGGAGCGATCCATCCATTCGCTCATGGGCGGGCCGATCGACATCGTCGATCTGTGGAAAGGCTATTTCTGCATCGCCAGCAATTACTCGCGGGGCTGTGAAACGCAGTGCCACAAGGGCGATCTCGGCCGTTCGCTGCGGGCCAGCATTGCCATTCCCGGGGCCTTGCCGCCGGTGGTGATGGAGGGCGAACTGTTTTGTGATGGCGGCACGTTCAACAACTTCCCTGCCGATGTCATGCGTGGCATGCGCGGTGTGGGCAAGGTGATCGGTGTGGATCTCAGCGCCCGCAGTGTCCGCCGGCTGGAGTTCGATGAAATGCCCAGTGCCTGGCGGGTGCTGTTGGATCGCTTGCGACCACGCAAGAAGCGGCGCTACCGCGTGCCCTCGCTGGTGGCTTACCTGCTCAACGTGTCCATCCTCTACAGCGTGTCGAGGCAATCGCAGTCCCGCCAGCAGACCGATCTCTATTTCAACCCGCCGCTGGCCCATTTCGGCTTCTTGCAGTGGAACCGGTTCTCGGCCATCGTGAAGCGGGGAGACGCCCATGCGCGCGAGGTGGTGGCGGCCCTCAGCCTTGCCGAGAAGCGGGCCTGGGGCATCAAGGACACCCCGGCCGAGGCGGCGCCCCGACCAGCGAGCGCAGCACCGCCTGAACCATGAGAAGACTCTCCCTGCGTGCGGTCGCCGCGCTGCTCAGCATGGTGACGGCGGTGCTGGGCGTGGCGCTGGTCTTGTTTGAGCCGCTGGCACTGCAGACGCTCCGGCACCAGGGGTTTGATCAGTACCAGCGCTGGAAGCCCCGCGTCTACGAACCCTTGCCCGTGAGAATCATCGACATCGATGAGACCAGTCTGGACAAAATCGGTCAGTGGCCGTGGCCCCGCACCCGGCTCGCGCAGCTGGTCGAGCAACTCGGCCGGCACGGCACGGCGGCCATCGGTTTCGACGTGGTGTTCGCCGAACCCGATCGCACCTCGCCCAGGCGCGCATCCGCCGATTGGTCTTTGTCACCCTCGGCCCAAGCGGCGCTGGCCGGACTGCCCGACCACGACGCCGTGTTTGCCGAAGCGATCGCCGGACACAACGTGGTCCTGGGTTTTGCGCTGCGCAGCGATGCCGCGTCGCCGAGCGCGGGCCGTGATGTGCTGCCGAATGCGCCGTACCGGTACGTCTGGTTGGGTGAGCCCAGCCCGCAGGCGCTGCACGCGTTTCCAGCTGTGGTGTCTTCGCTGCCGCAGCTCGATGCTGCAGCGCAGGGCAACGGTGCACTGACCTTTGTGCCCGACGGCGACGGCGTGGTCCGCCGCGTGCCGCTGGTGCTGTCTGTGGCAGACAAGCTGGTGCCCAGCCTCAGCGCCGAACTGCTCCGGTTGGCCCAGGGCCTCGACAACCACTTTCTGAAAAGCGCCGGTGGCGGAGTCCACGCGCTTGAGATGGTGCGCATCGGCTCGCTGAGCCTGCCCACCAACGCGCGTGGAGAGATATGGCTTCACTACACCAGGGAACAACCCGAGCGCTACGTGCCGGCCTGGCAGGTGTTGGCGGGTGCGGTCGATCCCGCGCTGCTGGATGACCACATCGTGCTGGTGGGCAGTTCGGCGCAGGGTCTGCTGGACCTGCGCTTCAACCCACTGGGCCGGGTCATGCCCGGCGTCGAGGCGCACGCGCAAGCGCTTGAGCAAGCGCTCGCAGGCCACTTTCTCAACCGCCCCGCCTGGGCGCAGGCGGGCGAGGCGATCGTGGTGGCGCTGGGTTGTGTGCTGGTGGTCTGGATCGGCATGCTGGTGCCATCGCTGTGGGCCGCTGCAGCGTCGTTCGCGCTGGTGGCGGGTTTGCTTTGGGGCGGGTGGTGGGCGTTCGCCAGCCACCGGCTGTTGCTGGACAGTTTCACACCCGCTCTGGCGCTGACGCTGGCATTTGTCCTGTCCAGCCTGTGCCGGCATTTCTGGAGCGAGCGTCAGCAGCGATGGGTCAAGGAAGCGTTTTCCCGTTATGTCTCGCCCAACCGGGTGGAGCATTTGATGAGCAACCCGGGCCAGCTCGAACTCGGCGGCAAGCGACAGCACTGCAGTTTCATCTTCACCGACCTGACGGGTTTCACGACCTTGATGGAATCGATCGATCCAGCTGCTGCGGTGAGCCTGCTCAACGGCTATCTGGAGGAAATGATCTCCATCGCCTTTCGGCACCAGGGCACCCTGGATCGCATCGTGGGCGATGCCCTGGCGATCATGTTTTCTGCTCCAGTGGTTCAGGCCGACCACGCGCAGCGTGCACTGGATTGCGCGATGGAAATGCATGCCTTCGCCACGGTGTACGCGAGGGACTTGCAGGCCAGGGGCATCGCCTTTGGCCACACCCGGTTTGGCGTGCACTCCGGCGAAGTCATCGTCGGGAACTTCGGCGGCAACGCCATCTTCGACTACCGTGCGCTGGGCGACCCCGTCAACACCGCAGCCCGTCTGGAGAGCGTCAACAAGCACCTCGGCACGCTCATCTGTGTGTCGGAATCCACCCTGTCTGCCTGTGCCCCTTGCGAGGTCCGGCCCGTCGGGCGGCTCGTGCTCATGGGCAAGCGCACAGCCCTGCAGGTGTTCGAACCCTTGTCAGAACCTGCGCCTGCGGGATACGCGCCCACCGCGCTCTACCAGCGCGCGTATGAGGCGGTGCGTGATGGCGATCCGGAGGCAAACGAGAAATTCGACCGCTTGCGCGAGAGCCACCCGGACGATCCGCTGGTGGTCATGTACAGCGCCAGGCTGGCGCAGGGAGAGCTGGGCGACGAGATCGTGCTCAGCGCCAAGTGAGGCTTACCCGAGCAGGCTTAACCAAGCAGGCTTACTCTTCTTCGACTTTGAGCAAGAACTGCGTGCCCCGCACACCGATCATGCCGGTGGGGGTCTTCACGGTCACGGCGTCGGGTTGCAACTTCGCGATGACGCCCGACACGTAATTCAGCGTGCCCTTGCCCATGCGGGCACCGAGCTTGAGCTTGCCTTCACTCGGCTCATACAGGTACTCGTCCACGGTGAGCAGCGTGTTGGGCCCGAAAGACATCATGGTGTTGTCCTTGAACGTGACGCCCATGCTGGACTGCGCCTCGGTCTTGAGCGCGCTGCCCTGATGCAGCGGAGTCCCAGGCTCGGCAATGACAACCTTGCCGTTGGTGGTGACCGTGGCCGTGCCCTTGACGTTCTTGACGTGGCCCACCGGTGCGGTGTCCTGGGCCGATGCGGTCCCGCTCCACACAACCAGGCCCAGGCTGACCGCCAGCACGAGGCGGCGACCGGAACATCTCAATGGATTGGTGAACATGACCTCTACCCTGTGCGCAAAAGAATGGTGGGACGGTGTCGTCCAGTTTCTCGCGGCAGAAGTGCAGTTCGGCTGGGTGAGGCGGGCGACGAAAGGAATGATAAGCCGTCTGAATGGAAAGGGGTGATGCGTTCTGGACGTTTGTCCAACTTGTGTTGGCCCGGCGCATGGTTTTTGTAGGTCAAAAGAATTGACCTTCGGGCCTGCCGGTTCGTCTGCGGCGGAAGCCTCGCCATCGGCGTCGATCTCACGCAGGCGCCCGCCCCGTCTTTGCGAGAATCGGGTCATGAGCACATCTCCCCAACCCACCGCGATCACGATCACCCGCCCCGACGACTGGCACCTGCACGTGCGCGATGGCGACGCCCTGCGCACCGTGGTGCCGCACACTGCCGCCCAGTTCGGGCGCGCGATCATCATGCCCAACCTCAAGCCGCCGGTGACCACGGCGGCGCAGGCCGTGGCCTACCGCGAGCGCATCCGCGCTGCCGTGCCCGCCGGTGTGAGCTTCGAGCCGCTGATGACGCTCTACCTCACCGACAACCTGCCCGCCGACGAAATCGCGCGCGCCAAAGATGCCGGCGTGGTGGCTCTCAAGCTCTACCCCGCAGGCGCCACCACCAACAGCGACGCCGGCGTGACCGACATCCGCAAGACCTACAAGACGCTCGAAGCCATGCAGCGCGCGGGGCTGCTGCTGCTGGTGCACGGCGAAGTGACTTCGGCCGACATCGACCTGTTCGACCGCGAGGCGGTGTTCATCGACCAGCAGATGATCCCGCTGCGCCGGGACTTCCCCGAGCTCAAGGTGGTGTTCGAACACATCACCACCCGGGAGGCTGCGCAGTACGTGGCCGAGGCCGGACCGTTCACCGCCGCCACGCTCACCGCGCACCACCTGCTCTACAACCGCAACGCCATCTTCACCGGCGGTATCCGCCCGCACTACTACTGCCTGCCGGTGCTCAAGCGCGAAACCCACCGCCAGGCCCTGCTGGCCGCCGCCACCAGCGGCAGCGACCGCTTCTTCCTCGGCACCGACAGCGCACCGCACCCGGCGCACCTGAAAGAACACGCCACGGGCTGTGCCGGTTGCTACACCGCGCACGCCGCGATCGAGATGTACGCCGAGGCGTTCGAATCGGTGAACGCCCTCGACAAACTGGAAGCCTTCGCCAGCTTCAACGGCCCGGCGTTCTATGGCCTGCCGCGCAACAGCGGCACCGTGACGCTGAAGCGCGAGAGCTGGACCACGCCCGAGAGCTTCCGCTTCGGCGAAGCCGACCTCAAGCCGCTGCGGGGTGGAGACATGCTGCCCTGGCGTCTGCAGGCCTGAGCGCCTTGACACCAGCGCCCGATTGGTCCGCGCCCTGGCTCGCACCCGTCGCGAGCGAGGGCAGGGCGGTGTGCTCTGCCGTGACCGAGGGTGCCGCACTCTCGCATGCGCTGGCCGCCGCGAGCGGCTGTCCGGTGCGCTTTGTGCCTCAGGCCGATCTCCCGGCGGGCACCGCCTACGAGCAGTTCATCTTCGACACCGGCTGCGTGCCTACGCGCGACAACCTGCACGATTTCTTCAACGGCTTGTGCTGGCTGCGCTTTCCACTCACCAAACAGCGCCTGAACCAACTGCAGGCCGCTGAAATCGCAGCGGCCGGCGTGCGCGAAGTGCGCGGGCCGGTGCGGGATGCACTCACCCTGTTCGACGAAAACGCGGCGCTGCTGCAAGCGCCCGAGCCGCTGTGGGAGGCGTTGACCGCGCGCGATTGGCAGCGGCTGTTTGTGACGCTGCGTCCGCTCTGGGCGCAGGCGAGGCTGGTGCTGTTTGGCCATGCGTTGCTGGAAAAACTGGTCAGCCCCTACAAGTCGATCACGGCACACGTGTTGCGCGAGCCGGTGCCGATGGCGCTGGGCGACGACCTCGCCGCGTGGGACGCCTGGCTGTCCTCCGGCCTGCGCGCTGCGCAACTCGCCGCCAAGCCCTTCACCCCGCTGCCGGTGCTGGGTGTACCCGGCTGGTGGCCTGCGAATGAAGCGCCCGGCTTCTACGCCGATGCAGCGGTGTTCCGCCCACCCCGCCCCGCCGCGAGCACCTGAAATCACGCGGCCTTGGCTTGATTTCGGGTCCGCCAGCCCCATACTGGATTCTCGGTATCATCCGCCGGCCTTCAGGGTGGAGCCAGCGCATGGCGCCACCGCGAAAGCGGGAACCCGCCAGGCCCTCCCTGGGTCACAAGCGCAGTCTGGTTGCCCTTTGGCACCGCTGCAACACTGGAGTAAACATGAAACGCATCGTGCTGTTCGTCCTGACCAACGTCGCCGTGATGGCGGTGCTGTTGATCACCACCCGCATCCTGGGTGTGGACCGCTTTCTCACGGCCAACGGCCTGAACATGACGGCGCTGGCCGGGTTCTCGCTCGTCATCGGCTTCGGCGGCGCCATCATTTCCCTGCTGATCAGCAAGCCCATGGCCAAGTTCAGCGCCGGCGTGCGCGTGATCGAGCAGCCGCAGAACGCCGACGAGGCCTGGATCGTGGAGACCGTGCGCCGTTTCGCCGACAAAGCGGGCATCGGCATGCCCGAGGTCGGCATTTTTGATGGCGCGCCCAACGCGTTTGCCACCGGTGCCTTCAAGAACTCGGCTCTGGTGGCGGTGTCCACCGGCTTGTTGCAGAACATGACCAAAGAGGAAGTCGAGGCGGTGATCGGCCATGAAGTCGCTCACGTGGCCAACGGCGACATGGTCACCATGACGCTGATCCAGGGCGTGATGAACACCTTCGTGGTGTTCCTGAGCCGTTTGATCGGCTACGCCGTGGACAGCTTCCTGCGCAGGGGCGACAGCAACTCGTCAGGCCCCGGCATCGGCTACATGGTCACCACCATCGTGATGGACATCGTGTTGGGTTTCCTGGCCGCCATCATCGTGGCCTGGTTCAGCCGCCAGCGCGAGTTCCGCGCCGACGCGGGTGCCGCCAACCTGATGGGCCGCAAGCAACCCATGATCAACGCGCTCGCCCGCCTGGGTGGTCTCACCCCCGGCGAACTGCCCAAGACCATGCAGGCGCTCGGCATCACCGGCGGCCTGGGCAAGCTGTTCTCGACGCACCCGCCGATCGAAGAGCGCATTGCCGCGCTGCAGCAGAACTGAACGTTTGCCGGCCAAAGAAAAAGCGACCTTCGGGTCGCTTTTTCTTTGGGTGGACGGTTGACTCAGCGGTGGCGGTCCCAGCGGTCGTTGTCGCGGTATCCGTCTCGGTACCGGCGATCGTCATGGCGGTGCCCCGATCGGTACCCGTTGATGTAGACCACGCCGGGCGAGACCTGGTAGCGCGGGTAGACCTGCGTGCCGATGGTGATGCGGGTGTTGGAGGGGTAGTACTCGGTCTGCGGGCGGTAGATGGGCGCGTTGTTGTAGACCGGCGGGGCATAGCCCTGAGGGGGGAGGGCGTCGGCGGGGGACACGTTGAGGCGGATGGTCGGGCCCGGGTCCTGTGGCATCTGCACGTTGTACTGGCGCCCGGCGTACTCATAGACCACGTTGTAGGCCACGGTGCGGTTTTCGTAGAAGGTTTGCGTGCCGCACTGGCGGTAGGTCTCGGTGTAGGGCTGGCCGGGGCCTTCCACGCGGTTGCCGATGATGGCGCCGCCGATCAGGCCGATCACGGTGGCGGCGGCACGGCCGCTCCCGTTGCCGATGGCGTTGCCCGCCGCGCCGCCGGCAATGCCGCCGAGCAGGGCGCCTGCGCCCGATGGTTGACCCTGGTAGGTCACGCTTTCGTCGCTGCACACCTCGCGCGGCACAGCCACCTGTTGCACCACGGGCGTGCTGCTGAGCACGCGGCCTTGCTCTTCCTGAGCATGCACGGCACTGACGCTGCCCAACGCCAGCAGGCTCAAGACGGGGATCACAACGGGATATTTCATGGCGCACTCCTGATGACAACAGTAGAAGTGTGCTGCAGGGCCGTCAATTCCTGATGCCCGGCGTGTAAAGATTCGTCACCTTGCGGGTGAATTCACGCTGTCGTGTTGGAGCCAGGCTGTTTCAGCAGGTCAAGCACCAGGGCCTCGGCCACCTTGAGGCCGTCCACTCCGGCCGAGAGAATGCCGCCGGCGTAGCCCGCACCCTCGCCCGCCGGGTACAGCCCGCGCGTGTTCAGGCTTTGCAGGTCGTCGCCGCGCGTGATGCGCAGCGGCGCCGAGGTGCGGGTCTCCACGCCGGTGAGCACCGCATCCACCATGTCGTAGCCTTTGATCTTGCGGCCGAACACCGGCAGTGCTTCGCGCATGGCCTCGATGGCGTAGGCGGGCAGGGCAGGCGCCAGATCAACCAGCTTCACGCCCGGCTGGTACGAAGGCACGACCTCGCCGAGCGCGCTGGAGGGCTGCTGTTTCAGGAAGTCGCCGACCAACTGGCCCGGGGCTTCGTAGGTGCCGCCACCGAGTTGGTAAGCGCGCGCTTCGAGTTCTCGCTGCAGCACGATGCCGGCCAGCGGATGGGTCTTGCCCTCGGCCGCGAGTCGGGTGGCCTGTGCGGCGTAGCGCGAGCCATCCTGCTCGCCAAACGCTGCGGTCCACCGCGGGGCGTCGTGGGGAAAGGCTTGCGGGAAATCGGCCGGTTCGATGCCGACCACTAGGCCGGCGTTGGCGTTGCGCTCGTTGCGCGAGTACTGGCTCATGCCATTGGTGACCACGCGTCCGGGCTCCGAGGTGGCGGCCACCACCATGCCGCCCGGGCACATGCAGAAGCTGTAGACCGCACGGCCATTTTTCGCGTGGTGCACCATCTTGTAGTCGGCCGCGCCCAGCAGCGGGTGTCCCGCGTGGCGGCCCCAGCGCGCGCGGTCGATCACGCCCTGCGGGTGCTCGATGCGAAAGCCCACCGAAAACGGCTTGGCTTCCATGTACACGCCCGCGTCCCACAGCTGCGCAAAGGTGTCGCGCGAACTGTGGCCCAACGCAAACACCACGCGCTGCACCGGCATGTCGATGGTGTCGCCGCTGCCCAGGCGCCGCACCTGCAGCGAAGCGATGCGCTGCTCGCCGCCGTCGCTGGACAAGGTGAGGCCGCACACATGGTGCTGAAAGCGGATCTCGCCACCCAAGGCGATGATTTTTTCGCGCATGGCCTCCACCACACGCACCAGCTTGAAGGTGCCGATGTGCGGGTGCGCGGTGTACAGAATTTCGCTCGGTGCGCCGGCATCCACGAACTCCTGCATGACCTTGCGGCCCAGGAAACGCGGGTCCTTGATCTGGCTGTAGAGCTTGCCGTCGGAAAACAGCCCCGCGCCGCCTTCGCCGTACTGCACGTTGCTCTCGGGGTTGAGCACGTGTTTGCGCCACAGGCCCCAGGTGTCCTTGGTGCGTTCGCGCACCGGTTTGCCGCGCTCCAGCACGATGGGCCTGAAGCCCATTTGCGCCAAGGCCAGCGCGGTGAACAGGCCGCAGGGCCCCAGGCCCACCACCACCGGGCGCTCGCTCTCGGCCGCAGGCCAGCCCGCCGGCGCATGACCGGGCGGGCGCCAGGCCATGTCGGGCGTGGGCTGGATGTGGGGCTTGCCGGCGTGCTGTGCGAGCAGACCGGCCTCTTGAGAGGGATCGGTGAGCGTCACATCGACGATGTAGACCGCCAGCAGGTCGGCCTTGCGTGCGTCGAAGCTGCGCTTGAAGACGTGGAGGTGCGCAATCGCCGAGACAGGCACCGCGAGCGCAGCGGCGGCCAGCCGGGTCAGGGCTTCAACCGGGTGCGGCGGCGGTTCGCGGTCGAGTTCGGTTTCGGTGGGCGCGTCGGCGGCGCGGCGGTGCTCGGTCGGCACCTCGGCCAGGGGCAGCTTGAGTTCGGAGAGTCGGATCATGGCGGCGGGTGGCTTGTGGCGATCAAGCAATCCAGGGCAAAGCCGCCATTGTCCGACAGCTTCAGGGCACCACCAGCGTGAGCTTGGGAAAGTAGCGCCGGTAGCGCACGGCGTCGCGGGTGAGCAGCTGCAGCTGGTTGACCCAGGCGTGCGCGCCGATGTAGAAGTGGGGCATGGGTGAAGGGTCGGTGCCGCTGTGCTGGCGGTAGAGCTTGAACGCCTGACCGGCGAGAAACGCGGCGTCCCAGGGCAGGGCCTGGCGCTGCAGCGGCAACTGGGCCAGCGTGGTTTCCAGGTCGGCAGCGGTCTCGAACCGTGGGCTGACCTCGGCCAGGATGAGGGGGTTGATGAACAACGGCCCTTGTTGGGCGCAGCGTTCGAGCTGCGCAATCGACCAGTCGGCCCACAGGGAGTCGTCGGCCAGCACGTCGATCAGCACGCCGCTGTCGACCAGGGTGCCCGCGATCGGGGCGGGCTGGAGGTAGCGTGCGTCGGGCTCGCGGGCGAGCGCGCTCGCGGTGTTTTTGTGGTGTGCCATCAGCCGCGCAGGTATTTCATGAATTCGTCGGTGCCCATGTGCTTGAAGGCCGTGGCGTTGGCACTGCCGCGCGCGCGCTCGAAGGCGCGGCGCGCCGGCGACACCGTGGCCACCGCAGCGCGCATGAGCACATCGCCGTTGGGGAGCACCTCAAAACTCACCTCGCCGTGCGGGTACAGGCGCGCCTGCTCGCGCACCGCCAGCGGAATGGTGACCTGACCTTTGCTGGTGATTTTCACGATTCTTACCTCCAGAAAGTAAGAATCTTACCGGGGTGGACCCGATGCCGCGGCCGGGGACATGCGGTCAGGCGGGATAATGCGCGGGTGAAGCGGGCCAGGCCGTCGCTGGCACTGCCTCGAAAGAGGGCCCGAAAGGGGGTGCTGGAGGAACGTCCGGACTGCACAGGACAGCGTAGGAGGTAACACCTCTCCACCGACAAGCCCAGAGAGTTCGCTCTGTGGGCCCTAAGGTGAGGCTCAGAGCAACAGAGACGAGCCGATTCAGTTCGGGTGAAACGGGCAATCTCTACGCGCAGCAATACCAAATAGGCCAGCCTGAGGCG
>JAJNQE010000083.1 GCA_021154985.1 Hydrogenophaga sp.
CGGCGCAGGCCGGTGATCCAGCCGTCGTGCCCGGCGAGGGCGCGAGACAGTGGCTCCATCTTGCGGATGTCGCAGCAGGCCTTGCGCAGTTCGATGCTCTGGTACATGGCCTCTTCGCCGTTTTTGCGCACGAAGTGAATCACCGATTCCTGCTTGGGGCGGAACACCCGCACGCTGAGTTGGTAGCGCTGTTCGATCTTCGGGATCAGGGCGAGTGTCTCGGCGTGCAGCTTGCCGGTTTCCAGCACGAAAACGCTGGCGTCGATGCCGGCCAGCTTCATCAGGTGCGTGACCACCATGTCTTCTGCGCCGAGGCTGGAGGCCTGGGTCAGGGCGGTATGGGTCGCGGCGACTTCGCGCAGCAAGGCGATGCTGCGTTCGACCTTGGCAGCGAAGTCGCTGAAGGGCTTGTTGTACAGGTCGAGGGCTTTCATGGCAGCGGTCCTCAAGCGGCGGCAAAGTGGGGTGCGGTGTGCACCGCGTCGCCCTGGTAGAAGGCGGGGTAGTGCGTCAGCAGCGCCTGGCCGTGCGCCAGGTTCTGGTCTGCGCGCAGCACGGCCTGGCTGAACCCGCTGCGCTGCATCTGCACGAGCTGGTCGATCAGCACGTCGCCGGTGGCGCGGATCTGGCCGGAGAAGCCCAGGCGACGGCGGAGCAGGAAGGCCTGGCTGAAAGCTCGGCCGTCGCTGAACTTGGGAAACTGGAGTTCGATCGCCTGGATGCCATCGAGGTTGACCTCGCACGGATCGGCGTCGTTGGCCAGCACAAGGCGTTGCGACTCGGCCTCGGTGGCGGCAAAGGTGTCGGCGCTGAAGAGTTGAAGGGTCTGGCTCATGGGGTTTCCTCAGGCGGTGGCGCGGGCCGTGCTGGTGCGCACCGCGTTGGCGGCGGTCTTGAACGGCTCGGCGCCGGTGCGGCGCAGCGTGGCCACAAAGGTCTCGGTGCCGGTGCGCTGGGCGCGGTAGGTGTCGAGCAGGGCCTCGATCACGTCGGGCACTTCGCTGGCGGCAAACGACGGCCCGATCACCTTGCCCGGGGTGGCTTCGCCCGAGAGGCGCGTGCCATCCGACCCACCCAGCGTGACCTGGTACCACTCCTGTCCGTCCTTGTCGACGCCCAGGATGCCGATGTGGCCGCTGTGGTGGTGGCCACAACTGTTGATGCAGCCGCTGATGTGCAGGTCGATCTCGCCCAGGTCGTGCAGCTCGTCGAGGTCTTTGTAGCGGCCCAGGATGGCTTGTGCCAGCGGCAGCGAGCGCGCGTTGGCGAGCTCGCAGAAGTCGCCGCCGGGGCAGGCGATCATGTCGGTGAGCAGGCCGATGTTGGGCCTGGCCAGGCCCAGGCGGCGCGCTTCGCGCCAGAGTTCGGGCAACTGGTCGCAGCGCACCCAGGGCAGCAGCAGGTTTTGTTCGTGTGTCACGCGGGCTTCGCCGGCCGAGAAACGCTCGGCCAGTTCGGCAGCGCGGTCCAACTGCTCGGCCGTGGCATCGCCTGGCGCCTGACCGAAACGCTTGAACGACAAGGTGACCGCACGCAAGTCGGGGTTCTGGTGCGGCTTCACGTTTTGCGTGAGCCAGCGACTGAACTCCATGTCGTCCTCGGCAGCGGCCTTGAGGATGTGCGCGATCTTGGCGTCGGCGCTCTTGCGGTCGCACTTGAGCTGCGGCGGCACGAAGAAGGCGCTCACGCGGTCCAGTTCGGCCTGGCTGATCGTGTGCGGCGCACCGTCTTTCTCAAGGATGTCGCGGTACTCGGCTTCCACCTGGTCGGTGTACGCCTGGCCCTCGGCCTTCACCAGGATCTTGATGCGGGCTTTGTAGATGTTGTCGCGGCGGCCGAAGCGGTTGTAGGCACGCACCACGGCTTCGAGGTAGTTGAGGATCTGGTTCCAGGGCAGGAACTCGCGGATCACGCTGCCGATGATGGGCGTGCGGCCCATGCCGCCGCCCACGCGCACCTGAAAGCCCAGCTCGCCGTCCACGTTGCGCAACAGGCGCAGGCCGACGTCGTGCCAGGCGGATGCCGACCGGTCTTCGCGCGAGCCGGTGATGGCGACCTTGAACTTGCGCGGCAAAAAGGCGAACTCGGGGTGCAGCGTGCTCCACTGGCGCATGATTTCGGCGAATGGGCGTGGGTCGGCGACCTCGTCGACCGCGATGCCGGCCAGCGCGTCGGTGGTGATGTTGCGGATGCAGTTGCCGCTGGTCTGGATGCCGTGCATGCCCACGCTGGCCAGCAGGTCCATCACGTCGGCCGAGCGCGCCAGCGGAATCCAGTTGTATTGCACGTTCGAGCGCGTGGTGAAGTGGCCGGTGCGGTCGGGCAGGGTGGGCACTTCGGAGAGGCCGGCATTGGCCTTGGACACATCGTGGTCTTCCTTGTGGTCGAAGTCGCGCGCGATGGTGGCCAGCACCTTGAGCTGGGCGCTGTTGATCTCACCGTAAGGCACGGCCACGCGCAGCATGGGCGCGAAACGCTGCACATACCAGCCGTTCTGCAGGCGCAGCGGCTTGAACTCGTCCTCTTTCAGCGTGCCGGCCTGCCAGCGGGTGAGCTGGTCGCGGTACTGGGCGGCACGCAATTGAACGAACTGGCGGTCAAAGTCGGAGTATTGGTACATCGTCGTGGGCTGTGGAAATCAGAGGGCGATCAACTTGAGGCCGGCGTAGGCCAGCAGCACCGAGAGCGCGGAGCGCACCAGGCGCTCGGGCGTGTGGCGCATGAGACGGGTGCCGAGCCAGATGCCAGGGAGCGAGCCCACCAGCAGCTTGCCGAGCAGCGGCCAGTCCACCGAGCCCAGGCTCGCGTGGCCCAGGCCCGCCACCAAGGTGAGCGGCACGGCGTAGGCGATGTCGGCGGCCACGATGCGCGGCAGCGGCAGCAGTGGAAACAGGAGCAGCAGCACCGACACGCCGATGGCGCCCGCACCCACCGAGGTCAGCGTGACCAGGGTGCCGATGACCGCGCCGAACAACACCGGCAGGCTCCAGTGACGGGCGTGCGTGGCGTTGTCCAGTTGGCTGTCGGCCAGGGAGCGCGGCAGCTGTTTGCCGCGCGCGGCCTTGTAGAGCATGGCGGCCGCGGTGAGCAGCAGGGCCACGCCCAGGGTGCTCGTCATGACCGACTGGACCAATGGACTGGCCGGACCCAACTGGTGCAACACAGCGAGCGTGGCCAGGGCGGCAGGAATGCTGCCCGCGCACAACTGGCCCACCACGCGCCAGGGCACCAGCTTTTGACGCGCCAGGCTCACCGTGCCGCCCATCTTGGTGAAGGCGGCGAACAGCAGGTCGGTGCCCACCGCAAGGTAGGGTTTGACGCCGAAGAAGAAGATGAGGATGGGCGTCATGAGCGAACCGCCACCCACACCGGTGAGACCCACGATGAGTCCCACGGCGAATCCGGCCAGGATGATGGCGATGTCAGGCATGGGCGGGACTGTACGGAGCCGGGCTTATATCCCAAACGATTTTTTCTTTATGGGGGTATGCCGCCTGTGAATATAGAAGTCGGCGCGTGTGGCATCGCACGCCCTCCGGGTCCGGCCGACGCGGGTCGCGTTTCATCACAAAGCGGTGACGTAACATCGCCGCCATGCAAAAACAGCGTGTCTTGGTCAGTGTGGTGGGCTTCTCCGACGTGGAGCGCCACGCCTTGAACACGGTGTTTCGCCTGTCCCAGTCGCGCGACCTGTCTTACGCGCCCTATGTGCCCCTGACCGCACCCGGCGTGGCGGCGCCCAAGGGCGTGTCGGAAGTGGCGCTGGTGGACGGCGAGAGTGCCGAGGCCGTGTTGTCGCATGCCAAGGAAATGCCGACCGGCCAGCGCCTCATCTGGATCGGCAAGGACGCGCCCGAACATGCCTGGCGCGTGATGGACCGGCCGATCGACTGGGCCGCCGTGCTGCACGACCTGGATGCGGTCTACGCCGCCAAACAGGCCGATTCCGGGCTGCTCGATCTGGACGTGACGGCGCCCGCACCGCTGGACCCCGCCTTCGGCGAAGACGTGATCGGCGTGCGCCGAGCCCTGGTGGTGGGGGCGGACGAGCAGGAAAGAACCTACCTGCGCGCCCGCCTTGCGCTGGCCGGCGTGGCCCAAGTGGACGAGGTGACCACCACCGAAGCGGCGATCGCCATCATTGCGCGCAACGATTACATCTGCGGTGTGTTCAACCTCGACGACCCACAGCTGGATGTGTGGTCGCTGATGCGGCTTTTTGCCGAGCACAACCCCAAGGCGCTGACTCTGGCCACCAGCGAACTGGCCGGGCCGCTGGCGGGCTGGTGGAGCCGTCGGCGGGTGCGCCGCAATGCCCAGCGTGCGGGCATTTCCGCCTTGCTGGCACGGCCGATCCAGCCGCCCGAGATCTCGGTCTGGCTCAACCTCCTGTAGACCGCGTGCGCGCGCTGCCCTGGCGGCGTGCGTTCTTCACCGCAAACCGCGCCGGGTCCAGCGCGGCCAAAAGCGCTGGGTCCACCGGCGACGGCTCTCCGTTGATCTGAAGGGCCAGTTGCGTGGCACACCAGGGCGCCAGCGTGATGCCGCGCGAGCCCATGGCGCACAGCAGGTGGAGCCCGGGCCAGCGCGGCACATCGGACAGTGCCATGCGTTGGCGCTGAGCCCGACCCGTCCCCAGTTGCTGGTGCAGGGCCTCGACGTTGGGCGCAGCGCCCGCCAGCGGCAGCCGGTCCAGCGAAGCGCAGCGCACCTTCGACCAACCCATCAGTGCGCCTTCGGCCAGCTCGCTGCGCAGGTGCCGAGCGGCGGCCGGCGAGATGGTGTCCAGGCTGCGGGCGTTGCGCTCGTGGGCCTCGGCGGTGAGCGTTGTGTCGATCATGCCGCGATCGAAGGTGGAGCCCATGGACCAGATGGCAGCCGGCCAGGTGGGCGGCAACCCGCTGTCCTGGTAGCGCGGCACGAACACCCCGTCGTTGCGTTGCGGCCGCTCGGCAAAGGGCGCTTCGCTCGCCGGCCCGAGGCTCATTTGCCCTTTCACCGGGTTCAGCGGCAGGTCATCCGGTGCCATCGCGGCGGTGTCGCCTGTGAGCAGGTTCACGCTGCCCAGCGCACTGGCCACCACCACGATGGGCGCCTCGCCGACGCAACGGCCTTGCGCGTCCCAGGCCCGCCAGCGGGTGGCGGGACCGTGGCCCGGGTCGTGGCTCAGGCGCTGCACAGCGGTGCTCCATCGCGGGTCGAGCGCGCTCAGCAACTTGGCTTCCCGCAGCCACGCATGCACCAAGGCCGCCGGACGCACCAGCGTGGCAGGCCAGCGTCCCGGGTCGTGACCGAGGTTGTCCACTTCGCAAGCCTGCCAGCCGGCGCCTTGCGGTACCAGCCGCTGCAGCTCGGCCAAGGTGTGCGCCACGCCCAGTGCCGACAGTTGCGAAAGCGGGGTGGGACTGCGCGTGACGTGGGGGCTGAGCATGCCCACCGGAAGGCCGGAGGCACCCTGGGCCGGGCCACTGGCCGCGTCCAGCAGCGTGACGCGCCAGCCTCGACGCGCCAGGGCCGACGTGGCCGCGGCACCCGCCAGGCCGGCGCCGATCACCAGTGCGTGGCGACCGGCTGCGTGCATGAGAAGCGGGGGGATCAGGCCGCAGGTGGTGGCACGTAGCCGGCCGCTGCGTCGGCACCTTCGCCGAAGAAATGCTTTTCCATCTGGCGCGCGAGGTACTGGCGGGCGCGCGCGTCGGCCAGGTTCAGGCGGTTTTCGTTCAGCAGCATGGTCTGGTGCTTGAGCCAGGCGGCCCAGGCTTCCTTGCTCACGCTCTCAAAAATGCGCTTGCCGAGTTCACCGGGGTAGGGCGGGAAGTCGAGGCCTTCGGCTTCCTTGCCGAGCTTGATGCAGTTGACGGTGCGTGCCATGGGGTGTCCTTGGGGTGGGTCAGATGATTTGGTTATATGGAACGGAAGAATTTATTCGTTCCAGTGTCTTTCGAAGGCCGGCATGATGCGGGCTTCGTGCGGCAGAGGGCGACTGTAGCAACCTTTGATCGACCGCAAAGTCTTCAGGGCCGCAGTCCGCATGATCGGTTGTGCGCCAAGTCCATGGTGGCCTTGTTGCCCCGGCGCCTTTTTACAATAGACCCCTTCGCCTCCACAGGACCCCTCATGAGTGCATTTCAGGAAGAGCGCGTGCTCAGCGTTCACCATTGGACCGACCGGCTGTTCAGCTTCACCACCACGCGCGACGCGTCGCTGCGCTTCTCCAACGGCCACTTCACCATGATCGGCCTGCGGGTGGACGGCAAGCCGCTGCTGCGCGCCTACAGCATCGTCAGCCCGAACTACGCCGACCACCTGGAGTTCCTGAGCATCAAGGTGCCCGACGGCCCGCTCACCTCGCGCCTGCAGCACATCCAGGTGGGCGACACCATCATCGTGGGCCGCAAACCCACCGGCACCCTGCTGATCGACTATCTGCTGCCCGGCAAGCGCCTCTATTTGCTGGCCACCGGCACCGGCCTGGCGCCTTTCCTCAGCGTGATCCGCGACCCCGAGACCTACGAGCGCTACGAACAGGTGGTGCTGATCCACGGTGTGCGCCAGGTCAAGGAGCTGGCCTACCGCGAGTACCTCAGCGACACCCTGACCCACGACGAGTTCCTGGGTGAGATGGTGCAGCAGAAGCTGCTGTACTACCCCACGGTCACGCGCGAGCCGTTTGTGCACCAGGGCCGCATTCCGCAGTTGCTGGCCGAGGGCCAGGTGGCCAAAGACCTGGGCATTCCCATGCTGAACCCGGCGGAGGACCGCATCATGATCTGCGGCAGCCCCGAGATGTTGCGAGATCTCAAGGCGCTGGCCGAAAAGCTGGGTTTTGAAGAAGGCAACACCAGTCGGCCTGGCGCTTTCGTCATCGAGCGGGCGTTCGCTGGAACTTGATCCGGCTTGGCCTGCTCTGTCTCGAAGCGCTTTTTCACCACAGGTCCTGCCTTGATCACCACCATCCCGACCGTCAGCCCGTCGTTTCTTGAACGCAACCCCCGCCAGATCCTGGGCTTGATCGCCCTGGTGTGCATCGGCATGCTGGCGTTTGGCCTGTATCTGCAGCATGTGGTGGGTCTGGAGCCGTGCCCCATGTGCATCGTGCAGCGCTACGCGCTGATCGCGGTGGCGCTGGTGGCCGGTGTCTCGGCGTTTCTGCGCAGCCGCTTCTGGCTCCTGGCCGGCATCATCAAGATGGGTGTGCTGGCCGCGTTGGGCGCCGGTGTGGCCGCGCGGCAAAGTTGGCTGCAGTGGAATCCGCCCGAAATCATGAGCTGCGGCCGCGATTTCTTCGGGATGATCGAATCCTTTCCGCTGCGCCGCGCCATTCCCATGATCTTCCGCGGCAGCGGCGACTGCTCGGTGATCGACTGGACCTTCCTGGGCCTGTCGATCGCCAACTGGTCGTTCCTCAGTTTTTGCGCCATCGCGCTCGCTGCTGTCGCGCTCTGGGTCAAGCGCGCGCCGGGCTGAATCCCGCTGGCTGGGCTTTCAGCTCAGCTTTTTCACCAGCACCTGGCTCTTGCGGTCCCAGTTGTATTTGCGCTTGCGGGCTTCCGGCAGCCAGTCGGCGTTGACCTGCACAAAACCGCGCTTGATGAACCAGTGCATGGTCCGTGTGGTGAGCACAAAGATACTTTGCAGGCCCTGCGCCTTGGCCCGAACTTCAATGCGTTTGAGCAGCCGTTCGCCATCGCCCTGGCTTTGTGTGTCGGGTGACACGGTGAGCGCCGCCATTTCACCGGTGCGCGCTTCGGGGTAAGGGTAGAGCGCGGCACAACCGAAGATCACGCCGTCGTGTTCGATGATGGTGTAGTTGCCCGCATCGCGCTCGATCTCGGTGCGGTCGCGCTTGACCAGCGTGCCGTCTTTCTCGAACGGTTCGATCAGCGCCACGATGCCGCTCACGTCGTCCATGGTTGCTTCGCGCACGCTCTCCAGCTTTTCGTCCACCACCATGGTGCCGAAGCCGTCGTGGGTGTAGATCTCCAGCAGCAGCGCCCCGTCCACCGCGAACGGCAGGATGTGGCTGCGCTCCACGCCGCCTTCGCAGGCGCGGATGCAATGCTGCAAATAGAAAGCCGGGTCGGTGGGCTGCGTGGGTGCGGGCAGGTTGGCGAGCAATTTCTTGGCGTCGGCCAGCGGAATCTCGGTGTCGATGTCGCTCTCGGGGTCGGCCGGGTCGGCGCGCAGGCCGGGCACTTCGGTCAGGAACATCAGCTTGTCGGCCTGCAGCGCTATCGCCACCGAGGTCGCCACGTCTTCCATGGTGAGGTTGAAGGCCTCGCCGGTGGGTGAAAAACCGAAGGGGGAGAGCAGCACCATGGCGCCCATGTCCAGCGTGCGCTGGATGCCTTCGGTGTCGACCTTGCGCACCAGGCCCGAGTGCAGGAAATCCACGCCGTCCATCAAACCCACCGGGCGCGCGGTGATGAAGTTGCCCGAAATCACACGCACCGTGGCGCCGGCCATGGGCGTGTTGGGCAGGCCCTGGCTGAAGGCGGCTTCGATCTCGTAGCGCAACTGGCCGGCCGCTTCCTGCGCGCAGTCGAGTGCCACCGAATCGGTGATGCGCATGCCATGGGAGTACTTGGGCTCGTGGCCCTTGGCTTTCAGTTGCTCGTTGACCTGCGGGCGAAAGCCGTGCACCAGCACGATCTCCACACCCATGCTCTGGATCAGGGCGAGGTCTTGCGCCACGTTCTGCAGCTTGCCGGCAGCAATGGCCTCGCCCGCGATACCCACCACCAGCGTGTTGCCCCGGTGCTTGTGGATGTAGGGCGCCACCGAGCGGAACCAGGGGACGAAGGTGAAGTTGAAGACAGTGGACATGGGCTCGTGGGCGGGCAGACGGTGGGCCGGGCGCAGATAATGGCCGGCTGCCCGATTTTGACCGAAGTTCCCCACTTGTCCTCCACACCGCTGCACATCGAATTCCCCGATTCGCTCCCCGTCTCGGCCCGCCGCCATGAAATCGAGGCGGCCATGCGCGACCACCAGGTGGTCATCGTTTGCGGCGAAACCGGCTCGGGCAAGACCACGCAGATCCCCAAGATCGCGCTGGCCATGGGCCGGGGCAAGTGCAACGCCAAACCCGGGCAACGCGGCCAGCTGATCGGCCACACCCAGCCCAGGCGCATCGCAGCATCGAGCGTGGCCAAGCGCATCGCTGAAGAGCTGAAAACGCCGCTGGGCGACGTGGTCGGCTTCAAGGTGCGCTTCCAGGACCGGTTGTCGAAAGACGCGTCCGTCAAGCTCATGACCGACGGCATCTTGCTGGCCGAGACGCAGACCGACCCCGACCTGCGCGCCTACGACACGATCATCATCGACGAGGCGCACGAGCGCAGCCTCAACATCGACTTCCTGCTGGGCTACCTGCGCCAGTTGCTGCCGCGCCGGCCCGACCTCAAGGTGGTTGTGACCTCGGCCACCATCGACGCCGACCGCTTCGCGCAGTACTTCGCCTCGAAGAACGGCCCGGCCCCGGTGTTGATGGTCTCGGGCCGCACGTTCCCGGTGGAGGTTCGCTACCGGCCCTTTGACGAGAGCCGCGAGTACGACCTCAACAGCGCCATCACCGACGCAGTGGACGAACTCTGGCGTGGGCCGGCCGGCGGAGACATCCTGGTGTTCTTGCCTGGTGAAC
Organism: Hydrogenophaga sp.; assembly: GCA_021154985.1. Taxonomy (GTDB): domain Bacteria; phylum Pseudomonadota; class Gammaproteobacteria; order Burkholderiales; family Burkholderiaceae_C; genus Hydrogenophaga. The sequence continues at coordinate 9,644 of JAJNQE010000083.1, forward strand.
GCGAGATCCGAGAGGCGGCCGACCACCTGCGCAAGCACCTGAGCCACATCCCCACCTTGCGCAACGCCGAGGTGCTGCCGCTGTTTGCGCGCCTGTCGCAGGCCGAGCAAGATCGCATCTTCCACGACCACAGCGGGCGGCGCATCGTGCTCTCGACCAACGTGGCCGAAACCTCGCTCACCGTGCCCGGCATCCGCAACGTGATCGACGTGGGCACCGCGCGGGTGAAGCGCTACAGCTTCCGCCAGAAGGTGGAGCAGCTGATGGTCGAGCCCATCAGCCAGGCCGCGGCCAACCAGCGCGCGGGTCGTTGCGGCCGCGTGGCCGACGGCATCTGCATTCGCCTCTATGACGAGGCCGGGTTCAATGGTCGCCCGAAGTTCACCGACCCCGAGATCCTGCGCAGTTCGCTCGCGGGCGTGATCCTGCGCATGAAGGCGCTGCGCCTGGGCGCGGTGGAAGACTTTGCTTTCATCGAAGCGCCGCAGAAACGCGCCATCGTCGACGGCTACCAGTTGCTCGCCGAGCTCGGCGCGGTGGACGACAACAACGAGCTCACGCCCATCGGCCAGACGCTCTCGCGCCTGCCGCTGGACCCGCGCGTGGGCCGCATGATCCTGGAGGCGCAGCAGCGTGGCGCGCTCGACGAGGTGATGGTGATTGCCTCGGCGCTGAGCGTGCAGGATGTGCGCGACCGCCCGCTGGACAAGCAGGCCCAGGCCGACCAGGCCCATGCCAAGTTCGACGACGAGAAGAGCGAATTCAGCGGCACGCTCAAACTCTGGAAGTGGCTGGAAGACTCCAAGGGTGGCCACGGCAAAGACCACAAGCTCAGCCACCGGCAGTACGAGAACCTGCTGCGCGAGAACTTCGTCAACGTGCGCCGCGTGCGCGAGTGGCGCGACATCCACACCCAGTTGCACACGGTGGTGGCCGAGCACAAGTGGCAGATCAACACGCAGCCAGCCAGCTACGAGCAGCTGCACCTGGCCATGCTCGCCGGCCTGCTGGGCAACGTGGGCCAGAAGAGCGAGGCGGAAGACTGGTACCTGGGCGCGCGCGGCATCAAGTTCTACCGCCACCCGGGCGCCAACCTGAGCAAGAAGCCCGGGCGCTGGATCGTCTGTGCCGAGCTGGTGGAAACCACGCGCCTGTTCGGTCGAGGCATCGCGGGCATCGAACCGCTGTGGCTGGAGCAGGTGGGGTCGCACCTGATCAAGAAGCAACTGCTCGACCCACATTGGGAAAAGAAGGCCGCGCAGGTGACGGCGCTGGAGCGTGCCACGCTCTACGGCCTGGTGGTCTACAACAACCGGCGCACCGACTACGGCCGCGTGGACCCGGTGGGCGCGCGCGCCATCTTCATTCGCGAAGCGCTCGTGGCCGGCGACTGGGACACGCGCCTGCCGTTTCTGGCCGCCAACCAGAAGCTGGTGAAGCAGGTGGCCGAGCTGGAGCACAAGTCGCGCCGGCAAGACGTGCTGGTCGACGACGAACTCATCTACGCCTTCTACGACCAGCAGCTGCCTGCGCACATCTGCAACGGTGCGGCCATGGAACGCTGGTACCAGGACGAGGTGCGACGCAATCCCAAGCTCCTGCTGCTCACGCGCGAAGAGCTCATGCGTCACGAGGCGGCCGGCATCACCACGCAGGCCTTTCCCAAAACGCTGCGCCTGGGTGGTGTGGACTGCGCCTGCGACTACCTCCACCTGCCGGGCGATCCACGCGACGGCCTGTCGGTCACGCTGCCGATCTTTGCGCTCAACCAGGCCAGCGAAGACCGCTGCGACTGGCTGGTGCCCGGCATGCTCAAGGACAAGCTGCTGGCCTTGCTCAAGACCCTGCACCAGCGTCCACGCTCACGCCTGGTGCCGCTGCCGGCCACGGCCGAGCGTTTTGCGCAGGCGCTGTGCGAGCCCGCCGCGTTTGGTGCCGGCAACCTGATGGACACCTTGCTGAGGCTCGTGCGCGAAGCCACACAGCTCGACATCCAGCGCAACGACATCAAGGTCGACATGCTGAGTGCGCACCACTTCATGCACCTGCGCGTGGTGGACGAACACGGGCGCCAACTGGGGCAGGGCCGCAGTCTGGCGGCGCTCAAGGCCGAGCTGGGCAGCCAGGCGCGCGGTGCGTTTCAGGCGCTCGCCTCGCTCAAGCTGGGTTCGCTCTCCGCTGCCAGTGACCGGTCTTCACCCTCTCCCTCTGGGAAAGGGCAGGGTGAGGGCTCGGCGCGGGCGCAGAGCCCTCACCCCCCTTCGACCAGCTCAGGGCAGGCCAAGCCTCTCCCAAAGGTAGAGGGAGCGAAGCCAGCCAGCGCCTCACAACGCCACACCACGTGGGACTTCGGCGAACTGCCCGAACTCATGGAGATCCGCAAAGGCCAGCAGTCGCTGATCGGATTCCCGGCGCTCATCGACGACGGGGACGCGGTGCGCCTGGAGGTGTTCGATGAGCCCGACGTGGCCAAGGCACGACACCGCGAAGGCCTGCGCCGCCTGTGTGCGCTGCAGATCCGCGATGCGCTCAAGTACCTGGAGAAAAACCTCCCTGGCCTGCAGACCATGGCCGCGGCCTACATGCAGGTGGGCAAAGAGTCGGGCGGTGGCGGCACGCTGGAGGAGCTGCGCACGCAGATTCTGGAACTCGCGCTGGACCGCGCTTTCCTTGCCGAGCCACTGCCCACCAACGAGGCCGCGTTCAAGCAGCGGGTGGACGAAGGGCGGGGGCGGCTGACCCTGATCGCCACCGAAATCTCGCGCAGCGCAGGGGCCATCCTCACCGAATACGCGGCCGCTGCCCGCAAACTCAAAGACAGCAGGCCGGCGGCCGATGTGGCCACCGACGTGGGGCAACAACTCGCGCGCCTGGTGCCCAAACGGTTCCTGCTGCAAACGCCTTACGCCCAGTTGCAACACCTGCCGCGCTACCTGAAGGCGGTGCAGCTGCGGCTGGACAAGCTGCGCGCCGACCCGGCGCGCGATGCCTCGCGGCTGGCCGAGCTGCGCCCGCAAGACCAGCGCTTCTGGCGGCTGGTGGCCGAGCGCAAAGGGGTGCAGGACGCGCGCCTGCAGGAACTGCGCTGGTTGCTCGAAGAGCTGCGCGTGAGCTTCTTTGCGCAGGAGTTGCGCACGCCGCAACCTGTCAGCGTAAAGCGGCTGGACAAGGCCTGGGCGCAGCTCCAGCTCTGAAGATCAGTTGCTGGCCAGTGCCACGCGGCCGGCGGTCACGCCCAGTGCGGTGTTGGCTTGCAGCTGCTTGAGAACCGTCTCGGCGTCCTCGCGCGTGGCAAGCTGGTTGATTCGGACTTCGAACTGGCCGTTCTTGGAAATGACTTCTGCCGGATAGCCGGCAGTCTGCAGCGCACTGCGCAGCGCGTTGGCTTGAACGCCGTTGGGCATCAGACCCGCCACCGTGCGCCACTGGCCGCCTTGCAACACGATGCCCTGGCCGGGCTGCATCTCGGCCTGGCCGATGAACTTGGCCAGTTGGTCGGGGGTGGCCTGGCCGGCGGGCTTTTCGGGCTCGCCGGTGAACGTGACCCAGAACGCGCCGGGCTTCTCCAGCATGATGCCCGGCTTGGCATCGCGCACGACCTCGACCTTGCCCTCGAACATGCACACGGCGTCGTGCGCGGCGTCGGTCATGCTCCAGAAGTCGGTGCCGCGAATGCCCACGGTGGCGGTGGCCATCTTGAGGTTGAATTCGCGTTTGTTGCCCAGGGCCTTGCTGGAGTAGTCGGTGGCGTAGCGGAACACGCCGGTGACCAGACGCAGCGTGGCCGACAGTTCGGAGGGGCCGGCGGCTTGCGGCTGGCGCACCACCAGTGTCTCGATCAGGAATTCGGAGTTCTCGCCCAGCTTGATGGTGCTGCGGTCGGACATGCGCAGCAGCATGCGGGCATTGCCGGCCGTGATGGCCTTGTCGTTGTTTCGCAGCTTCACGCCGGGCTCGGCCGGGCGGCGCTGGCCGTTGCGCTCGACCCAGGCGGGCAGCTGGATCGCTTCGACCACGGTGGCGTCGGAAGCGGTGGTGGTGTGTGCCATGGCCTGGTGTGCCCAGAGGCCGGCACCCAGCAGCAACAGACCCAGTGCATGCCGCACAAAAAGACGGGGCGGGCGGGCGGCGGGGAGGGCACTGGCGGCGGCGGACGAATGCATGAACGACCTCTTGAAGTCAGGTGAGAAAGGGGCGAAAACTTAAGCGTTTCTGACTGTATCTACGCTTACGGTGGTGTATCGGATGCAGTCTGGAAACAAACAGGCTTGCAGTGACACTTTTCCGTGAGAAAAGTCGCGCGCTGCCGGCCTGTGTGTCAGGCTGGCTTGTCCCCAGACCGGGGTGGGGCATGTCCGAGTGGGTTGACACTGCGCCCGGCGATGCGTTTCACTGCATCGCAGGCCACGCCGGTGGCCGTCTTTTCAACGCATCGGGGTCTTCAGATGGATCGTCGTGAATTCGTGGAAAGTTGCGCCCTCGGCGCTGGGTCGCTGGCCGCCACGCTGGCCAGCAACGCCTGGGCCGTTGACGCCAAACCCCGCAGCCATGGCCGTGTGCTGCTGGTGGACGAGCTGGGCAAGCCGCTCAAGGCGGCGAGCCTGCGGGCCCAGACCAACTACGTTTTCCACTACCCGTTTGAGGCCACCCCGGTGTTCCTGCTTGACCTGGGCAAGGCCGCAGCCGCCACCCCATTGGTCACACGCGACAAGCAGCCCTACCAGTGGCCTGGCGGCGTGGGCCCCCGGCGCAGCCTGGTGGCTTTCTCCGCCATCTGTGCGCACAAGCTGGTCTACCCGACCAAGGACCTGAGCTTCATCAGCTTTCGCAAAGGGGCGGCGGTGAACCCGCAGACGCCGAGCAAGGGCAGCGACCTCATCCACTGCTGCGCCGATCACAGCCAGTACGACCCGGCGCGCGGTGCTCAGGTGCTGGCCGGGCCGGCCGAGCAGCCGCTGTGCGCCGTGCTGCTGGAGCACGACGCGAAGACCGATCAGCTCACCGCCACCGGCACGTTGGGGGGTGAGTTGTTCGACGACTTCTTCAAGAAATACGAAATGAAGCTGAGCCTGGAGGTGGGGCCCAACGCGAAACAGGCCGTGTTGCGGCAGTCCACAGTGAGGGAGCTCGACCAGTTCTGCCGCAACCCGGTGCGTTGCTGAGCCTCACGCCCAACGGATCAGCCTTCCAGCGTTTCCAGCAGTTCGGTTTCGATTTCGATCTGTCGCTTGTTCACCTGCAACTGCGCGCCGCAGATGAGGAAGGTGTCTTCCACGCGTTCACCCAGGGTGGTGATCTTGGCCAGCTGCACGTTGATGTCGTAGCGCGCGAGCACGCGCGAAATGCCATACAACAGGCCGGCACGGTCGCTGGCCGACACCGACAGCAGCCAGCGCTGGGCTTTCTCGTCCGGCCGCAGGTCCACCCGGGGCGTGACCGGAAAACTCTTGACCCGCCTCGAAAGCCGACCCTTCATGGGCGCCGGCAAGGGGCCGCATTCGTCGATGGTTTGCGCCAGGTTGTTCTCCACCATGGCGATAAGTTCGCGGTAGTGGTCCGAGAGAGAAGGCGCCACGACCTGGAAGGTGTCGAGCGCATGGCCGGTGAGCGTGGTGTGCACGCGGGCGTCCAGGATGCTGAAGTTCGAGCTGTCGAAATAGCCGCAGATGCGGGCAAACAGGTCGTGCTGGTCGGGTGCGTACACCAGCACCTGCAGGCCTTCGCCTTCGGGCGAGAGCCGGGCGCGCACGATGCAGCGGTCGGTGGCCACGTCAGCGCCCTCGGCCGGGGCCTTGGCGGCGGTCTGGGCGATCTGGCGTGTGAGCACGCGGGTGTGCCAGGCGATCTCGTCGGCCTGGTGGCGCATGAAGTAGCTCACATCGAGCGTGTCCCACAGCGCCTTGTGCGCCATGTGAGGCAGGGCGTGCAGCGCCAGCATCGACAGCGCCTCGCGCTTGCGCGCCTCGATCACCGCACCCGGGTCGGGCGCCCGCCCACCCAGCGCGCGCAGCGTGTATCGGTACAGGTCTTCAAGCAGCTTGCCCTTCCAGGCGTTCCAGACCTTGGGGCTGGTGCCGCGGATGTCGGCCACCGTGAGCAAATAGAGCGCGGTGAGGTAACGCTCGTTGCCCACGCGTTGGGCGAACGCGGCGATCACGTCGGGGTCGCTCAGGTCTTCCTTTTGCGCCATGCGGCTCATGGTCAGGTGCTCGGACACCAGGAATTCGATCAGCTTGCTGTCTTCGCGCTCGATGCCGTGCTGGCGGCAGAAGGTGCGCACGTCCTTGGCACCCAGGTCGGAATGGTCGCCGCCGCGGCCCTTGGCGATGTCGTGGAAGATGGCGGCGATGTAGAAGATCCAGGGCTTGTCCCAGCCCGCCGCCAGTTGCGAACAGAAAGGGTATTCGTGCGAGTGTTCGGCAATGAAGAAGCGGCGCACGTTACGCAGCACCATCAAGATGTGCTGGTCGACCGTGTAGACGTGGAACAGGTCGTGCTGCATCTGGCCCACGATGTGGCGGAACACCCAGAGGTAGCGCCCCAGCACCGAGGTCTCGTTCATCATGCGCAGCGCGTGCGTGATGCCCTCGGGCTCCTGCAGGATCTGCAGGAATTGCGCCCGGTTGACCGGGTCGGCGCGGAACTTGGCGTTCATCACTGGCCGGGCGTTGTAGAGCGCACGCAGCGTGCGCGCTGAAAAGCCCTTGATGCCGACCGTGGTCTGGTAGATGTGGAAGGTCTCCAGGATGGCGTGGGGCTGCTGAACGTACAGGTCGTCGCTGGCCACTTCCAGCATGCCGCCCTTGTCGAAGAAGCGCGCATTCAGCGGACGCAGGCGGTCCACACCGGCCATGTCGTCCTGCAGGCGTTCCTGGATGTTGAGCAACAGGATCTGGTTGAGCTGGGTCACGGCCTTGGCCGCCCAGTAGTACCGCTTCATGAGCGCCTCGCTGGCGCGGCGCGTTCCTTTGGCGGTGGGCGCTGCGCCCGGCTGACCCGGCGTGCCGGCGGTGACGACGGCCGGCGCCTGCGCCTTGAAGCCGAACGACTCGGCCACAGCGGTCTGCAGGTCGAACACCAGGCGGTCTTCCCGGCGGTTGGCCAGCAGGTGCAGGCGTGCGCGAATCAGGCTGAGCAGGGCCTCGTTGGCCTTGATCTGGCGCGCTTCCAGCGGCGTGGCCAGGCCTTTGCGCGCGAGGTCGTCCCAGCTGCGGCCCAGACCGGCCGCCTTGGACACCCAAAGAATGATCTGCAGGTCGCGCAGGCCACCGGGCGACTCCTTGCAGTTGGGCTCCAGGGAGTACGGCGTGTTTTCGTATTTGGTGTGGCGCTGGCGCATCTCCAGCGTCTTGGCCACAAAGAATGCCTTGGGGTCCATGGCCTCGCCCAGCAGCGTCACCAGCCGGTTGAAGGCGTTTTTGCTGCCGCAGATCAGCCGGCTCTCCAGCATGGAGGTCTGCACCGTCACGTCTTTGGCCGCCTCTTCTACGCAATCGGCCACCGAGCGCACGCTGGAGCCGATTTCCAGGCCCAGATCCCAGCAAGCGCCGATGAAGGCTTCGAGCTGTTTCTTGAGCTCGGCGTCGTCGTCGGGCAATGCACCGTCGGGCAACAGCACCAGCACGTCAACGTCGGAGTAGGGGAACAGTTCGCCGCGCCCGTAACCACCCACGGCAATGAGCGAAAAACCGGCGCCGAAGCCGGCCCGGCTCCAGAGTTCGCGCAGCGTCTGGTCGGTCAGACGCGAGAGCTGTTGCAGCGCCTGGCGCACGCCCCGGGTGGACGCACCCTGATCGCGCAGGAGGGCAAAGAGGGCGGTTTTGTCGTCGCGGTAGCGCTGGCGCAGCGCGCCGATGTCGCCCGCGGGCGCCAGAAGCGGGTCCATCGGATCAGGCGGGCACGGCAGCAGCCGGCTTCACGAAGGCCGGCGGCGCCAGGCTGCCGGCCGACAGCGTGAGCACCTCGTAGCCGGTTTCGGTCACCAGCACCGTGTGTTCCCACTGGGCCGAGAGTGAGCGGTCGCGCGTGACGATGGTCCAGCCGTCGCCCTGTTCCTTGATGTCGCGCTGGCCCGCGTTGATCATGGGCTCGATGGTGAAGGTCATGCCGGGTTTGAGTTCTTCGAGCGTGCCCGGGCGGCCGTAGTGCAGCACCTGCGGGTCTTCGTGAAACTTCTGCCCAATGCCGTGGCCGCAGAACTCGCGCACCACCGAGAAGCCGTTGCCCTCGGCAAAGGTCTGGATGGCGTGGCCGATGTCGCCCAGGCGAACGCCGGGCTTGACCATCACGATGCCTTTCCACATGGCCTCGTACGTCACCTGGGTGAGCCGGCGCGCCTGCACCGAACAGGCGGCCTCGCCACCGATCATGAACATGCGGCTGTTGTCGCCAAACCAGCCGTCCTTGATCACGGTCACGTCCACGTTGAGGATGTCGCCTTTTTTCAGAGGCTTCTCGTTCGGGATGCCGTGGCACACCACATGGTTGATGGAGGTGCAGAGGTGGCCGGGGTAGGGCGGGTAGCCGCTGGGCTGGTAGCCGATGGTGGCGGAGACCGTGCCTTGCTGCTTCATGAACTCGGCCGCCAGGCGGTCGATTTCCAGCGTGGTCACGCCCGGCTGGATCAGCGGCGTGAGGTAGTCCAGCACTTCGGAGGCCAGGCGGCAGGCCAGGCGCATGCCTTCGATGCCCGCTGCGTCTTTGTAGGTGATGCTCATGGGCGCAGATTATCCCACCGGCCCCTGCGGCGCAGGGTATCGGCGGCGATGACTGGGCAGGCCACGCGGGTAAAATCGCGGCTCCGCCCACCCCCCGGGTCTACGCACCTCAGGCTCCCAACGTGTCCCTGCACCTGCGCACTTTCGATGGCGGCAATGCCATCAGCGACTTCAAAGTCCAGCAACTCCTGCCCCGTCTGGCAGCCCTCTCCGACAAGATCACCGGCCTCTCGGCCCGCTTCGTGCACCTGGCCGCCTTCGACGGCGAGCCCGATGCGGCCACCGTGGCGCGCGTGGGCGAGCTGCTGACCTACGGTGAGCCCGCTTCAGAAGCCCACCTCAAGCTCGAAGCCACTGGCGCCCCGGCCCTGCTGGTGATGCCGCGCCTGGGCACGGTCTCGCCCTGGGCCTCCAAGGCCACCGACATCGCGCACAACTGCGGCCTGGCCCTGCACCGGGTGGAGCGGCTGGTCGAATTCCGCCTGCAGCTCAAGAGCGGACTGCTCGGCAAGGCCAGCCTGTCGGCCGAACAGTTGCGCGCCGTGGCCGACCTGCTGCACGACCGCATGACGGAAAACGTCTCGCTCGACCGCAGCCAGGCGCAGGCCCTGTTCACCGAACTGCACCCTGCGCCCATGGAGCAGGTGGACGTGCTTGGCGGCGGTCGCGCCGCGCTGGAGCGCGCCAACGCCGACTGGGGGCTGGCCCTGGCCGACGATGAAATCGATTATTTGGTGAACGCATTCAACGGCCTGCAGCGCAACCCGACCGACGTGGAGCTGATGATGTTTGCGCAGGCCAACAGCGAGCACTGCCGCCACAAGATCTTCAACGCGCAGTTCACCATCGACGGCGTGGCGCAGGAAAAAAGCCTGTTCGGCATGATCCGCCACACCCACCAGCTGGCACCGCAGCACACCGTGGTGGCCTATTCGGACAACGCCTCCATCATGGAAGGCAGCGTGGTGGAGCGCTTCGTGGCGCGCGCGGGCGGTGAAGCCTCGCCCGCCTACGCGGCCGAAACCGCCACGCACCACGTGTTGATGAAGGTGGAAACGCACAACCACCCGACCGCCATCTCTCCGTTCCCCGGCGCCTCCACCGGCGCAGGCGGCGAGATCCGCGACGAGGGCGCGACCGGCCGCGGCTCCAAGCCCAAGGCCGGCCTGACCGGCTTCACGGTGGGCAAGCTCTGGGGCGGCCTGAGTGACCAGCCGGGCGGCAAGCCCGAGCACATCGCCAGCCCGCTGCAGATCATGACCGAGGGCCCGCTGGGTGGCGCGGCCTTCAACAACGAGTTCGGCCGGCCCAACTTGCTGGGCTACTTCCGCGAGTACGAATTGGCGGTGGACGGCGTGCAACGCGGGTATCACAAGCCCATCATGATCGCCGGCGGTGTGGGCGTGATCGACGCGGCGCAGACGCAGAAGATTCTGTTCCCGGCCGGCTCCTTGCTGATCCAGCTCGGCGGTCCGGGCATGAAGATCGGCATGGGCGGCAGCGCGGCCAGCTCCATGGCCAGCGGCACCAATGCGGCCTCGCTCGACTTCGACTCCGTGCAGCGCGGCAACCCCGAGATCGAGCGCCGCGCGCAGGAGGTCATCAACCACTGCTGGCAGCAGGGCGCGAACAATCCGATCCTGGCGATCCACGACGTGGGTGCAGGCGGGCTTTCCAACGCGTTTCCCGAGCTGACCAACGACGCCGGTCGCGGTGCGCGCTTTGATTTGCGCGCGGTGCCGCTCGAAGAAACTGGCCTGGCGCCCAAGGAAATCTGGTGCAACGAAAGCCAGGAGCGGTATGTGCTGGCGATCGCGCCGGAATCGCTGGAGGTGTTCAAAGGCTTCTGCGAGCGCGAG
>JAJNQE010000097.1 GCA_021154985.1 Hydrogenophaga sp.
CTCGCGCGCCAGCTCGGGTAAATGGTGGCCAGGAACGAGAGCACCAGCGATATCACCGCCACCGGCAGGATGTCGGCCTGCTGCGGGTCGCTGGGCATGCGGCTGATGAGGTAGATGTCTTGCGGCAGGAAGCTCGCGCCCAGCAGGCTCTCCAGCGCGGGCACCAGGGTGTCGATGTTGAAGGCGATGCCCAGGCCGAGCAGCAAGCCCGCGCCGGTGCCGATGATGCCCACCATGGCGCCCTGCACCATGAACACGCCCATGATGCTTTGCGGGCTCGCGCCCAGGGTGCGCAGGATGGCGATGTCGGCGCGTTTGTCGGTCACGGTCATCACCAGCGTGGACACCAGGTTGAAGGCCGCCACCGCCACGATCAACGTGAGGATGATGAACATCATGCGTTTCTCGAGCTGCACGGCTGCGAACCAGGTGCGGTTCTGGCGTGTCCAGTCGCGCACGAGCAGGCCGGGGTCGAGGTCGGCGGCGATGGACACGGCCACCTCGCGGGCGGCGTGCAGATCCTTGATCTTCACGCGCACGCCGGTCGGGCCTTCCACGCGGAAGATGCGCGCGGCGTCCTCCTGGTGCAGCAGGGCCAGCGCCGAGTCGTATTCGTAGTGGCCCGAATCAAACGTGCCCACCACCGTCATCTGGCGGATGCGCGGCACCACGCCGGCCGGGGTCACTTGCCCGCTGGGTGCGATCAGGGTGACGCTGTCGCCCGCGATCACGCCCAGGCTGCGCGCGAGTTCACCACCCAGGATCACGCCGAATTCACCGGGCACCAGGCGCGGCAGCACGGTGTCGGCCAGCTGGGCGGCGAGGTCGGTCACCTTGGGTTCGAGCGCTGGATCGATGCCGCGCACCAGAGCACCTTTCATGTCTTCACCGCGCGCGATCAGCGCCTGCGCGCCCACGAAAGGCGCAGCGCCCAGCACCTCAGGGTGGCGCTCGATGCGCGCCAGCGTGTCGGCGAGGTTGGGAATGGCCTGACCACCGGGCTCAAACACCTCGATGTGCGACAGCACACCGAGCATGCGGTCGCGCACTTCCTTCTGGAAGCCGTTCATGACCGAAAGCACGATGATGAGCGCGGCCACGCCCAGCGCAATGCCCAGCATGGACACGCCCGAGATGAAGGAGATGAAGCCGTTGCGCCGGGTGGCGCGGCCGGCGCGCGTGTAGCGCCAGCCGAGAATGAGTTCGTAGGGAGTTTGCATGTGAGGTCCAGCGGGCATTGTGGCATCCCCGACAATCGCGTCATGCCCGCTCCCCACATGGCCTCTGAGCCTGCCACGCACCTGCTGGTTCCCTTTGCCAGCGCCAGCGACCCGGCCTGCCGCGCGGCGCTGCCGAACTTGCAACTGCCCCACCTCACCGCTCTGTTGGCCGAGCTGCAACCGGTCCACACCGACAGCGGCACCGACCACAGCCTGAGCGCACCGCATGAGCGTGCGCTGGCGCAGGCCATCGGGCTGGTGCGCGCCGATGGTTCGGCCTACCCCGATGGGCTCTTGCCCTGGGCGGCTGCGCAGAGCGACGCACCCGCGCTGCCGCAAGCATGGTTCACCCCCTGCCACTTTCAGGTCGGCATGGAGCAGGTGACGCTGCTGCCCGGGGACCAGCTCGGCCTCACCGACGAGCACGCCCGCCCCTTGTTCGACGCGCTCGCACCTTACTGCACGGAAGACGGGATCTCGCTGCGCTACGAGTCCGCCACGCGCTGGCACGCCAGTGGCGAGGTGCTGCGTGGCATCGCCTGCGCCAGCCTGGACCGCGTGGGCGGCCGCTCGGTGGAAGCCTGGATGACCGACAGCGCGGCCAACCCGGCGGGCGGCCAGTTGCTCAAGCGCCTGCAGAGCGAGGCGCAGATGCTGTTCTACACACACCCCGTGCATGACGCGCGCGAGGCGCTGCGCCTGCACCCGGTCAACGGCTTCTGGCTCAGTGGTGCCGGCGCCTTGGACCACACCACCGCGCTGCACCCTGCGCCCACCGTGCCCGATGGGTTGCGCAGCGCGGCCCTGCAGGCCGACTGGGGCCGCTGGAAAGAGGCCTGGACCACCATCGACCAGCGCGATGTGCGGGATCTGCTGGCGCGTGTGCGCCGTGGCGAGGCGGTCACCCTCACGCTGTGCGGCGAACGCGTGGCGCAGCGCTTCACCAACGCCCCACGCGGCGCCGTGGCCCGCGCGGGACGCCTCATCAAGAATCTCCTGGGAACAGCCCCAGCCTCCAAGATCCTGGAAACCTTATGAAGATCATCACCCGCGACGTACCCCCCCGCGCCGCCTGGGCGCTGGAACAGGGCGGCCTGCACCCGCTGCTGGCGCGCCTGTTTGCCGCGCGCGGCATCACCAGCACCGACGAACTTGACGACGCCCTGGCCCGCCTGATTCCGCCCACACAGATGCTGGGTGCGCAAGACGCCGCACGCGCCCTGGCCGATGCCATGGCCGCGAACCAGTCCATCTGCATCGTGGCCGACTACGACTGCGACGGCGCCACCGCCTGCGCGGTGGGTCTGCGCGGCCTGCGGTTGCTGGGCGCGCCCATGGGGTTCGACCGCGTGAGCTACCTCGTGCCCGACCGCGTGACCGATGGTTACGGCCTCACACCGTCTATCTCGAAGCGGGTGAAAGCGCAAGGCGCCGACGTGCTGGTGACGGTGGACAACGGCATCGCCAGCGTGGACGGTGTGCGCGCCGCGCGCGAACTCGGGCTGCAGGTGATCGTGACCGACCACCACCTGCCCGCCATCCAGAACGGCGAGGTTGTGGTGCCCCAGGACTGCATCATCGTGAACCCCAACCAGCCGGGCTGCAACTTCGAGAGCAAGTCGATCGCCGGGGTGGGCGTGATGTTTTATGTGTTGCTGGCATTGCGCGCCGAGCTCCGAGAACGGGGTGTGTTCAATGCGCAGACGCAGCCCAAGATCGATGCGCTTCTGCCACTCGTGGCGCTCGGCACCGTGGCCGACGTGGTGAAGCTCGATGCCAACAACCGCCGCCTGGTGGCCCAGGGTTTGAAGCGGGTGCGCGCCGGCGCCATGCCGCCGGGCATGACGGCCTTGTTCAACGTGGCCGCGCGCAAGCCCGAGGCCGCCACCGGTTTTGATTTCGGCTTTGCGCTCGGCCCGCGCCTGAACGCGGCGGGCCGCCTGGCCGACATGACGCTGGGCATCGAGTGCCTCACCACCGACGACGCCCTGCGCGCCGACGAGCTCGCGCGCACGCTGGACGGCATCAACCGCGAGCGCAAGGCCATCGAAGGTGACATGCGCGAGCAGGCCTTGCAGATGGCCGAAGAAATGTTCGACGAGTCGGAAGAACCACCCCCAGCGCTGGTGGTGTTCGATCCGGACTTCCACGAGGGCGTGGTGGGCATCGTGGCCTCGCGCCTGAAGGACAAGCTGCACCGGCCCACCTTCGTGTTTGCGGCCAGCGGCGCCGAAGGCAAGGAGAACGAGCTCAAGGGCTCGGGCCGTTCGATCGCGGGCTTTCATCTGCGCGATGCGCTGGACCTGGTGGCCAAGCGTCACCCGGGCGTGTTGTTGCGCTTTGGTGGCCATGCCATGGCGGCGGGTTGCACCATCGACGAGGAGCATCTGGAAACGTTTGAAGCCGCGCTGCAGCAGGTGGCCCACGAGTGGCTGGACGCGGCGACGCTGCAGCGTCGGATCGAGGCCGATGGCGCGCTGGACACGAAGTACCGCCGCGCCGACCTGGTGGACACGCTGCACAAGGAGGTGTGGGGTCAGGGTTTTGCGCCGCCGGTGTTCTGCGAAGAGGTGCAGGTGGTGTCTCAGCGGCTGGTGGGTGAGAAGCACCTGGCGTTGAAGCTCAAGCATCAGGGTGAGCCGGTGGACGGCATTTGGTTTGGCCACACCGAGCCATTGCCGGCGCGGGTGAAGATTGCGTTTCGTCTGGATGCGGATGAGTGGCAGGGGCAGCGGCGGGTCCGGTTTTTGGTGGAGGCGGCTGAGGTTTGATTTTTCGCTCCACCTTCTTCGCGGGCTCGTTGCACCGGTGCGCTCTGCTCCGCGAATGTCCCCCGGCGGCTGGTGCCGCCTCCTCCTTGATATCGCTGCGCAGAGCGCACCGGCGCAACGAGCTGACAAGGTGTCACCCCGCTCACGCAACAGGAGCAGCCGGAGACTACCGAGCGTTCCGAGTGCCCATAATGATTTCATTCGAACGAAACCTGAAGACCATGCCACACCGACAAGGAATCCCAACGTGAAGGCCGGCGCCAACGCCGCAGCCCTGAAGCGGCGCACCATGCAAGAACTGCCCGAGGTCACCATCTCCGAAGACAGCGAGGTGCGTTTCCTGCATCTGGGCACCGAATGGATTCAGGGCTCCATGCTGCTGGATGCGCCGTTCGACATCGAACTCGACTACGTCCAACGCATGATGGCCTGGCTGCTGTTTGTGGAGCCCGACTCGGTCAGCAAACGCCGCGCCCTGCAGCTCGGCCTGGGGTCGGCTGCGCTCACCAAGTTCTGCTTCAAGAAATTGCGCATGGACACCACCGCGATCGAGATCAACCCGCAGGTGCTCAACGTGTGCCGCCAGTGGTTCAAGCTGCCCGCCGACAGTGCCCGGCTGCGCGTGGTGCTGGCCGACGCGGGCGAAGAGATCCGCCGCGCCGACCACCTGGGCGCCTATGACGCGCTGCAGGTGGACCTGTACGACCACGAAGCCGCCGCGCCTGTGCTCGACAGCCCCGACTTCTACGCCGACTGCCGCAATGCGCTCACCGACGACGGCTGCCTCACCGTCAACCTGTTCGGGCGCGACGCGAGCTATGAGCGTTCATTGCAAAGCCTGTGCGCCGCCTTTGGAGCGGATGCCGTGTGGGCCTTCAAGCCCACGCGCGAGGGCAACACCGTGGTGCTCGCCCAGCGCACGCCCAGCCGACCCACGCGCATGCAACTGCTGGCGCGGGCCGAGGTGGTACAGGAGCGTTGGAGCCTGCCCGCAGTGAAGTGGATGAAGCTGTTCAAACCCGTTGCCTGAAACGACCATGAAACACACCTCCAGGTCCTCCGATGTCACCGCCCACAACGGCCCGCTGGATTGGCGCACGCTCGTGCAGTGGCTGCTGGACGATGGTGTGATTTCCAGCGCCGAGGCCGAACGCACCGTGGCGCGCTGCGCTTCGGCGCACAGTGCGCAGCACCCGCTGCAGCGCCTGTCGGTGGTGGCCATGGCGCGCAAGGCCGACAGCCATGTGCTCGATGTGGAGATGCTCACGCAATGGCTGGCCAAGCGCAGCGGCCTGGACTACATGCGCATCGACCCGCTCAAGGTCGACGTGGGCAAGGTGGCCGACGTGATGAGCGCGGCCTACGCCGAGCGCCACAAGGTGCTGCCGGTGCAGGTGAGCCCGACCGAGGTGGTGGTGGCCACGGCCGAGCCGTTTATTCGCGACTGGGTACCCGAGGTGGAGCGCCAGACGCGGCGCAACGTGCGGCTGGTGCTGTCCAGCCCGCAGGCCATCAACAGCTTCACCGCCGAATTTTTTGCGCTGGCCAAATCGGTGCGCGCGGCCAGCAAGAGCGGTGGCAGCAGCGGCGGTTTCGGCAGCTTCGAGCAGCTGGTGGAGCTGGGCAAGGCCAACAAACAGCTCGATGCCAACGACCAGGGCGTGGTGCAGGTGGTGGACTGGCTGTGGCAGTACGCCTTTGACCAGCGCGCCAGCGACATCCACCTCGAGCCGCGGCGCGAACAGGGCGTGATCCGCTTCCGCATCGACGGTGTGCTGCACCCGGTCTACCAGATGCCCATCGGCGTGCTCACCGCCATGACCGCGCGCATCAAGCTGCTCGGTCGCATGGACGTGGTGGAACGCCGCCGCCCGCAGGACGGTCGCATCAAGACGCTGCGCCCTGGCGTGGCCGGTGCCCGGGGAGAAGAGGTGGAAATGCGCCTGTCCACCTTGCCCACGGCGTTCGGCGAAAAGCTGGTCATGCGCATCTTCGACCCCGACTCGACGGTGAAAGACCTGAGCGCTTTGGGCTTTGCCGCGCACGACGCACAGCGCTGGGAAACGCTCACCAAACACCCGCACGGCATCGTGCTGGTGACCGGCCCCACCGGTTCGGGCAAGACCACCACGCTCTACGCCACGCTCAAGCGCCTGGCCACCGAAGAGGTGAACGTGAGCACGGTTGAAGACCCGATCGAGATGATCGAGCCGGCCTTCAACCAGACCCAGGTGCAGGCCCACCTCGACCTGGACTTTGCGCAGGGCCTGCGCGCGCTCATGCGCCAGGACCCGGACATCATCATGGTGGGTGAGGTGCGCGATCTCGCCACCGCCGAGATGGCGGTGCAGGCCGCGCTCACCGGCCACCTGGTGTTCACCACGCTGCACACCAACGACGCGCCCTCGGCCATCATGCGGCTGATGGAGTTGGGCATTCCGCCCTACCTCATCAACGCCACCGTGCTGGGTGTGCTCGCCCAGCGGCTGGTGCGCACGCTGTGTCCGGCCTGCAAGTCACAGCAGGACAAAGACCAGTCAGCCGCCTCGCGCGAATCGCTGGCCGAGCTGGTCAAACCCTGGCAAATCAGTGGTGGTTACCGGCCCTACGAGCCGGTGGGTTGTGTCGATTGCCGCATGACCGGCTTTCGCGGGCGCATGGGCCTGTACGAGCTGCTCACGGTCACCGAGGCGTTCAAGGACAAGGTCAGCCGCGAGCCGCGCCTGGACGTGCTGCGCAAGCAGGCGGTGGCCGACGGCATGCGCCCGCTGCGCCTCGCGGGCGCCATGCGCGTGGCCGAAGGCCTGACCACCATGGACGAGGTGCTGGCCTGCACGCCGCCGGTGCAGTGAGCACCACCACTGTCCTCAGTCGTGGCCGAGGCCGTGCCTGAACTGTTCGGCCGCGTCGATCAGGTCCCACAACTCGTGCCCGAGCGCATCGGGGTCGAGAGCGATGTCCACCACGCGCTGGTACACAGCCGCGTTGTCCGCCGGCTCGATGCCCAGCCGGTCGCTGTCTCCCAGCCGGGTGTTGCCCATCAGCAAAGCCTCGCACAGGGCCGCGCGCGCGCCGCTGTGGTGTGGCAGCGCACAGATGTGCGCTTGCATGACCAGCGTGGATTCGTCGTCGCGTGGGCGAAGCACCACACGGGTGTCGTTGACGCGCAGCACGGTCGGCCCGCGGGGCGGACTGGTGCAGACCTTGAGCATGGTGTCGATGCGTTCGGTGAGCGGGTTGGGAAATTCTGGCGGCATGAGGCGGTCCCTGTGAAGCGAGTGCAGAGCAGCGCGGCGCATGGCACGGCTCTGGCGGTCTTGAAGATTAGGGAGTTGCCGGCCCGGTGGCTCGGGGGACAGGGCTTCATCAGCGGGAAGTCATGCGTGCGACAGGAGCGCCTGCGCGATTGGCGCGAGGCTGGCCCCGCCAGCGCGCCGGTTGTCGCCCGTTGCCGATAATCGAGCGATGCGCGCTGCCCCCACCCCTCATCTCGCCACCGGATTGATGCTCGCAGCCGCCGGCTCCATTGCCTTCAGTGGCAAGGCCATCATCGTGAAGCTGGCCTACCGCCACGGTGTGGACGCGGTCACGCTGATCATGTACCGCATGCTGTTTGCGCTGCCGCTGTTTCTGGCGTTGGCGTGGTGGGCCACTTACCGCCAGGGCGGGGGCAACAAGCCTCCGCTCACGCGTGACGACTGGCTGGGCATCCTGGGCCTGGGATTCACGGGTTACTACCTCGCCAGTTTTCTGGACTTCTGGGGCCTGCAATACATCACCGCCAGCCTGGAGCGCCTCATCCTGTACCTCAACCCCACGCTGGTGCTGGTGCTGGGCTGGGTGATCTACAAGCGCCGCATCACGCGCCTGCAGGCGCTGGCCATGGCCGTGAGCTATGGCGGTGTGCTGGTGGTGTTTGGCCATGAGGCCGGCTTGCAGGGGCCCGACGCGCTGCTGGGCGCAGCACTCGTGTTCGGCAGCGCCATCAGCTACGCCATCTACCTCGTGTACAGCGGTGAACTGGTGCAGCGCCTCGGTTCGCTGCGGCTGGTCGGTCTGGCCACCAGCGTGGCGTGCGTGTTGTGCCTGGTGCAGTTCGCCTTGTTGCGCCCCTTGGGCGCGGCGCTGGTGGCGCCCGAGGTGATCTGGCTCTCGGTGCTCAACGCCACGCTGTGCACCTTTGCGCCGGTGCTCATGGTGATGATGGCCATCGAGCGCATCGGCTCGGGGCTGGCGGCGCAGACCGGCATGGTCGGCCCGATGTCGACCATCGTCATGGGCGTGGTGATTCTCGGCGAGCCGTTCAACGGCTGGATCGTGGTGGGCACGGTGCTCGTGCTCACCGGTGTGTTTCTGGTGACGCGCTTTGGCCGCGCGAGCTGACTGTTTTTTTCAAGGAGACTTTTCATGGATCTGGGAATCAAGGGCAAATGGGCGCTGGTGTGTGGCGCGAGCAAGGGTCTGGGGCTGGGCTGCGCGCAGGCGCTGGCGGCCGAGGGCGTGCACGTGGTGATGGTGGCGCGCGGTGCGCGCGACCTGGAGGCTGCCGGGCAGGCGCTGCAGGCCGCTGCGCCGGGTGTGACGGTGCTCACCGTGGCGGCCGACATCACCACGCCCGAGGGCCGCGCGGCGGCGTTGTCGGTGGCCGGTGGCCCGGGCACGGCGTTCGACATCGTGGTCAACAACGCAGGCGGCCCGCCGCCCGGTGACTTCCGCGCCTGGGACCGCGATGTGTGGATCAAGGCCATCGACGCCAACATGCTCACGCCCATCGAGCTCATCAAGGCCACGGCGGACGGTATGGCGCAGCGCGGCTTTGGTCGCATCGTCAACATCACCTCGGGCGCGGTGAAGGCGCCGATCGACATCCTGGGCCTGTCCAACGGCGCGCGCAGCGGCCTCACTGGTTTTGTGGCCGGCGTGGCGCGCAGCCCGCTGGCGGGGCAGGGCGTGACGGTGAACAACTTGCTGCCGGGCGCTTTTGACACCGACCGCCTGAAGACCACGCTGGCGGGCGCCGCCCAAAAAACCGGTCAGTCGTTGGACGTGATCGCCGACGCGCGGCGCAAGGGCATCCCGGCCAAACGCTTCGGCACGTCCGAAGAGTTCGGCGCGATCTGCGCGTTCCTCTGCAGCGTGCACGCCGGCTACATCACGGGTCAGAACGTGCTGGCGGATGGTGGGGCGTATCCG
Source organism: Hydrogenophaga sp. (assembly GCA_021154985.1). Classification (GTDB taxonomy): domain Bacteria; phylum Pseudomonadota; class Gammaproteobacteria; order Burkholderiales; family Burkholderiaceae_C; genus Hydrogenophaga. The sequence goes on from JAJNQE010000097.1 coordinate 9,185, forward strand.
GGCACGTTCTGACGCCCCCACGCTCCCCCGCTGCGCGAGGTCCGCTGCCCCCCGAGGGGGCTGATCCGGCTTGGGGCGGCCCGGCGCCGGATCGTCTCTAGCGCCGAGACGAAACCAGAATCCCGCCCACGATCAGCACAAAGCCAGCGAGGTGGTAGAGCTGGGGCGGCTCGCGCAAGAGCGTGGCCGACATCAGTGCGGCAAACAGGGGGGTGAGGTTGGAGAACACGCTGGCCGTGGCCGGGCCGACGCGGGCCACGGCCGCGCCCCAGCTGCGGTAGGCCAGCAGCGACGGGCCGACCGCCACAAACACCAGGCCGGCCACCAGCGGCCAACCCCACTGAATGGCGCTTTCGCCCGCCGGCAGTGCGGGCAGCGTGATCCACTCGGCGGCCGTGAATGCCCCCGACCAGATCAGGCCGAACACCATTTGCGCCAGCAAAAAGGCGGCCCAGTCGGCCTTGATGGCCGCGGGCTCGTTGGCCGGTGGGCGCGCCAGCAGCCAGCTGTACCAGGCCCAGGCCAGCGCGGCCAGCAACACCAGCAGATCACCCGGCACCAGCTGAACCGACAACAGCCCTCCGAGATCGCCGCGCGCGATCACCACCACCACACCGCAGAGGGACATGAACGCTCCGGCCGCCGCGCGCCGCGTGATGGCCACGCCGTACAGCACGCGTCCCATGATCAGCATCCACACCGGAATGCTCGACGCCACCAGCGTCACATTGAGCGGTGTGGATGTCTTGAGCGCCATGTACTGCAGCGAGTTGTACATGCCCACCCCCAGCAAACCGAGCAGGGCGAAGCGCCGCCAGTGGGTCCACAGGCCACTGCCCGGGCGCAGCACCCAGCCGGCCACCGGCAGCAGCATCAGCAGGGCCAGCACCCAGCGCAAGAAGTTGAGCGTGACCGGCGGCACCACACCTTGCATGAGGCGGCCCACCACGGCGTTGCCCGCCCACATGAGCGGCGGAATGAGCAGCAGGGCGAGGGTGGCGGGCGTGAGGCGGTGCGAAGACGGGGCAGACATCGGCTGGACTGTAGCAACACCGGCATGTCCGGTCGGGCCATGGGGGCGCTGGCCTGTCGCCCTGGCGATGCCTCACATTCGTGGCAGCATGCGCAGGCATTGTTTCAACCACGAGGAGACTTTTCATGAACACAACAGACACCCGTGCCGTTCGCATCCACGCCGCCGGCGGCCCCGAGCAACTGGTCATTGACACCCTGAGTGTGGGCGAGCCCGGCCCGGGCCAGGTGCGCATCCGCCACCACGCCATCGGCCTGAACTACATCGACGTCTACCAGCGCAGCGGGCTCTACCCGTTCCCCATGCCGCTGGCACTGGGCATGGAGGGTGCGGGTGTGATCGAGGCGGTGGGCGAGGGCGTGGCGCACCTCAAGGCCGGCGACCGCGCGGCCTACGCAGCCAACCCGCCGGGCAGCTACTGCGATGTGCGCGTGATGCCGGCCATGAACGTGTGCAAGCTGCCCGACGCGATCGACTTCGAGACCGGCGCGGCCATGATGCTCAAGGGCCTGACGGCGCAATACCTGCTCAAGCGCTGCCGCCCGGTGGAGGGGTTGGAGCCCGGCGATTTCGTGCTGTTCCACGCTGCGGCGGGTGGTGTGGGTCTGATCGCCTGCCAGTGGGCCAAAGCACTGGGTTTGCAACTCATCGGCACGGCGGGCTCGGACGACAAGTGCAAGCTGGCGCTGGCACACGGTGCCAGCCATGCCATCAACTACCGCACCGAAGACTTTGCCGCGCGGGTCAAGGAGATCACCAACGGCCAGGGTGTGAAGGTGGTTTACGACTCGGTGGGCAAGGACACGTTTGAAAAATCGCTCGACTGCCTGCGCCCCTTTGGCCTGATGGCGAGCTTTGGCAACGCCTCGGGTCCGGTGGCCCCGTTTGCGCCGGGCATCCTGGGCCCCAAGGGTTCGCTGTACGTGACGCGGCAGACGCTCTTCTCCCACATCACCAGCCGCGAACGCACGCAGGCCATGGCCGACGATCTGTTCGCCGTGGTGGCCGCCGGGCAGGTGAAGATCCGCATCGACCAGCGTTTTGCGCTGACCGATGTGCGCAAGGCGCATGAGAGTCTTGAGGCTCGGTCGACCACGGGTTGCACGGTTTTGTTGCCCTGAGTCTTTTCGTGCCTGCGTTGTTGGTCGCCTTGGAGCACTGGGCGATCGACTCCGCGAATGTCCCCCGGCGGCTGGTGCCGCCTCCTCCTTTATTTCGCTGCGTCGGTCACCCAGCGCTCCAACGCCGCGTGCACCCGGGCGATCCAACGTTAGAACGCCCATCAGCCTTGGCTCGGGGCGTGATGGCGCTCTGCGCAGCGAAATAAAGGAGGAGGGGCCGCAGGCCCCGGGGGACATTCGCGGAGCAGA
>JAJNQE010000103.1 GCA_021154985.1 Hydrogenophaga sp.
CGAGGGCGGGCGGGACCTCGGCGCCGCGCTGCAGCGCGACGGTGGCGCCACGCTGCACGAACACCGGCGCGCACGACGTGTTGAACTCGATCAGCTTGCCCATGGCCGTGATGAGCGCAGCGGGCAACACTAGCCACCCCAGGCGCCAGCCGGTCATGAGGAAACTCTTGGAGAAGCTGTGGGCCACGATGACGCGGTCGTCCGGCTCGGCCACGTCGAGGAAACTGCTGGCCGCGCCGTTGGGCGTGTCGCCCGCGTAGTACAGCCGCTCGTACACCTCGTCGGCGAGGATCCAGGTACCGGTGCGCCGGCAGTGCGCCAGGATGGTGGCCTGCTCGTCGCGCGTCAGGGTCCAGCCGGTGGGGTTGTTGGGCGCATTGACGATGAGCAATCGCGTGGCCGGCTTGATGGCAGCCAGCAAGGCGTCCATGTCCAGCGCCCAGGCACCGGCGCGCGGTCCTTCAGTGAGCACGTGCAGCGGCACGCCTTTGACATGGGCGCCCATGATCTGCGGTTGCGCCACGAGGTTGGGCCATGCCGGGGTGACCACCACCACCTCGTCGCCCGCCTCCACCAGCGCCTGAGAGGCCAGCATCAAGCCGTTCACACCGCCCGAGGTGACCGCCAGACGGTCCATCCAGTGGGCCGGGCCGCGCCCCGGGTGCAGGCCATCGGTGTAGACCGCGAGCGCCTCCCGCAGCTCGGGCAGGCCGAGGTTGTGCGCGTAGAAGGTCTCACCCGATTGCAGCGAGGCCATGGCGGCTTCGCGGATGAAGTCGGGCGTGACTTCGTCGCTCTCGCCAAACCAGAACTTGAGCACGTTGTCGCGACCCAGGCCTTCGTTGGCCACCTCGCGGATGCGGGACGCTTCGAGGTTTTCAACAACGGGACGCATGAGGGGAGCGTTTTGAGACATCAGGGTCGGACCATGTTGCAGCGGTGAGGCTGTTCGGCTTGTTGGGGTGCGAGATTGCGGATGACACGAAAGCCGTAGCCAGAGCCTTCCACATCGAATTTCACGCCGGGTGCGCCCTGGCGGTCCATCACGGCCACGGCCAGCGGCTGCTGGAACTGGTGGTCGGCGGCTCGCATGCGGGCGGTCTGGCCAGCCAGTGTGACTTCGGCTTTTTCCAGCTGCGCTGCGATCGTGGCCGCGTTAACCGGACCCACCGCACCAGCGCGCTCGATGGCCTGCGCGAGCGACTCGATCATGAGTTGCATGCGCATGTGCACGTAATCGTCGACCGGGTTGGGGAAACGCTGGCGGAACGATTGGTAGAAGGCTTCGGACTCGCGCGTGGGCACGTTGGGGAACCAGTCGGCCACCGCAACCACCTTGCCGATACCGGCTTCGCCCATGGCCGCCGGCGCGCCCAGCGCATTGCCGTAGAACGTGTAGAACGTGCCTTCAAACCCCACCTCGCGCGCGGCCTTCACCAGCAGCGTGAGGTCGTTGCCCCAGTTGCCGGTGAGCACGGCCTGGGCGCCACTGGCCTTGATCTTGGTGGCGTAGGGCAGAAAATCTTTCACCCGCGCCATGGGGTGCAGCTCTTCACCGACGATCTTCACATCGGGCCGCTGCGAGGCCAACTGGCTGCGACCTTCGCGCAGCACGGCCTGGCCAAAGCTGTAGTCCTGACCGATCAGGTAGATGTTTTTCAGCTGCTTGTCTTCGCGCAACACGCTCATGAGCGCGGTCATGCGCATGTCGGCGTGGGCATCGAAACGGAAGTGCCAGTAGCTGCATTTCTCGTTGGTCAGCACCGGGTCCACCGCCGAGTAGTTCAAGAACAGCATCTGGCGCGAGGGCTCGCGCTCGTTGTGCTTGTTGATCGCATCGATCAGTGCGCTGGCCGCGGCCGACGAATTGCCCTGCGCCACGAGGGTGATGTCTCGGTCCACCGCCAGGCGCAGGGACGACAAAGCCTCTTCTGTCTGGCCCTTGCTGTCGAAACGCTCGACCAGCAAAGGACGGTTGCCACCGGGCAGCTTCACACCGCCCCGGGCGTTCACCCGCTCCGTGGCCCAGACCAGGTTGCGGTACACGGCCTCGCCGGTGTTGGCAATCGGACCCGACAGGCCTTCGATCATGGCGATGCGGATGGGAGCCGCCCCTTGGGCCAGCACCATGGGTGTGGCGCAGGCAACGAACGCGGCGACAAGCGCGCGTCGGCGAAGGGAGAACATCAAATCAAGTGTGCGTTTCATGTGAGGTGTTTGTGTCAGGGGGCGCTGTCAAGGGCGTGGCACCCCGCGGATCGGAGTCGCCTGAGCGACAGCGGTCGCGGAGTCTAGTTCGAAATGAACATGCCCTACCCGCCCGGGTTCTCAAGCCGCCACAGACGACCCAACGTCGGCCAGCGGCCAGCGCGGCTTCACGTCGAAGCTGTAGCCATCGGCCACGCCCAGTGAAGCCAGGCCGGCCTGCACCCGCATGCCGCCGGCCAGCGCGATCATGGCGCCGTTGTCGGTGCACAGGTGCAGCTCGGGGTAGTGCACGCGCACACCGGCCTTGGCGCAGGCGGCGCCCAATTGCTCGCGAAGCAATGTGTTGGCTCCCACGCCACCGGCCACCACCAGGCGGCGCAGGCCACTCTGGCGCACCGCCGCCATGGACTTTTTCACCAGCACCTCGACGATCGCGGCCTGAACGCTGGCGGCCACATCGGCCTTCTGCTGCGGCGTGAGCGGGTCGGCCAGGTGCAGCGTAGCCGGGCCATCCAGGCTCGCATGGGCCAGCCGTTTCACCTGGGTCAGCACCGCCGTCTTGAGGCCGGCAAAGGAGAAGTCGAGATCGCCGCTGTGCAGCAGCGGGCGCGGAAATTTGTAGGCCTGGGGGTCGCCCTGCAAGGCCAGGCGGGCCAGCGCCGGGCCGCCGGGGTAACCCAGGCCGAGCAGCTTGGCCGATTTGTCAAAAGCCTCGCCCGCCGCGTCGTCGATGGTCTCACCGAGCAGGGTGTAGCGCCCCACCCCGTCCACCCGCATCAACTGGCTGTGGCCGCCCGAGACGAGCAAGGCCACAAAAGGGAACTCGGGCGGATCGGCACTCAAAAAGGGCGACAGCAGGTGGCCTTCGAGGTGGTGCACCCCGATCACCGGTTTGCCCAGCGCAAAGCCCAGCGCACAGGCCACGCCCGAGCCGACCAGCAGCGCGCCGGCCAGGCCCGGGCCTCGGGTGTAGGCCACCGCGTCCACGGCCGACAGCGGCAGGCCGGCCTGGGCCATCACCGCGTCGGTGAGCGGTAGCACGCGGCGGATGTGGTCGCGGCTGGCGAGCTCGGGCACCACACCCCCAAAGGCGCGGTGCATCTCGATCTGGCTGTGCAGCGCGTCGCCCAGCAGCCTCGGCGTGTGGCCGCCGCTGGCGTCCACCAGGGCGACGCCGGTTTCGTCGCAAGACGACTCGATTCCCAAAATCAGCATGGTGCGAGTTTACGGGCGGCATGTTTGTTGCTCAGGGAGGGGATGCTGCCAACCACCACTTGCTCATGACTTCAGGACTCAACTTTCTGGTGGCGGCCAAACGCTGCGAGATCGCCGAACTACAGCAGCTCGCACTCACCAGCGCACTGGTCAACGTGACCGGGCGCTTGGTGCACGGCCTGCAGCGCGAGCGCGGTCTCTCCAACCTCTTCCTCGGCTCACAGGGCTTGCAGTTCGGCGACATGCGGACGGGCCAGATCGCCATCTGCCGCCAGATCGAGGCCGAACTGCGCGCCTGCTTTGACGAACTGGACACCGAGTCGGCCCGGCTGGGCAACGGTGCACGCCTCTTCAGCCGCATCGCTTACGTGTTGCAAGGGCTGGACGCGCTGGACGGGCTGCGCGCGCAGGTGCAGGCGCTGGCATGGACACCCCAGCAGGTCACCGAGGCCTATGTGCGGCTGATCGCGGGATTGCTGGCGGTGGTGTTCGAGGCCGCCGACAGCGCCAGCGACCCCGAAATCTCGCGCCTGCTGGTCGCCTTGTTCAATTTCATGCAGGGCAAGGAATTCGCCGGCCAGGAGCGCGCAGCCGGCTCGGCCCTGTTTGCCGGCGGCCGCGCCGTGGCCGAAGAACAGCAGCGCCTGCTGCACCTCATCGAGTCGCAGGAACGCTGCCTGGAGGTGTTTGCCGAGTTCTCGAACCCCCATGTGGTGGAGTTGTGGAACACCACCCAGCCCGGCGCCATGCTGGCCGAGCTGGAGCGGCTGCGCCGTGTGCTGTGCACCGCACCGAGCGGCTCCCCTCTCAACGCCCAGGTGAGCCAGGCCTGGTTTGACTGCTGCAGCCGGCGCATCGACCGCATGAAAGCCGTGGAAGACCGCCTTGCGCTCGACCTGCTGCAGGCCTGCGAACACAAGATCACCGCCGCCAAATCCGAACTGGAGAGCTTTCACGCGCTGCACACAGCCCCGGCCACCGACACCGACGTGCTGTCGTTTTTCCGGGCAGCCGACGCACACGGCACTGCGGCGTTCGGTGCAGGCGCCCAGGGCTATGGGCTGCACCTGGAGCGCTCCATCCTGGAGCTGGTGCAGGAACAGGCGCGGCGCCTGCAGACCATGAGCGAAGAGCTCGACACCGTGCGCGCCAGCCTCAACGAGCGCAAGCTGATCGAGCGCGCCAAGGGCCTGCTGATGGCGCACCGCCACCTGAGCGAGGAAGAAGCCCACAAAACCATGCGCCAGATGGCCATGAACCAGAACCGCCGGCTGATCGAAGTGGCCGAGGCGGTGCTGGCGATGGCCGAGGTGTTGCCGGATCGGCCGCGCTGACACCACGCGCCCGCTGCGCTCTGCTGCGGCGCACCAAAACCGCCTTTACCCCTCGCCGTGCACCAGTTTGAAGCCCTGGAAACGTACAGGGCGACAAGATGACTTGGAAGTTCACAAGTCAACACCGCAGGAACTCCTTTAAGAATCAAGGGCTTGTGTGGAAGCGGCCCCGGACCCCCCGCAAACTTTGACGCTGGCACACAAACTGCTTTGAACAGGACAGAGGAATCCGGGCCAATGGCGGTCCGGCAACCAACAGTCACCCCCGACACTGGACAACGGCGTCCATTTCCGGTTTGCGTTTTGCAGGCTTGGAAATGGGCGCCGTTGTGCTTTTGGGGACCGGTTTTTCAATCAGCAAGGAGTTTGGACATGAACGCAGACACCCCCGGCACCACCGTTGCCTCCACCTCGGTCAATACCCCGACCGAGACCGCAGCGGCGTCAAGGCGCGACTTCATCAAGAAAAGCAGCGCCGTCGGCGCCGCGACGTTCTTCTCCACGCTGGGCCACAGCGGCGTGTGGGCCGCCGGCTCCGACGCCCCCGAGAAAACCGAGGTCAAGATCGGCTTCATCCCGCTGACCGACTGCGCCAGCGTGGTGATGGCGGCCGAGCTCGGCATCGACAAGAAATACGGCGTGAAGATCATCCCGACCAAGGAAGCCAGCTGGGCCGGTGTGCGCGACAAGCTCGTCAATGGCGAGCTCGACATGGCCCACGTGCTCTACGGCCTCATCTACGGTCTGCAGCTGGGCACCGCCGGCCCGAAGAAGGACATGGCCGTGTTGATGAACCTGAACCAGAACGGCCAGGCGATCACGCTGTCGAAAAAGCTGGCGGAAAAAGGCGCGGTGGACGGCCCGTCGCTCGCCAAGCTCATGGCCAGCGAAAAGCGCGAATACACCTTCGCCCAGACCTTCCCCACCGGCACGCACGCCATGTGGCTCTACTACTGGCTGGCCAGCGCCGGCATCGACCCGATGAAGGACGCCCGCGCCATCGTGGTGCCGCCGCCGCAGATGGTGGCCAACATGCGCGTGGGCAACATGGACGGCTTCTGCGTCGGCGAGCCCTGGAACCACCGCGCCATCATGGACGGCATCGGCATCACGGCCAACACCACGCAGGACAT
>JAJNQE010000107.1 GCA_021154985.1 Hydrogenophaga sp.
CCTGTCCAACGACGCCAAGGCCAAGGTGCGCCAGCAGTACGCGCAGGGTCTGGTGGGGCGCGATGCCTTGCTTGAATCGGAAGCGCAGGCCTACCACAGCCCCGGCACCTGCACCTTCTACGGCACGGCCAACAGCAACCAGATGCTGATGGAGATCATGGGCCTGCACCTGCCCGGCGCCTCGTTTGTAAACCCGGGCACACCGCTGCGCGATGCGCTCACCGCCGAGGCCGTGCGCCGCTCGGTGCTCAACACCGGGCGCACCGGCGAAGCGGCCATCTGCATGGCCGACATCGTGACCGAGAAAACGATCGTCAACGGCATCATCGGCCTGCTAGCCACCGGTGGCTCGACCAACCACACGCTGCACCTCGTGGCCATGGCGCGCGCGGCCGGCGTGCTGGTGGACTGGGACGACTTCGCCGAGCTCTCGCACGACATTCCGCTGCTGGCCCGCGTCTACCCCAACGGCAGCGCCGACGTGAACCACTTCCATGCCGCCGGTGGCATGGGTTACCTCATGGGTGAACTGCTGAACGCCGGCCTGTTGCACGCCGATGTGGTCACCGTGATGGGCCATGGTCTTCAGGCCTACACCCAGGAGCCCTGGCTCGATGGCGAGAAACTCGCCTGGCGTCCGGTGCCCACGCAGAGCGGCGACGCTTCGGTGGTGCGCCCGGTGGCCGAACCCTTCAGCACCGATGGCGGCCTGCGCCTGCTGCAGGGCAACTTGGGCCGCAGCGTGGTGAAGGTCTCCGCCGTGAAGCCCGAGCACCGCGTGGTGCGCGCGCAGGCCGTGGTGGTGAGCGACCAGCAAGACCTGCTGGCGCTGTTCAACGCGGGCGAGCTGGAGCGCGACTTCATCGCCGTGGTGCGCTACCAGGGCCCGCGCGCCAACGGCATGCCCGAGCTGCACAAGCTCACGCCGCCGCTGGCCGTGTTGCAAGACAAAGGCTTCAAGGTGGCGCTCGTCACCGACGGCCGCATGTCGGGTGCCTCGGGCAAGGTGCCGGCCGCCATCCACCTCAGCCCCGAAGCCCTGGCCGACGGCCCGATCGCGCGCGTGAAAGACGGCGACTGGATCACGCTGGACTGCGAGCTCGGCGTGCTCGAACTCGAGGTGGACGCCGCCACCTTCAACGCCCGCGAACTGCACCACCCCGACCTCAGCGCCAACCAGCACGGCACCGGCCGCGAACTCTTCGGCCTGTTCCGCCAGCACGCCAGCGTGGCCGAGCTGGGGGCCTCGCCGCTGTTTGCCTGAACCACAAGGAACCCCATGACCACCTGTTTCACCCGCCCCGCCTTCACCTCCCGCGTGGTGCCCGTGATCGTGCTCAACGATGCGGCGCATGCCGTGCCACTCGCCCATGCCCTGCTCGAAGGCGGCATCGACGTGATGGAGATCACCCTGCGCTCCGGCGTTGCCTTGCAGGCCATGGAAGCGGTGGCCAAAGCCGTGCCGCACATGCACCTGGGCGCAGGCACCGTCACGCGCGCGATCGAGGTGCAGCAGGTGATCGACGCCGGCGCCAGCTTCGCCCTGTCGCCCGGCTGCACCGACGAACTCGTGCGCGCCGTGCACGCAGCGAATCTGCCCTTCATCCCCGGCGTGATGACACCCGGCGAGGTGATGCGCGCGCGCGACCACGGCTTCACCCTCATGAAACTCTTCCCCGCCTCGCAGGCGGGCGGTATCGGCATGCTCAAGGCGCTCGGCGCACCGCTGCCCGACGTGCGCTTTTGCCCCACCGGCGGCGTGAGCGTGGACAATCTGCGCGATTTTTTGAAACTGCCCAACGTGGCCATGGCCGGCGGTTCCTGGCTCACGCCGGCCGACCTGCTGCGCAATGGCGACTGGGCCGGCATCACGAAGCTGGCGCGCGAGGCCACAGCATTGGCCACCCAGCATTGAAAGGGAACAACAACGCATGAAACTGCCCACCACCCTGCCCGCCTGGCAACAGCTGCAAGCGCTCGCCGCCAGCCCCACACCCCACCTGCGCGAGCTGCTCACCGACACGCACCGCGAACACCGCATGACGGTGAGCGCCGCCGGCATCACGCTGGACACCAGCCGCCAGCGTTTGACACCCGCCATCCAGCAAGCGCTGATCGCCCTGGCCGAACAATCCGATGTCGCCGCCCAGCGCGACGCGATGTTTCGCGGCGACGCCATCAACGCCACCGAAGGCCGCCCGGTGCTGCACGTGGCGTTGCGCGGCGACCCGCTGCACGCCGGCCCCTGGGGCAACGCCGTGCAGGCCGATGTACAGCGCGAGCTGGCCCGCGTGTGCGACTTTGCGCAGGCGCTCAATGCTGGTGCCGTCCAGGGCTTCTCCGGCGAGGTGATCACCGACGTGGTGAACATCGGCATCGGCGGCTCCGACCTCGGCCCGCGCATGGCGATCGACGCGCTGGCCCACCTGGCGGCCCCCGCGGTGCCCGGTGTGCGTGTGCACTGCGTGTCCAACCCCGACGCGTGGGCGCTGTGGAGCGTGCTGCGCGGACTCGACGCCAAACGCACGCTGCTCGTGGTCTCCAGCAAGACCTTCACCACCCAGGAAACCCTGACCAACGCCGCCAGTGCGCAGCGCTGGCTCACCGACCACGGCTGCCCGCCCGAATCCGTGTCCAGACACCTCGTGGCCATCACGGCCAGCCCCGCGCAGTCGGCCAGGCTCGGCTACCCGGCCGAGCGCACCTTCCTGTTCTGGGACTGGGTGGGTGGGCGCTACTCGGTGTGGTCGGCGCTCGGCCTGCCGCTGGCGATTGCCATCGGCGCCGAGAACTTCCGCGCCTTTCTCGCCGGCGCACACGCCATGGACCAGCACTTCTGCACCGCGCCGCTGGCGCAGAACCTGCCGGTGCAACTGGCGCTGGCCGGTATCTGGAACCGCAATTTCCTGCAACTGCCCACACACCTCATCGTGCCCTACGCCTCGCGCCTCGCGCGCTTCACACCGTTTGTGCAGCAGATGGACATGGAGTCCAACGGCAAACGCACCCACACCGACGGCACCCCCGCCACGGTGGACACCGGCCCCATCGTCTGGGGCGGTCTGGGCATCGACGGGCAACACGCCTACTTCCAGCTCATCCACCAGGGCCGGCACACCGTGCCGGTGGACTTCATCGGCGTGCTCGACGAAGACACGCCGCTGCCCATGGCCGCCACCCACCACGGCGTGGTCAACCTCAACCTGCGCGCACAAGCCCAGGCCATGGCCTGCGGCCGCTCGCTGCAGGACACGCAGGCCCTGCTGGTGAAAGACGGCATGAGCGAGGCCGATGCCGCTGCCATGGCACCGCACCGCAGCTTTGAAGGCAACATCCCGAGCAACGTGCTCTGGCTGGACCGCCTGGACCCACTGCGCCTGGGCGCGCTCATCGCGCTGTACGAACACAAGGTGTTCACCCAGGCCGCCATCTGGCGCATCAACGCGTATGACCAGTGGGGCGTGGAGCTGGGCAAGACGATGGCGAAGGCGATGGAGAAGCTCCGGGTTTGAGTGTGAAAACTGTCGGTGCAGTTGACACCGCAGAACAGCGTCAAGCAATTCTTCAAGGAAATCAACGCAGGTTTTGCGTGGCGCGAGTTATGCATTGCGTCCAAGCCGACTCGCCGGCGCGGAGGACAACACGATGCAAACAAAGCTTTCCCAACTCATACGCAGATGGCTGCTCGCCACTGGCCTGGTCACTGCGGCCTGCTCGGCGTCAGCAGCCCCGTATTACTACGTGGATTGGACGGCGGCCAACGTGGCCGGCGGCACCGCCTCGGGCGTGATCACGCTGCCAGACGCAAGCACGGTGAACGTGGACTTCAAGGCCACCTACGCCAACGGATCAGCCGGTACGCTTGAGGGCGCACAAATCGCTGGTGGCACCAATTACTGGAATCCCAGTTCACCCTACATCAGCGCGCAGGTGGACAACGCGCCGCCCGGCACCGACATCATCCGACTCACTGGAGGGTTACAGCAGATCTACACAGTGACCCTGTCGGAGGCCATCAAGGACCCGATCATGGCCATCGTGAGTCTGGGCCAGCCTGGCCTCCCCACCAGCTACGACTTCGACGCCCCTTTCACCATCGTCAGCCAAGGCGCTGGCTTCTGGGGTGGCGGCCCAACCGCCATGCAGCAGTTGGCCGGCGACATTCTGTTGGCAAACGAAGGCCACGGCACGATCCAGTTCATCGGCACCTTCACCACGTTCTCCTGGATCGTGCCCACGCCGGAGAACTGGCACGGCTTCACCTTCGGCATTCGCACCACGCCGCGCATCGAACCCGAAAACCCGGTGCCCGAGCCCGCCACGCTGGCTCTGCTGGGCGCCGCCCTGTTGGGCTGCGTGGTGGCGAGGCGCCAACGGCAAACTGCTCGCAGCACGCGCTGAAGCACCACAAACAAAAAAAGCCGACCCCTCTCGGGGTCGGCTTTTTCTTTGCTGCGGCGCCTTACTTCGCAGCGCGCGCCTTCGCCACAGCCGCCTGGGTTTCTTTCCAAAGGTCTTCGCCCACGTTGGCCGCAATACCGGTGTTCACCGCCGTCAGCTTGGCGCGCATGCGGTTGGCTTCGGCCGGTGACAGCTGGTTGATTTCCATGCCTTTGCCCTTCAGGTCGGCCAGCGCCTTGTCGGCTTCGGCACGCGTGTCCTTGCGTTCGAAGTCGCGGCTCTTTTTCGCGGCGTCCAGCAGCACCTTTTGCTCGTCCTTGCTGAGCTGATCCCAGTACTTCTTGCTCACGGTCACGATCCAGGGGCTGTAGACGTGGTTGGTCACCGTCAGGTACTTCTGAACCTCGTAGAACTTGCTGGAGAGGATGGTGTTGTAGGGGTTCTCCTGGCCGTCCACCGTCTTGGTTTCCAGCGCGGTGAAGAGTTCCGAGAACGGCAGTGGCACGGCGTTGGCGCCCAGGGTCTTGAAGCTGTCGATGAAGACGTTGTTCTGCATCACGCGCAGCTTGATGCCGTCCATGTCTTCGAGCTTGGTCACGGCGCGCTTGTTGTTGGTGAGGTTGCGGAAACCGTTTTCCCAGTACACCAGGCCCACCAGCCCTTTTTCCTGCAGCTTGTCCATCACCTTCTGGCCCACCGGGCCGTCGAGCACGATGTCGGCTTCCTTCGCGTTGTCGAACAGGAAGGGCGTGTCCCAGATCGCCATCTCCTTGGTGATGCCGACCAGCGTGGCGGTGGAGCCCACCATCATTTCCTGCGCACCGCCGATCAAGGCCTGCTGCATCTGCACGTCGGAGCCGAGCGCGGCCGCACCGATGGCGCGGATCTTCATCTTGCCGCCCGAGGCCTTCTCCACCTCGTCGGCAAACACCTTGGTGGCGCGGCCCTGGTTGGACACTTCGTTGAGGCCGTAGCCGAAGCGGATCAGGCGCGGCTTGATGTCTTGCGCTTGCGCGATGCCGGCGCCCAGCGTGGCCAGCGCAACCGCTGCGGCAATGGTGAGTTGTTTGAGTTTCATGGTTTATCTCCTCAGGTTGGAAGCGGCGAAACGCCGTGGGGGGAACACAGAACGGCTGAAGCTCAGAACATCAGCTTCAGGGGCCACAACACGATGGCCGGGAACAGGATGAGCAGCACCAGCATGGCGAAATACACCAGCAGGAAAGGCATGACGCCACGGATCACGGTCTCCATGCGCACCTGCCCGATGCCGGCCACCACGTTGAGCACCGTGCCCACCGGCGGCGTGAGCAGGCCCAAGCAGCCGACGAAGATGAACACGAAGCCGAAGTACACCGGGTCGATGCCGGCCTTGGCCGCGAGCGGCGAGAGCACGGGCGCCAGGATCAGGATGGTGGGCGTGAGGTCCATCACCATGCCCACGGCCAGCAGGAACAGGCAGACCACGGCCATGAACAACATGGGCTCGGACAGCAGCGGCCCGATGCTTTTCGCCAGGTCGTTCGGCAGATCGGCCAGCGTGATCATGTAAGACGCGGCGGTGGCCGCACCGCACAGGAACATCACCACGCCGGTGGTGCGCGCAGCGTCCACCAGCACGCGGTAGATGCCCGCCAGGTTGAGTTCGCGGTAAACCAGCGTGGCCACGATCAGCGCGTACACCGCGGCCACCACAGCGGCTTCGGTGGGCGTGAAGAAGCCCATGCGCAGGCCGCCAATGATGATGACCGGCATCATCAGCGCCCAGGCGCTGCTGGTCAGCGCCTGGCGGCGCTCGGGCCAGGTGGTCCTGGCCGCCACAGGCAGCTTCTTGTCCTTGGCCACCCAGCGCCACACCATCACCAGCGCCGTGGCCATCATCAAGCCCGGCACGATGCCAGAGAGAAACAGCTTGCTGATGGACGTGTTGGTGGTCACGCCGTAGATCACCATGGGCATGGACGGCGGAATGATGGGCGCGATGATGCCGCCCGAGGCGATGAGGCCGGCACTCGATCCGTCCGGGTAGTTCTGCCGCCGCATCATGGGCAGCAGCAAGGTGGCCAGCGCAGCGGTGTCGGCAATGGCCGAGCCGCTCATGGAGGCCAGCAGCACCGAGGCTGCGATCGCCACGTAGCCCAGGCCTCCGGGCACATGGCCCACCAGCGAACGCGCGAGATCGATGATGCGCCGGCTCAGACCACCCGCGTTCATGAGCTCGCCGGCCAGGATGAAGAAGGGCACGGCCAGCAGCGGAAAGCTGTCGAAGCCGGCCTGCACGTTTTGCGCGAGCAACTGGGCGTCGAAAAAGTCCAGGTGCACCATGAGCGCCAGCGCGGTGAGCATGAGTGCAAACGCGATCGGCACGCCCACCGTCATGGTGGCGAACAGCACCAGCAGAAAAATGGCGATGGTCATGACCGCTCTCCCGCCGTCATCGACTCGGGTGCGTTGCCGCGCAGGTCGTCCCAGGCCTGCAAGAGCAACAGCACCGCCATGCACACCCCCATCACCAGCGTGCCCGCAGCACCCACGGCCAAGGGCGTATTCATCACCGGGCTGCGGCTGTCCATGCCCACCAACACCTGCGACCACGAACCATCGATCAGGTAATACAGCGCCAGCGCGATCAGGCCGCGCGTGAGCCAGCGAAACACCGCAGCCGCAGCGCCCGACATGCGCGAGGTGAGCAGGTCAAAGCCCAGGTGCTTGTTTTCGCCGAAGGCCAGCACCGCCGACAGGCACACCAGCCACACGAACAGCAGGCGAGACAGCTCTTCCGACACCACCCACCCGGTGCCCCAGAAATAGCGCAGCAACACGTTGCCGAACACACAGACCACCATGCCCAGCAGGCACAGGGCCAGCAGCGCTTCGATGGCGTGTTTCAAGATCCGACCCAGTTTCATGAACGGCTCTCCAGAATGGCGGGAGCGGGGGCGCTGTGCACCCAGCGCACCACGGCCGAGCCCAGGTCTTTCAGCGGCAGGGTGGCGTCCAGGTGCAACACACCGGGCTCAAGGCGCGGGTCTTCCAGCGCGGCAAACTGGCTGGCCACCAGGCTCACCGGGAACAGGTGCGCCGGCCGCGCGGCCACACGCTCGCGCGCCTGCTCCTGGGTGAGATCGAGAAACACAAACCGCAGGCCCGGCGCCGCCGCGCGCAGGCGCTCGCGGTAACGCCGCTTGAGGGCAGAACAGGTCAGCACCACGCCTTGCGGATGCGCCTGCAGCTGGGCGGCCAGCGTGTCGAGCCAGGCGGCTCGGTCGTCGTCGCTCAGCGGCGTGCCGCTGCGCATCTTGGCCACGTTGCTGGCCGAGTGAAAGTCGTCGCCTTCGAGCAGCGGCAAACGCAAGGCCTCGGCGCATTGCTGGCCCAGACTGGATTTGCCGCAACCCGCCACGCCCATGACGACGAGGGAAGTGGGATCAGACAGGTTCTTCATTTGGTAGCGCTATCCCATCGGGCTAAAAAAATGGGGCGAATGCCGGCAAGGCATCGCCTCTGTCCTCTGCTGGCTGTGCCAGAAAGCAACCCGGTGTTCAGGGTAAATTCGGGTGGCACAAGGCTTTGGACAGCGCTATCCTAACGCCACACGATTCGCATCAAACACCGGGAAAACCCTTGGAACCGACCGAACGCAAGCGCCGCCACAGCGGGCGCACCACCCTGAGCGACGTGGCACTGGCCGCCGACGTGAGCCCCATCACCGCGTCCCGCGCCCTTCGCGGCGAACGTGGCGTGGCGGCCGACCTGGTGGAGCGCGTGAAACGGGCAGCCGATCAGCTCGGTTACGTGCCCGACCCGGCCGCACGCGCCCTGGCCTCGCAGCGCAGCACCCAGGTGCCGGTGCTCGTGCCGCTGCTGTCCAACGCCCTGTTTGTCGACGTGCTCGAAGCCGTGCACCGCACCCTGCTGCCCCACGGCTACCAGCCCATGATCGGCGTGACCCACTACGAACCACAGGAAGAAGAACAACTGCTGCGCAGCTACCTGGCGCACCGCCCGGCCGGCCTGCTGCTCACCGGCTTTGACCGCACGGAAGCCGCGCGCCAGATGGTCGCCGCCAGCGGCGTGCCCTGCGTGTATCTGATGGAGCTCACGCAAGCGCCCAACGTGTACTGCGTGGGCTTTTCACAAACCGAAGCCGGCCACGCCATCACCCAACACCTGGTGCAACGCGGCCGAAAACGCATTGCCTTCGTGGCCGCCCAGCTCGACCCGCGCACCCTGCAGCGCGCCGAAGGCTACCGCCGCTGCCTGCGCGAGCACGGCCTGTACGACGCACGGCTGGAGCTGCTGAGCCCGCAGCCTTCGTCAATGCGCCTGGGCGGCGAACTGCTGGAGGATTTGCTGCGCACCCGGCCCGAGGTGGACGCCGTGTTCTTCTGCAACGACGACCTCGCGCAAGGCGGCCTGCTCACCGCGCTGAAACTCGGCGTGGACGTGCCCGACCGCATCGCCGTGGCCGGCTTCAACGACCTCTCGGGCAGCGACCAGATGGTGCCGACGCTCACCACCGTGCGCACCCCGCGCCGTGCGATGGGCGAGGCCAGCGCGCAGATGCTGCTGGGGCTGATGCGCGGCGATGTGCCGGCGCGGAATTCGGTGGATCTCGGGTTTGAGATGATGATTCGCGGCAGCAGTTGAACGGGCCTTCTGGCCCCAGATCGTTCCAACACGCACAGGAGGTCCCATGTCCAAAGCAGCTTTCACGATCAAGGCTTTTGCGGTGTACCTCATTGCCCTGGGCGCACTGCTGGCGCTGGTGCCCAACTTCATGCTGTCGCTGTTCGGCTTTGCGCCCACCACCGAGGTGTGGATCCGGGTGCTGGGCGTGGTGGTGTTCAACCTGGGCTGGTACTACTGGTACGCGGCGGTGAGCGAAGCCCGGCTGTTCTTCGCGGCGTCGGTCGTGACACGGGCCTTTGCCTTGCTGGCTTTTGCCGCATTGGTGGTCGCGGGTTTCGCGCCGCCCACCTTGATACTCTTTGGCTTCATCGACGCAGCGGGTGGCGCCTGGACCTGGCTCGCCCTGCGCCGTGAACCCCGGCCTGCCACCTGAACACTGCCCTACAACACTGGAGACACCATGCCCGCCTACATTTACGGCAACGTTGAAATCACCGACCCCGCTCGCTACGACGAGTACCGCCGAGAGGTCCCCGCACTCATCGCCGCGCACGGCGGGCGCTACCTGGTGCGCGGTGGCGCGGTCAGCGTGCTCGAAGGCAGCGGTGTGCCACACCGCCAGGTGATCCTGGAGTTCCCCGACATGGCGCACCTGCAGGCCTTCTACACCTCGCCCGAGTACCAGCGCCTGGTGAAGATCCGCCAGAGCGCGTCCACCGGCACACTGTTTGCCATCGAAGGTTATTGAGACGGCTGTGTCCGTTTCGGGCGCAGCAACAAGACACAGCTGGTTACCACCATCCCGCACGGGCTGCACATGCAGCGCACACCGATCCGGGACAATCCCACCCCATGCCCAAGCTTTACCTTCGCCGTGCGGTGATCACCCTGGCCGTGATGCCTGCCGCCTTCGTGGCCCCCGCCCTGCAGGCCTCGCCCTTCGATTTGCCGCCGCTGGACAGCATCGTCAACTACCAGCCCAAGCTGCCGCTGCAGGTGTTCACCGCCGACGGGGTGGAGATCGCGCAGTTCGGCACCGAGCGGCGCGAATACCTGCCGCTCTCGCGCACGCCCAAGCTGCTGCAGCAGGCGGTGTTGTCGGTGGAAGACGCACGCTTTCGCGAACACAACGGCGTGGACCCCCGGGGCATGGCGCGTGCATTGATGGCGGCGGTCACCGGTGGGCGCAAGCAGGGCGCTTCCACCATCACGCAGCAGCTGGTTCGCACCATGCTGCTCACGCGCGAGTTTTCTGCCGAGCGCAAGGCCAAGGAAATCTGGCTCGCGCTCAAGCTGGAAGACGAACTCTCCAAAGACCGCATCCTGGAGATCTACCTCAACGAGATCTTTCTGGGCCAGCGCGCCTACGGTTTTGCAGCCGCGTCGCAAACCTACTTCGGCAAGCCGCTGGACAAGCTCTCGCTGGCCGAAACCGCCATGCTCGCGGGCCTGCCGCAGAACCCCTACTACGCCAACCCGGTGGCCAACTTCGAGCGCGCCACGCAGCGCCAGCGCGTGGTGCTGGAGCGCATGCGCGCCACCGACGCGATCACCGACGCGCAACTCGCCGCTGCGCGCGCCGAGAAGCTCGTGCTGCGCACGCCGGGCCTGCGCAGCGTGCACGCGGCCCACGTGGCCGAAATGGCGCGCCGTGCGGTGGTGGAACGCTTCGGCACCGAGGCCTACTCCAACGGCTTGCGTGTCACCACCTCCCTGCGCGCCGCCGACCAGCGCGCCGCCCACGCCGCCGTGCAGCGCGGGGTACTGGCGCTTGATCGACGCGGCGCCTGGCGCGGGCCGGAAGACATGGAATCGCTGCCCTCGGGAAGCGGTGCAGAAGTGGAACGCGCCGCCGCCGAAGCCTTGAAGGACCACCGCGACGACGAGACCCTGCGCGTGGGCATCGTGCTCGCGGCCAGCCCCAAGGCGATGCAGGTGCAGTTGGCCAGCGGCGAGCGCGTCACGCTGCAGGGCGAAGGCTTGCGCTGGGCGCAGAAGGGCCTGGACCCCAAGGCCAAAGCTCCTCTGAAAATCGTGCGCGGTGCCATCGTGAGGGTGGTGAGCGCGGGCAAGGTCAAGGGCAAAACGACCTGGGCCATTTCGCAGTGGCCCGAGGCCGAAGCCGCGCTGGTGGCCATGGACAGCCACACAGGCCGTGTGCGCGCGCTGGTGGGTGGTTTTGACTTCACGAAGCAGCCGTTCAACCACGTCACCCAGGGCTGGCGCCAACCGGGCTCGGCGCTCAAGCCGCTGCTGTACTCGGCTGCGCTTGAAGCGCGCGTGATGCCTCGCACGCTGGTCGACGACCTGCCGTTCACCGCGCCCAACGGCTGGAGCCCCACCAACAGCAACGGACAATACGCCGGTCCGATCACGTTGCGGCAAGCGCTTGCGCAGTCCAGCAATATCGCCAGCGTGCGCGTGCTGCAGCACACCGGCACACAAGCCGCGCGCGACTGGACCGCCCGCTTCGGCCTGGACCCCGCGCGCCAGCCCAACGACCTCACGCTGGCCCTGGGTACCGGCAGCGTCACGCCGCTGCAGATGGCGCAGGCCTACGCCACAGTGGCCAACGGCGGCTGGAAGGTGGCGCCGGTGGTGGTGGAGAAGATCACCGATGCACAGGGCAAGGTGCTGTTTGAGGCGCCCCCGCCCGAGCCACTCACGGAGAGCAACCGCGTCATTCCAGCGCGCAACGCCTTCGTGATGTCCAGCCTGCTCAACGAAGTGACGCGCAGCGGCACGGCCGCGCGCGCACAGGCCACACTCAAGCGGCCCGACATCTACGGCAAGACCGGTACCACCAACGACGCCGTCGACGCCTGGTTCGCCGGCTACCAGCCCAGCCTGGCCACCGCCGTGTGGGTGGGCTACGACAAGCCGCGCAGCCTGGGTGGTGGGGAGTCGGGCGGGCGCATCGCACTGCCGATCTGGATCGATTACATGGCCTCGGCGCTCAAGGGCACGCCGGTGGCGCAACCGGCCGCGCCCGAGGGTCTGACACGCCAAGGCGAGGACTGGATCTACGCCGAGTGGCAGGGCAGCGGCTCGGTGGCGCAGATTTCCGACGTGGGTGGCGTGCAGTACGCGCAAACACCCGGTGAAGCCATTGGAGAGGCGCTCAGCAGCTTTGGCGCGTGGCTCAGAGGAGAGCGTTGATCCTGACGCCGCTTGCTTCGCAGACAAAAAAGCCGGCTCGAAGCCGGCTTTTTTGTGGGCGAGGCCAGATCAGGCCGCACAAATGCGTGCCTTCGCTTCCGCGTATTCGCGCTTGAAGCGCGCCACCAGATCGGCCGCCGGCACCACTTCACGGATGGCACCGATGCCCTGGCCGCAGCCCCAGATGTCTTTCCAGGCCTTGGCGGCCACGGCGCCTTCGCTGGTGCCGAAGTTCATCTTGCTCGGGTCGCTCTGCGGCAGGTTGTCCGGGTCCATGCCGGCGTTCTGGATGCTGCCCTTGAGGTAGTTGCCGTGGATGCCGGTGTAGAAGTTGCTGTAGACGATGTCGTCGGAGTTCGACTTCGTGATCATCTCCTTGTAGCCATCCACCGCGCGCGCCTCGTCGGTGGCGATGAAGGCCGAGCCGATGTAGGCGAAGTCCGCGCCCATGGCTTGGGCGGCCAGGATGGCACCACCCGAGGAGATGGAGCCCGAGAGCGCCACCGGGCCGCCGAACCACTCGCGGATTTCCTGAATCATCGCGAAAGGGCTCTTGACGCTGGCGTGGCCGCCGGCACCGGCCGCCACCGGGATCAGGCCGTCAGCGCCCTTCTCGATCGCCTTGTGCGCGAACACGTTGTTGATCACGTCGTGCATCACCACGCCGCCCCAGCTGTGCACACCCTGGTTCACGTCTTCGCGCGCGCCCAGGCTGGTGATGATGATCGGCACCTTGTACTTGGCGCACAGCTGCATGTCGTGCTCCAGCCGGTCATTGCTCTTGTGCACGATCTGGTTGATGGCGAACGGCGCGGCCTTGTTGTCCGGGTTGGCGGCGTCGTGCGCGGCCAGGGCTTCGGTGATCTCGGCCAGCCACTCGTCGAGCTGCGAAGCGGGGCGCGCATTGAGTGCGGGCATGGAGCCCACCACGCCAGCCTTGCACTGGGCGATGACGAGTTTGGGGTTGCTGATGATGAACAGCGGCGAGCCGATCACCGGGAACTTGATGTTCTTGAGAACCGGGGGCAGGCTGCGGGCGGGTGCGGTCATTGGGTCTCCGTCGGGTTGTTGTGGGTCAGAACGATTCAATGGCCAGCGCCGTCACGGCCTCGGCGCCTTCAACGATGGCATCGCGCGCGCCAGGCGCACGGCTGAGGATGTGGTCGGCGTAGAAGCGCGCGGTGGTGATCTTGGCCTGCATGAAGGCCACATCCTGTCCCTTGGCCGACAGGTCTTCGGCCACCATCAACGAGCGCGCGAGCTGCCAGCCGGCCATGAGGTTGCCCGCGAGCATGAGGTAGGGCACGCTGCCGGCAAACGCTGCATTGGGGTTGCTGCGCGTGTTGGCGGCGATGAACTCGACCACGTCCACGAAGGCTTCGCGCGCGGCCTTCAGGCGCTTGAGCACCGCCTTGGCGTTGGCACTCTCTCGCTGGGCCAGCTCGGCTTCGGTCTTCTCGATCTGCGCCGCAATCGCCTTGGCGCCGGTGCCGCCGTCGCGCGCGGTTTTGCGGCCCACCAGGTCGTTGGCCTGGATGGCGGTGGTGCCTTCGTAGATGGTGAGGATCTTGGCGTCGCGGTAGTACTGCGCCGCGCCCGTTTCTTCAATGAAGCCCATGCCGCCGTGCACCTGCACACCCAGGCTGGTGACCTCCAGGCTCATCTCGGTGCTGTAGCCCTTGACCAGCGGCACCAGGAATTCGTAGAAGGCGGCGTTCTGCTTGCGCGCATCGGCATCGGGGTGGTGGTGCGCGGCGTCGTACGCTGCAGCGGCCACGGCGGCCATGGCGCGGCAGCCTTCGGTGAAGGCACGCATGGTCATGAGCATGCGCTTCACATCGGGGTGGTGGATGATGGGCGCCGCCGCCGAGAGCGTGCCGTCCACCGGGCGGCTCTGCACGCGGTCTTTCGCGTAGCCCACGGCCTTCTGGTACGCACGCTCGGCAATGGCGATGCCCTGCACGCCCACCGCATAACGCGCGGCGTTCATCATGATGAACATGTACTCGAGGCCACGGTTTTCCTGGCCCACGAGGTAGCCGACCGCGCCGCCGTGGTCGCCATACTGCAGCACCGCAGTGGGGCTGGCCTTGATGCCCATCTTGTGTTCGATGCTGACGCAGTGCACGTCGTTGCGCGCGCCCAGCGAGCCGTCTTTGTTCACCATGAACTTGGGCACCACGAACAGGCTGATGCCCTTCACACCTTCGGGCGCGCCGGTCACGCGCGCGAGCACGAGATGCACGATGTTCTCGGCCATATCGTGCTCACCGTAGGTGATGTAGATCTTGGTACCAAAGACCTTGTAGGTGCCGTCGGGCTGCGGCTCGGCGCGGCTGCGCACGGCGGCCAGATCGCTGCCGGCCTGCGGTTCGGTGAGGTTCATGGTGCCGGTCCACTGGCCGCTCACCAGCTTCTCCAGATACACCGCCTTGAGCTCATCGCTGCCGGCAGTGATCAGAGCTTCGATCGCGCCATCGGTCAGCAGCGGGCAGAGCGCAAAGCTCATGTTGGCGCTGTTCAGGATTTCGCCGCAAGCCGCACCAATCGTCTTGGGCAGGCCCTGGCCACCGAAGTCCACCGGGTGCTGCAGACCCTGCCAGCCGCCTTCGGCGTACTGTTTGAAAGCCTCCTTGAAACCGGGCGTGGTCGTGACCTTGCCGTCCTTGAACGACGATGGGTTTTTGTCGCCCTCCCAGTTGAGCGGTGCGATCACGCCCTCGTTGAGCTTGGCGCACTCTTCCAGCACTGCCTGTGCGGTCTCCAGACCGGCGTCTTCAAATCCCGGCATCTGCGCGACCTGGTCGATGCGCGCCAAGTGCTCGATGTCGAACAGCATGTCTTTGAGGGGGGCGGTGTAACTCACGGTGTTGTCTCCAGAGAATTCAGGGGTGCAGATACAACAAAGGCATCGCGAACGATGCCCTCGGGGGTTTCAGCGGGATCAGAGTGCCTTGATCAGTTCAGGCACGGCCTCGAACAGATCGGCCTCCAGGCCGTAGTCGGCCACCGAGAAGATCGGCGCCTCGGGGTCCTTGTTGATCGCCACGATGACCTTGCTGTCTTTCATGCCGGCCAGGTGCTGGATGGCACCCGAAATGCCAGCGGCCACGTAGAGCTGCGGCGCGACGATCTTGCCGGTCTGGCCCACCTGCCAGTCGTTGGGCGCGTAGCCCGCATCCACCGCAGCACGGCTGGCGCCCAGGGCGGCGCCCAGCTTGTCGGCCAGGGGCGTCATGACTTCGTTGAACTTTTCGGCGCTGCCCAGCGCGCGACCACCCGAGACGATGATCTTGGCGGCGGTGAGCTCGGGGCGGTCGCTCTTGGCGATTTCGCTGCCCATGAACTTGCTCTTGCCGTCGTCGGCAGCCGCGGCTGCGGTTTCGATGGCCGCACTGCCACCGGTGGCAGCAACGGGATCAAAGCCCGTGGTGCGCACGGTGATGACCTTGGTGGCATCCAGCGCCTGCACCGTGGCAATCGCGTTGCCGGCGTAGATGGGACGCTCGAAGGTGTCAGCGCTGATGACCTTGGTCACGTCCGACAGTTGCGCCACGTCCAGGTGGGCGGCCACGCGGGGAGCCACGTTCTTGCCGCTGGCGGTGGCGGGGAACAGGATGTGGCTGTAATTCGCTGCGATGGCCAGCACCTGCGCAGCCACGTTTTCGGCCAGGCCGTGTTCAAAACCTGGGGCGTCGGCGTGGATCACCTTGCTCACGCCAGCGATCTGCGCAGCGGCGGCAGCGGCGGCACCCGCGTTGTGGCCAGCAATGAGCACGTGCACATCACCGCCGCATTGGGCAGCGGCAGCAACGGTGTTGAAGGTCGCGCCCTTGACGGCGGCGTTGTCGTGTTCGGCAATAACGAGTGCGGTCATGTGTCGGTTCCTCAGATCACTTTGGCTTCGGTCTTCAGCTTGGCAACGAGCGTGGCCACATCGGGCACCTTGATCCCGGCGCCGCGCTTGGGCGGCTCGCTGACCTTCAGGGTCTTGATGCGCGGGGCCACGTCAACGCCAAGGTCTTCTGGCTTGACCGTGTCGAGCTGCTTTTTCTTCGCCTTCATGATGTTGGGCAGCGTCACATAGCGCGGCTCGTTCAAACGAAGGTCGGTGGTGATGACGGCCGGCAGCGTGATGGAGAGCGTCTCCAGACCACCGTCGACCTCGCGCGTGACGGTGGCTTTGCCGTCGGCGACTTCCACCTTGCTGGCGAAGGTCGCTTGCGGCAGGCCGGCGAGTGCCGCCAGCATCTGGCCGGTCTGGTTGCAGTCGTCGTCAATCGCCTGTTTGCCCAGGATGATCAGGCCGGGCTGTTCCTTGTCGACCAGCGCTTTGAGCAGCTTGGCCACGGCCAGCGGTTGCAGTTCTTCGGTGGTCTCCACCAGGATGGCGCGGTCGGCGCCGATGGCCATGGCGGTGCGCAGGGTTTCCTGGCACTGCGTGACACCGCAGGAGACAGCGATGACTTCGGTGACCACGCCCTTCTCTTTCAGGCGAACGGCTTCTTCCACCGCGATCTCGTCAAACGGGTTCATGCTCATCTTGACGTTGGCGATGTCCACGCCCGTACCGTCGCTCTTGACGCGCACCTTGACGTTGTAATCCACCACGCGTTTGACGGGGACGATGACCTTCATGTTGGGTTGCTCCTGCTGTTGTGGAAAGGGACGTGCGAATTGACGTGCACGTCAACTCCAGGATTGTATGCCCCACCCCCTCCAGAGGGCGGTCAGGCGAGGGACAAATCTGGAAGCCCGAAAAAAGAACGATCGTGCTTTTTGGTGATTATAGAAGAACCACCCGAACCGACAAAGCCCTTATTTGTCGCGGCGTCCGTCAACCCGCGCCGAGATTCACCGACCGAAGGGTCGGCGAATTCGGGTAAGCCATGAGACGGCGCGCACGCGAACTCGCCTACATTGATTTCGCCGATTTGTTTATGTTGAGCAACCAATTGCCAGCACCCACTTTGCCCCCGCACACAGGAGTTTCCGCATGAAGTCACGCCCCCTCGTTGCACTCGCCTTGTCGTCCACGCTGTTCGCCAGCGGCTGGGTGTCGGCGCAGACGGTGTTCACCGTCTCCAGCTGGCTGCCGCCCAGCCACACGCTGAGCACCTCGCAAAAAACCTGGTGCGACATGCTGGAGAAAGAAAGTGCCGGCCGCATGAAGTGCAACATCCTGCCCAAGGGGGTGGTGGCGGCACCCGGCACCTTCGACGCGGTGCGCGACGGCCTGGCCGACATCTCGTACACGGTGGACGGCTACACGCCTGGACGCTTCATCAACACCCAGGTGGCCGAGTTCCCGTTTCTGGGCAACAACGCGGTGGCCACCTCGGTCGCCTACCAGCGCATCTACAGCAAACATTTCGCACCCCTGGGCGAGCACCGGGGCGTGAAGGTGCTGGCGGTGTTCACCCACGGCCCCGGCGTGATCTTCAACAGCAAGAAGCCCGTGACCTCGGCGGCTGAGGCGGGCAGCCTGAAGTTCCGCATTGGCGGCGGCAACATCAACGAACTCTCCAAAGCCATGGGATGGAACACGACGCTCAAGGCCGCGCCCGAGTCGTTCGAACTGCTGTCCACCGGCGTGATGGACGGCCCCTTCTTTCCCGACGAGTCGATCGCCTCGTTCAAGCTGAGCATGATCAAACACGCCACCGATTTCCCGGGCGGTCTGTACAACACCAGTTTCGTCTTCATGATGAATCCGGCGAAATACAACGCGCTCTCGGCGCAAGACAAGGCCGTGGTCGACAAGCTCTCGGGCGAGCCGGCTGCGCGCATCTTCGGCGAAGGCTGGGACAAGGTGGACGCGGCCAGCCGCGAGTTGCAGAAGGCTCAGGGCGTGGCCCGCATCACCGCCGACAAGGCATTCGTGAAAGCGGTGATGGACAAGCAGGACTACCTGGAGACCAAGTGGGCGGCGAGTGCCCAGGTCAAGGGCCTGAAGAATCCCAAAGGCGTGTTGAGCGAATTCCGCGCGGAAATCGCCAAGGTGAAGTAAACCCCGGCCACCCCTGGCCATGCCGGGCCGGCTGAGCAGACTGCACAGCCGGCCTTGTCACATCAAGAACCATCATGCTCAAGACGATTGACCGGGCACTGCGCTGGTCCACCGGACTCATGGCCGCCATGGCTTTGTTTTCCCTCATGTGGCTCACGTTGGTGGACGTCACCGGCCGCAAGTTTTTCAGCCACTCGGTACCCGGCGGTCTGGAGATCACCGAGATCCTCATGGTCATCGTGATTTTTGGTGCCCTGCCCATGGTGTCGTGGCGCAGTGAACACGTGGTGTTCGATACGCTCGACTCGCTCATTCCCGACTGGCTTCGCGACATCCAGGCGCGCGTGGTGCACCTCATCTGTGCGGTCACCTTCGGCTTTCTGGGCCGTCTCATGCTCATGCGCGCTGAACGCTTTGCCGAGTACGGCGACACCACCGTGCACCTGCAGTTGTCGATTGCACCGGTGGCTTGGCTGATGGCTGGTTTGCTGGCTCTGACAGGCCTGGTGCACCTGCTTTTTGTGTTCGTGAAAGCGCCGGTGGCCGAACACACTCCCCTGCCCGCTGCAGCCGACAGGGCCGCCCCATGACCGAAGCGCTCCTGGGTTTTGTGGCCGTGTTCGTCATGGCCTTTCTGCGTGTCCCTCTGGCCGTGTCCATGGCCATTGCGGGTCTGGTCGGCATGGGTTTGTTGCGCGGCTGGACACCGGCCTTCGCCAGCACCAGCCAGGTCATCTTCGAGACCGGTTTTCACTACGTGCTCTCGGTCATCCCGCTCTTTGTGCTGATGGGCAACCTGGTGGCACGGGCCGGCATGGCGCGCGAGCTGTTCACTGCGGCGAACGCCTTCGTGGGACATCGCAAGGGTGGCCTGGCCATGGCCAGCATCATCGCGTCGGGCGGCTTCGGCTCCATCTGCGGATCATCGATTGCCACCGCCGCCACCATGACGCGTGTGGCCTACCCGGAGATGAAGAGCCACGGCTACAAGGACTCGCTGGCCACCGGCGCCATTGCCTCGGGCGGCACGCTGGGCATTCTCATTCCACCGTCGACCATTCTGGTCATCTACGGAATCATCACCGAGACCGACATCGGCAAACTGTTCGTGGCCGGCATCCTGCCCGGCCTGGTGGCCATCACCTGCCTTTGCCTGGGCGTGGTCTATGTCACCTGGCGCGACCCTGAAGCCGGCCCGCGCGCCGAGCGCTTCAGCTGGGCGCAGCGCTTCAAGGCCATTCGCGGCATCTGGGGCGTTGTGGTCTTGTTCGGCCTGGTGATCGGCGGCATCTACGGTGGTGTGTTCACCGCCACCGAAGGCGCCGGTGTCGGCGCCGCGGGTGCCTTCTTCTTCGCGCTGCTGCGAGGTTCACTCACGCCGAAGGTGTTGCTGGACATTCTGGTGGAGAGCACGCGCACCACGGCGATGCTGTTCACCATCCTCATCGCCGCGATGATCTTCACCAACTTCATCAACTTCACCACCATGCCGGGCGACCTGCGCGACTTCGTGCTGCAGTTCAGCCCCCACCCCATCATGGTGGTGGTCATGATGATGGGCATCTACCTTTTGCTGGGCATGGTGATGGAAGAGCTGGCCATCGTGCTTCTGACCATCCCGGTGTTCTTTCCCGTGATCACCGGCCTGGGCTTCGACCCGGTGTGGTTCGGCATCCTGATCGTGACCATTGTGGAGATCGGCATGATCTCGCCGCCTGTGGGGCTGAACCTCTTCGTGATCAACTCGCTGCTGCCCAACGTAAAGCTGGGCACCATCTACCGCGGCGTGTGGCCCTTCGTCATGGCCGACATCGTGCGGCTGGGCATCCTCATCGCCTTCCCTGCCATTGCGCTCTGGTTACCGGGTTTCATGACCCGCTGAACCTGCAGGTTCGGCGGCGGGTGGCTTGATGTGCAGCACGCGCTGCGGGTAGGGAATCTGAATCTGGTGTTCACGCAAGGCCTGCAATACCTTGCGATTGATCAGCGAGCGGATGTTGAGCGTGCCGTTCTCCGGGTCCGCAATCCAGTACCCCAGCGTGAATTCGAGGCCATCGGCGCCAAAGTTGGACAGCGCCACCGACGGCCCGGGGTCCTTGAGCACGCGCTCCTGTGTGAGCGCAGCTTCTTTCAGCAACTCCATCACCTGTTCGACATCGCTCTCGTAGCCCACCGACACCACCGTGGACTGCCAGAGCCGGTCGTCGGCGAGCGACAAATTTTCCACCCGGTTGATGATGAGCAACTCGTTGGGCACGATGGATTCGCGCCCCGTGGTGGAACGGATCACGGTGTAGCGCGCGTTGATGTCGGTGATGATGCCTTCGAAGTTGTCCACCCGCACGTTGTCGCCAATGCGCATGCTGCGCTCGGCCAATATGACAAAACCGCTGACGTAGTTGGAGGCCAGCTTCTGCAAGCCGAAGCCAATGCCCACACCGATCGCACCGCCCAGCACCGATAGGGCCGTGAGGTCGATGCCCACCGCCGAGAGCGCAATGATGAGACCGAAGAACATCAACAGCGCGCGTGTGGCGTTGCTCACCGCCTTGCGCAGCGACAGATCGCCGCCCACCGCCTTGCGCAGCAGGCGCGTCTCGATGGCAGACGACACCCACAGCGACAGGATCAGCACCGCACCCGCCGTGAGGATGCCCTCGATCATGGTGCGCAAGCTCAGGGTGGAGGTGCCGATCTTCCAGGTGATCTGGTCCATTTCGGCCAGCACCACCGGCAGCAGCCCGCTCACCCACAGCACCATGGCCAGCCAAGCTACCCAAGAGATGGTGCGCTCCAGCACCCGCACCCAAGGCGCGGTGGCAAACGCCACCTGCAGCACCTTCACACCCACCCGGATCACCACCAGCGAGACCAGCACCGGAATGGCCACCTTGAAAGCGGCCAACGGCAGGCGCTCCATCAGCAAGGCGCGGGCCACATAGGTCAGCGTGAGCAGCAGCAGCGGGAACATCACGCCGTCGATGAGGTTGCGGCCAAACAGCACCGAGGCTTTGTCTTCCTGCATGCCCAGCGCCCGGCGCATCAGCCAGGTGACGCCCAGCGCCAACGCAATGCACACCACGAGCGCGCCGAGCTCGGTCAACACGGTGGGCTGGGTGAAGGCCGAGAGCCAAAGACCAAAATCGTCGATGGGTTTCGGGGCGGCTGAAGAAGTGGTTGCCATGGGGGAAAAAACGGTGTGCGTTGAAGGATCAGGCGCGCCAGCTTGGCGCGCGTTTGTCGATGAAGGCCTGCACGCCCTCTTGCGCCACGGGGTGCGCCATGTTGCAGGCCATGGTCTGCCCGGCGAGCTGGTAGGCCGACTCCATGCCTGTTTCCAGTTGCCGGTAAAACAGCGCCTTGCCCATGGCAATGGCCTCGGGCGGTTTGGCCAGGATG
This sequence comes from Hydrogenophaga sp., assembly GCA_021154985.1. GTDB lineage: Bacteria > Pseudomonadota > Gammaproteobacteria > Burkholderiales > Burkholderiaceae_C > Hydrogenophaga. The sequence continues at coordinate 21,602 of JAJNQE010000107.1, forward strand.
CGATCGACCAAGGAAGCGACCTCTGAGTCCAGTGCGTCTGGAGCCACCACCCTGTTGACCAGTCCGCGCGAACAAGCCTCGTCGGCCGAAATGAAGTCACCGGTGAGCAGCATTTCCATGGCCTGCTTGGGCAGGATGTTGCGCGACAAGGCCACCCCCGGCGTGGCGCAAAACAAGCCCACGTCGATGCCGTTCACACCAAAGCTCGCGGTCTCACTGGCCACCGCCAGGTCGCACTGCGCCACCAACTGGCAGCCCGCCGCTGTGGCCAGGCCCTGCACCCGCGCGATCACCGGCACCTCCAGCCGGCGGATGGCCAGCATGAGCCGCGAGCAGCGCGCAAACAGCGCCTGGTAGTACGCCTGCTCGGGGTGGGCGCGCATTTCCTTGAGGTCGTGCCCGGCGCAGAACGCCTTGCCGCTGGCGCCGATCACCACCAACCGCGCCTGCGGGTCGGCTGCCACCGCGTCGATGGCTGCCTGCAGCGCCGCCAGCATGGCTTCGGACAACACATTGAAGCTGCGCGGTGTGTTGAGGGTGAGGGTGTGCACGCCGCGTTCGTCGCGGCTGTGCAGCAGCATATCGCCCAGGTCGGGCGCAGCAGAAGAATCGGTGGCTTGGCTCATGCTGCGGATTGTCCGGGATTCGCGTGACACCCGCCCGGTGCCGGAACCATCAAACGTCGGCCAGCACCCGCAGATGCGCTTCCACGCTGCGGCCCAGCGCGCTGAGTGCGTAGCCGCCTTCGAGGCAGCTCACGATGCGGCCCTTGGCGTGGCGCTCGGCCACCTCTTTCACCCGCGACGTCATCCAGGCGTAGTCCTGCTCCACCAGGCCCAACTGCGCCATGTCATCTTCGCGGTGAGCGTCAAACCCGGCGCTGATGAAGATCATCTGCGGTTTGTGGGCGTCGAGCCGGGGCAGCCAGTGCATGTCGATCAGCTCGCGGATCTCCATGCCCTTGGTGTACGCCGGCACCGGCACATTGACGAGGTTGGCCGCTGTGGAGTGCTCGCACGCCGGGTAAAACGGGTGCTGGTAGAAGCTGCACATGAGGATGCGGTCGTCGCCGGCCACGATGTCTTCGGTGCCGTTGCCGTGGTGCACGTCGAAGTCGATGATGGCCACACGTTTGAGCCCGTGGCGCTCCAGCGCGTACTTGGCGGCCACCGCCACGTTGTTCACGAAACAGAAACCCATGGCCTGGTTGCGCGTGGCGTGGTGGCCGGGCGGGCGCACCGCGCAGAAAGCGTTGGGCATTTCGCCGGCCATCACCGCGTCGGTGGCGTCGATGGCGGCGCCCGCGGCCATCAGGATGGCGTCCCAGCTGTGGGTGTTGATGGAAGTGTCGGGGTCCACCTGCGCGTGGCTCGGGCCGCCGGCCTGGATGTCGTCGCGCAGGTTGTCGCTCAGGCCGCGCAACGACGCCAGATGCATGCGGCCGTGGGCGAGTTCGAGGTCGGCCATGGAGGCTGCAGTGGCCTCGCGGCGCTCCAGCGCCACGTCGAGCCCGCTCATGAGCAAACGGTCTTCGATCGCGTCCAGACGCTCGGGGCATTCCGGGTGGCCGGCGCCCATTTCGTGTCTCCAGCAATCCTTGTGGGTGAAATACCCGGTGGCCTGACCCATGGTGGTTTTACGGTAAGGTTCGCGGCATGCAAGCCGACACAAAAATCCAACAGTTGCTGAATCAGCTTAACACGGTGATCGTGGGCAAAAGTCAGCAAGTTTCCGACTGCGTGGCCTGCCTTCTGGCCGGTGGTCATCTGCTGATCGAGGACGTTCCCGGTGTGGGCAAAACCACGCTGGCGCACGCGCTGGCCCGCTCGTTCGGCCTGCAGTTTTCACGCGTGCAGTTCACCGCCGATCTGATGCCTTCGGACCTCGTGGGCGTGTCGATTTACGAGCGTGGGCGCGAGGCTTTTGTGTTCCACCCGGGCCCGGTGTTTGCCCAGGTGCTGCTGGCCGACGAGATCAACCGCGCCAGCCCCAAGACGCAAAGCGCACTGCTCGAAGCCATGGAAGAAAAGCAGGTGACGGTGGAAGGCGAAACGCGCGCCTTGCCCGAACCTTTCTTTGTGATTGCCACGCAAAACCCGCACGACCAGTTGGGCACCTACGCGCTGCCCGAATCGCAGCTGGACCGCTTCCACATGCGCCTCTCGATCGGCTACCCCGACCGCGCTGCCGAACGCGAGCTGCTGCGCGGCCAGGACCGCCGCGACATGCTCGACAAACTCGCCGCCGCCCTGACGCCCGCCGACCTCGCGGCCCTGCAACACACCGTGAGCCAGGTGCACACCGCCGAGCCGGTGCTGGAGTACTTGCAAGACCTGGTGGCCGCCACGCGCAACGGGCAGTGGTTTGCGCAAGGCCTGTCGCCGCGCGCAGCGCTGGCCGTGGTGCGCTCGGCCAAGGCGCAGGCGTATCTGAGCGGGCGCGACTACGTGGCGCCCGACGACATCGCTGCGATCCTGCCGCAGACGGTGGCGCACCGCTTGATTCCGGTGCGCGATGCCGGGCGCGGACCGGTTGAACAGGTACGCGCCATGCTGGAAGCCATTCCGCTCCCCTGATATGGTGGCCACCGTTGCGCGCTCGCCCGCTGGCGCCCTGCCTTCAAACACCTGGCGCCACCCCTGGCGCACGCTGCGCACCCACCTCCAGACCTGGTGGCACAACCGCCTGCCCCGCTCCGACACGCTCACGCTAACCCAGCGCAACGTCTACATCCTGCCCACCCGCCCGGGCTGGATGCTGGGCATCACCTTGCTGCTGCTGCTGGTGGCCAGCATCAACTACCAGCTCAACCTGGGCTACCTGCTCACCTTTTTGCTGGCCGGCAGCGCGGTGGTGGGCATGCACGTGTGCCACGGCAACCTGCGAGGCATCACGCTGCTGCTCACGCCGCCCGAGCCGGTGCATGCGGGGCAGGCCGTGGCGCTCACCGTGCGCCTCTCCAGCGAACGCAAACGCACGCGCTACGGCATCGGCATGGGTGTGATCGGCGCCGACCCCAAACACGCGCCCCTGGCCTGGACCGACGTGCCCGCGCAAGGCAGCGCGCACCTGCAGGTGAGTTTTCCGTCGCCCGAGCGCGGCCTGCACCCGCTGCCACCGTTGACCGCACAGACGCTGTTTCCGCTCGGCACCTTTCGCGTGTGGACGGTGTGGCGCCCGGCCTCGGGCGTACTCGTGTACCCCGAGGCTGAGAGCCACCCGCCTCCCTTGCCACCCGGCGAGCCGCAGGCCGGCAGCTCCGGCGCGGCGCGTGTGCAGAGCACCGGTGAATTTGATGGCGTGCGCGCTTACCGCCGGGGCGACCCGCTCAAGGCCGTGGTGTGGCGCAAGGCCGCGCAGGCCTTCTCCAGCGGGCGCGACGATCTGGTGAGCCGCGACGCCTTGTCGCACCAGCGCCACCAGCTCTGGCTGGACCACGCGCAGTGCGGCGGCGCGGGTCTGGAAGCGCGGCTCTCGCGCCTCACCGCCTGGGTGCTCATGGCCGACCGGCAGGGGCTCGACTACGGGCTGCGCGTGCCCGGCCGGGAGATTGCGCCCGACCAGGGCGCCGCCCACCGCGCGCGTTGCCTGGAGGCACTGGCCATATGTTGAGCCTGGCTGCACAGCGCTGGACCTTGGGGGCCAACCTGCCTCGTGACACGCGCGACACGCTCTTCCTGCTGGCGGTCATCGGCTGGGTGGCTTTCATGCAGGTGGGCCACACGCCGTGGTGGTGCACCGCGCTCACCGCCGGTGTGCTGGTGTGGCGCACCCGGCTTGCGCTGCGCGGCCTGCCACTGCCCGGCTGGCCGGTGCGTGTGGGCCTGCTCTGCCTCACGCTCGCGGCCACCTTCATGACCCACAGCACCCTGCTCGGGCGCGACGCGGGTGTGACGCTCATCGTGGTGCTGCTGGCGCTCAAGACGCTGGAAATGCGCGCCCGGCGCGACGCCTTCGTGGTGTTCTTCCTCGCCTTCTTCACGTTGCTCACCCACTTCTTCTATTCGCAGTCGCTGCTCACGGCGGCGGGCATCCTCATTGCGCTGCTGGGCCTGCTCACCGCGCTGGTGAACGCCCACATGCCGGTGGGCCGGCCGCCGCTCTCGCAAGCCGCGCGCATCGCTGGCGGCATGGCGCTCATGGGCGCGCCCATCATGCTGGTGCTGTTCCTGTTGTTCCCGCGCCTCTCACCACTGTGGGGTGTGCCCGGGCAAGACGAAACCGGGCGCAGCGGCCTCTCGGGCTCCATGAAAGTGGGGCAGATTGCCCAGCTGGTGCTCGATGACAGCATTGCCTTCCGCATCCGCTTCGAAGGCCGCCCGCCACCGCAAGGCCAGCTGTACTTTCGCGGCCCGGTGCTCAGCAGTTTTGACGGCACCGAGTGGCGCGCGCTGCGCTCGGGTTTCCCGCCATCCATGGCGCTGCCGGCCAATCTGCAGGTGTCGGGCGAACCGGTGCGCTACGACGTGACCATGGAGCCCAACCGCCGGCCCTGGCTGTTTGTGATGGAGTCCACCCCACAGGCCCCCGAGGTGCCCGACAACGCGGTGCGCATGAGCAACGAGCTGCAGTGGTTCACCCAGCGCCCGCTCAACACCCTGGTGCGCTACAGCGCCGAGAGCTATCCCACTTTCCGCCATGGCCCGCTGGCGCAGGTGGTGGCGTTGCAAGACCACATCGAGCTGCCCGCCGGCTTCAACCCGCGCACGCTCGCGCTGGCCCAGGAACTGCGGCGCGAACACGGCGCCGGCCCCGAGGCCAACCCCAAACTCATCGACGCGGTGATGAACCGCCTGCGCACCGGCGGCTACACCTACACGCTGGACCCTGGCGTGTTTGGCGCCAACACGGCCGACGAGTTCTGGTTCGACAAGCGCGAAGGCTTCTGCGAGCACATTGCCAGCAGCTTCGTCATCCTCATGCGCGCGCTCGACATCCCTGCGCGCATCGTCACCGGCTACCAGGGCGGCGAGCTCAATGGCGTGGACGGCTACTGGACCGTGCGCCAGCGCGACGCCCACGCCTGGACCGAAGTCTGGCTGCAAGGCCAGGGCTGGGTGCGCGTGGACCCCACGTCGGCCGTGGCGCCCGGGCGCATCGGTTCGTTCGATCGACTGCGTGCACCGCAAGGCGCGCTGGCCGGCGCCATCGGCAACCTCAACCCCAACCTGGTGGCCGAGCTGCGCGCCGCCTGGGAGGCCGTGAACAACAGCTGGAACCAGTGGGTGCTCAACTACACCCAGGGCCGCCAGCTCGACCTGCTGAAAAACCTGGGCTTCACCTCCCCCAGTTGGACCGACCTGGCCTATGTGCTCATCGCCGTGGTGGTATTCGTGAGCCTGGTCGGCGCCGCCTGGACGCTGTGGGAACGCCAGCAACACGACCCCTGGCTGCGCCTGCTGCAGCGGGCCCGCACCCGCCTGCACAAACTGGGCGTGGAGAGCACCGACCACACACCGCCGCGCGAACTGGCCCGGCGCGTGCAGCAACACTGGAACAACGACCAGACGGCCGCCGCTGCGCTTGCACAATGGCTGCTGCAGCTCGAAGCCCTGCGCTACGCGCGCCCCGGCACCAGCGGCGCCACCCTGGCCAGCCTGCAGCGAGAATTTCAGCGGCTGGCCTGGCCACAAAGCCCCAACAGCCGACCCTGAACCACCGAACCCGAACCCAAGGCACCCATTGTTTTCTGCGACCCGTCTCCTTTGTGCCCTGGCCACCACCCTGCTGGTGGCCGCACCGGCCCTGGCCCAGTCACCTGCCAAGACCCGCCCCGGCAACGCCGCCAAAGCCGCGCCCGTTTTCACCTACAGCCAAAGCGAAGCCGCCATGGCCTTCGCCACCGACCTCGCCGTGCGCCGCAACCTCGACCCCGCCTGGGTGCGCCAGCAGATCGGTCAGGCCCAGCGCATGCCCAACATCATCCGTCTGATGCAACCCGCGCCCACCGGCACCCCCAAGAACTGGGCCGCCTACCGCGCCCGTTTCATCGAGCCCATTCGCCTGCGCGCCGGGCTGAAGTTTTGGGAAGACAACCGCGACACCCTGGCCCGCGCCGAGCAGGAATACGGCGTGCCCGCCAGCCTCATCGTGGGCGTGATCGGCGTGGAAACGCTCTACGGCCAGCACACCGGCAACCACCGCGTGATCGACGCGCTGACCACCCTGGCCTTCGACTTCCCGGCCAGCCACCCGCGGGCCGCTGCTCGCACCGAGTTCTTCAGAAGTGAGCTCGAACAATTCCTGAGCCTCACCGAGCGCACCGGCACCGACCCCCTGAGCCCGCGCGGCAGCTACGCCGGCGCCATGGGCTGGCCGCAGTTCATGCCCAGCAGCTGGGTGAAATACGCCATTGATTTCGACGGCGACGGCAAGGTCGATCTGTTCGACAGCCAGGCCGACGTGATCGGCTCCGTGGCCAACTACTTCAAGGCCTTCGGCTGGCAAACCGGCATGCCCACACACTACCCGGTGAGCTTCGACACCAGCAAGCTCGACCTGGACACCCTGCTCGCACCCGACATCCTGCCCAGCTTCAGCGTGGACAGCTTCACCGCCAAAGGCGCCGTGATCGAGGGCCCCGCCCTGCAACACCCCGGCAAGCTCGCGCTGGTGCTGCTGGAAAACGCCGGGGCGCCACCCACCTACGTGGCCGGCACGGAAAATTTCTACGTGGTGACGCGCTACAACTGGAGCAGCTACTACGCGCTGGCGGTGATCGAGCTGGGAGAGGCGGTGCGGGCTTTGGTGCCGAGCCGCTGAAGTGGACACCCGGCCAAAACCATGAACCCCCTGAACCCCAAGAAACTGCTGCTGACCAAATGGACGGCGGTGAAACCGGTGGCCAAACAAAAGCACTTTCTGGTCAGCCGGGTGATTCAACCCGACTTGCCCACCGACCCCATCGAGTTGGTGGAGATTGAAGCGGTGTTCTCCAAGGCCACGCAAATCATGCCGTGGCGTGCACTGCAGGACGAGGGCGTCTGGAAACAAGGCTGGGTTTGAGGGCCAGTTGGGCGGTGCGGTGCGAGCGCTGCTACCGGTGAGGTGCGATCAGCCTGATCTCTGCGGGGTTCGGCCGTTCATACCTTGGCGAGGAAGGCCGCCGCATCACCCGCTTCACACTCCCAGTCTGCGAAGACCCCAACCAGATTGCATTCCACGCAGCGGCAGGCGATGTAATACCAACGCACGTCATGGGTGCCCTCGTGCACAGAGACGCCGGACATCAGCTCAAACACCTCGTTTTCACACACGCACTCGTGCGTCTCGGGCGCGGCTCCTTCAACGTATTCTGCGCTGTCGCCCATCAGGTGTTCCCGCCCGCAGTCGGTGCAGGTGCGGATGGCCACGCCGGCGTCTTCATCGGTCTGCAGCGCGAAGCTCCGGCACCCGCAGTCGCATTTGGACGCGGCAAACCGGACGGCCTCATGGCGATTTGCAACGCTGTAACTGCGCAGCTCGGCTTGGGTGTCTCCCGACGTCGTCCCGTACCAGAACTCGCCCTTCTTCGTCAGTGCCATTGATGCTGCTCCATGCTTCAAGGTGGGATTCCCGGCAGGCCCGACGCCAAGCTCGCCACGATCCTTTGGATTTTGCCTGCAGGCCCGGCGAATCCTCGTCAAGGGCCTTGGTCGAGGCGGTCGCATAGAACCGAGACAAATTGGCGAACGGCAGATGTGCAGCGAAAGCGGTCCTCCCAACCGGCGGGCGCGGAAGACTGCAAGTTGCCGCACTGCGGTCATCCCGTCCCATCAGCGGTCTTCTTTGATTGTCCTTATTTGGACAGCGCCCTTTCAATCTCCTGCGGCAGATCTCTCAGCCTACCGACGACCTTCGTGCCGTATTCCTTTACATGCTTCGCAACGTGTGGTGCCATGTAGCTATCGGCCCTGAAGATTGAGACATAGGGCGCATAGAGCGCATGCAGTGCATCCGCGTAGTCGCTCTTCTTGGGCGCTCGGGGCTGAAGGCCGAGCGCGTCCCAAGCAGCCGAATAAATGCAACGCAATGTCGTCGAGAGCCCCGGACAGTGTTGGGTGACAAGTCGCACATCCGAGATGGGTTGGCAGTCAGGATAGGAGGTCGCGAGAATTCTGTTTGCAAGCTTGAGTAAAGTGTCGTCCAGCAACGCCTTCCACCCCGACGGGGTAAGTGTGGAGACCGGCACCCTATGGCCGAGTTGCTCTTCCAGGCGACGCAACTCCTGCACGCCAGCAATTGCTGCCTGTAATCCGGCAATGTACTTTTCGGAGGGGTCTCGAATCCAACGGATTATTGGACTCATCGTGTCGTGGCTTTCAGCAAACCAACGCATCACGCAACTTGGATCTCGCAGGCCGTTGAGGAGGGCCGTTTCGGCTTGAGCTTCCGACGCATGGCCGAACACGTAGCGGGTGAGGACTTCAGCGTCTGCAGGCCTCATTGGATAGCTGCGAAGAATTGCGTCCAGCTCGATTTTGGAATCCTTCCTAGGCAATATGGACTTCAATAACGCGGTAGGTCGTCCCTTCTTGTACAGCTTGCGATCAGCCGCGCGCCGCTGCGCTCTGGTTATTCCTTGATCCCGAAAGACCTCCTTGATTTCTTCCCTGCGGCTGGCGTCCGTTACGGGAGGAAGGAGAGAACCCTCATACGCCGGGAACCAGTTAGCGTTTGTGTTCAGCACCGCAAAGGGTTCGGCGGTCAGGTCAGCAGCGCGAGATACCTCAGCGTTGAATATCTGCTCAAATGAAATGAGAGCGTTTTTGCCGCAGAGCGCGACGAGCAGATCAGCGCGAGCTGCGGCCTCCGGGGTATACGACGGATGGAGTGGCGCCATCTCCATGAGGTGGGTGCCTGAAAACGCGAATGTGACTAAGCCTGAATCGGCCAAGTTCAATAGCTTCAGCCGAATGGCATCCAACTCGCCAGTTCTCTTGCTGGAGTCTGACAACGTGGAGTAGTCGTTGTTGTCCAAACAAACAACAAGGCGTGATGGGATCTTCATTGATAACTATTTGAACCGAAAACCACAATGAAACCTCCACGGTGCTACGCGGCAGTCACCGAAGTGCATCACTTATCTCGGACATTTGCTTGGCCCATTCCATCTGCGACGTAACGTCTCCCCCATATCCGGTCACTTCTAAACTGGAGTTGGGCGGCTTTCCAGCTGTTGATCTGACCTCTTTCTGACGAACTCACTCGGGGTCAGGTGGCCGAGTGAGCCATGCGGACGGTGATGGTTGTAGTCATGCTGCCAAGCTTTCAATTTCTCCTGTGCGTCCTGCATCGTAATGAACTCGTTGACGTTCAGGAACTCATCGCGCAGCCGACCGTTGAATGACTCGATGAGCCCGTTGTCCGTGGGCTTTCCAGGCCGTGTGTAGTCGAGCTTCACACCGCGGCGCCAGGCCCATTCATCGAGTGCCTTGGATGTGAATTCTGTGCCGTTGTCCACGGTGATCGCCTTGGGCCATCCGCGCTGCAGCGCAGCCTCGTCCAGGGCCTTGCCGACGCACCGGCCGGTGAGCCGGAAGTTGGCCTCTAGAGACACACTCTCGCGACTCCACTGATCGATCACCGTGAGCACCCGAAATGCCCGTCCATCGAGCATCTGATCGTGCACGAAGTCCATGCTCCAGTGCTGATTCGGTCCTGTGGCAGGCATTGGCCGACCGCGCTGTAGGCTGATCCGCTTGCGGCGTTTAACCTTCATGCGCAACTGCAATCCTTCCAGCCGGTACAGGCGATAGACGCGCTTCTTGCCGATTTCCCAGCCCTCACGCTTGAGCATGACCAGCACGCGCAGGTAACCGAATCGGGGACGGTCCATCGCGATCTCACGGATGCGCTGGCGCAGCGCACTCTGATCGCGTGCCTCGCTCTTTGCATACCAGACCGATGGTTGCAGCAGCGCCAGCCGGCACGACCTGCGCACATTCACCTTGAAGCGCTCCTGCATCCAGACCGCCAGCTCACGCCGCTTGACAGCCTTCAGAGCTTTTTTCGGACGACCTCCTGGAGGATCTGCTTGTCCAGCGTCAGATCGGCCACGATGCGCTTCAACCTGGCGTTCTCGTCTTCAAGAATCTTCAGGCGCTTGAGCTCGGTCACACCCAGGTCGCCGAACTTCTTCTTCCATGTGTAGTACGTTGCCTCGGACACGCCGATCTGGCGGCACACATCGACCACCGGTGTGCCTGACTCAGCCAATCGCAGTGCGTACGCGATCTGCTCCTCTGAAAATCTCGATCTCTTCATTGCTTCTCCTTGCGCCCCTTCGGGCTTGCCGGAAAGCAACCGTACCTCTAGTTTTGAAAAGTCCGGAATTCGGGGGAGACGTCACTCGGAGCTAGATGAAGTACCGGAATTTCGTGGACAGCGGCCTTTGAAAACTTTCTGGCAGAACTTCTGCACTCAGTCTTTAGGCGCCACAGGCGGAAACACCGCGAGCCAGATAGACACCTCACGAGGTGTGGGCCTTGGCAGACCACAACTGCGGTTGATACGACACGAATGAATCAGCCGTCCAGATCTAGATTCGACCCGTCTCGCGATACTTGTCACGCATGCTCTTGTCGATCGCAGCATTGAACGAGATGGGTGCCAGCAGCGTGGTGACCACGCCCATCAGAACCAACACAGAAAACATGCCGTGGCCGATGAAACCGCGCTCCAGCGCGATGCTGGCCACCACCAGTTCCATTGCTCCTCGCCCGTTGAGAATGAATCCAAGACCAAGTGCCTCCCGGTTGGACATGCCGATGGCCCTTCCGCCCATCCATCCCGCCAATACTTTTGAAGCAATGGCTGCTATGAGTACCGCGCCAACAAAGGCAACGTCGGCCAAGGCAGAGAGCTGAAACTCCAGCCCCAGATAAGCAAAGAACACGGGCGCGAGGAAGCCACCGGTGATCGAACTGAGTGTGCGACGCAGGTCCGCGTAGCGCGCCGGTACGAATTGGCGTTTGTCCAGCAGCAGCGCTCCGAAAAACGCACCGATCACGAAGTGAAAGCCCAGGTTCTCGCTGAGTGAGCCGAATGCGAGCACAAAGACGATGACGATACCGAACACGGCTTCAGGACCAAACAAGGCCGCCAGTTTCTCGGGTCCCGCAGACACGTCCACGCCCCGCCGATCCAGCAAGTTCAGCAACGCATTGAGGCCCAATACGGCCATGGCAAGCACCAGCAGTTTCAACGTCACGACGCCACCTGTGGTCAGGATCGCAGTCCAGCTCGTCTGCGCAGGCAGCGCCAGGAGCACCCCCAGAATGAACAACGCCATGATGTCGTTGATCACGGCGGTCGACACGGAATAGCGGCCAATGGCCGTCTGCAGCAAGCCCATCTCATCGAGCATCTTGACCGCGACCGGCATCGCCGTGATGGAGATGCACAGTCCCAGGAAGATGACCCGCATCAGGTCCTGGTCGAAGGCCCAGGCCACGGCAGCACCCGCGCAGAAGGGCAAGAAGAAAGCCACCATCGCAACGACGAAGCCCCGGCCGCGCATGGCAGCCTGCACATCCTGGAAACTCATCTCAAGACCCGCATCGAGCACCACCAAAAAGATCGCAAGTGACGCGATGCCGGAGAGCGCTGGATTGGGCTCAACCAGCCCGAGGATGGCGGGCCCGAGCAAGATGCCCGCGAGCATCTCGCCGACGATGGCCGGCTGGCCCCAACGTGTGAACAAGTGTCCCAGCACACGCGCGAGCACGATCAGCGTGAGCAAGCTCGTCAAAATCTGCATGGTGGTCCCTGATTGACGTTTGTGCGGGAGAGTGTCGCTCAGACAGACCTCGCCACACGCATGGGGATTCGAATGCTCCAGGAACGACTGCCTGGGAGAGTCAAGGGGTCACATGTCGGTATTGAGCTCGAACGGCTGCAACCCGTCTTTGGTGGTCTTGCACGCAATGGCATGCACCCTCCCAGCGATCCCCAACCATGGCGACCAAGTGGACAAGGCGCCTGGGAAATTGAGGGGCCCCCGTGCCTCCAGCCGAGACTGAGGCAGACTCTGGCCGGTCAATCGCCAGTCAACTGGCGTTCTCAACATCCTGGACGGTTCAATCTGTATTCCTTTGACGGACCTCGACTTCAACCTCACCGATCCTTCTGCTGTCGACCATGAGCTGCGCCGCGTGCACGCCCTCATGCAGCTTGAGCAAAAGGAAGACCAGGCCCAGTTCAAACTCAAAAATGCCTCGGCCAGCATCCCGGAGCGCCAGCGTCGCGGTTTGACGTGGTATCCCGTCACCATCACCGCGGAAGACATCGGCTTTGGCGGCAAGGTGGTGCTGGAGCTGGAACGACCCGCCAGCCAGCAAGGCCTGCACCTGTTTCAGGTGGGCAAAAACGCTTCGCTGTTTGGCAAAGTGCCCGGGCATTCGTCGGTTGACCAGCCCACGCTCAATGGCGTCATCACCAGCGTGCGGCGCAACAAGCTGCTGCTGACCACCACCCGGGAAGAGCTTCCCGACTGGGTGCTTGACGGCGGCAAGCTGGGCATTGACCTCACCTTCGACGAGGTGAGCTACCGCGAGATGAACCAGGCCATGCTGGAGGTGATGCGCGCCCGGGGCGACCGGCTGGCCGAGCTGCGCGATGTGCTGCTGGGCGCGCGGCAGGCCCGCTTTGGCGCGCCCCAGGCCGACGACCTGTTGTATCCCAGCCCGCTCAACGACTCGCAGCTGGCGGCCGTGCGCCACGTGATCACGGCCGAGGACGTGGCCATCATCCACGGCCCACCCGGCACCGGCAAGACCACGACGCTGGTGCAGGCCATACGGGAGACCGTGCGGCGCGAGCGGCGCGTGCTGGTGTGCGCGCCCTCGAACACGGCCGTGGACCTGCTCACCGAAAAGCTGGCCGAGCGAGGCGTCAAGGTGATTCGCCTGGGCAACCCCAGCCGCGTGTCGGACCTGCTGCTGGAGAACACCCTCGATGCCCGGGTGATGGCCCACCCGAGCTTCAGCAAGATGCGGGCGATGCGCCAAACGGCCGACCAGTACCGCAACACTGCCAACGAACGCGCCAGCGAGTACGTCCGCCATTTTGGTCACGAGGAACGGCAACAGCGCCAGATGCTGAAGGAAGAGGCGCGGCAGCTGTTCCTGCAGGCCGACGATCTGGAGCGCTTCATCACCGACGATGTGCTCGACTCGGTGCAGGTCATCACCTGCACGCTGGTGGGCGCCAGCCACCGCAACCTGCGCCACCTGAGCTTTGAGACCGTCTTCATCGACGAAGCCGCCCAGGCCCTGGAGCCGGGCTGCTGGATTGCGATTGCCAAGGGCCAGCGCGTGGTGCTGGCGGGCGATCACCACCAGCTGCCACCCACCGTGAAAAGCGAGAAGGCCGCCCGCGAAGGCCTGCGCAAAACCTTGTTTGAAAAGTGCATCCAGCGCCAGCCGGCCACGGCCCGCATGCTGACCCTGCAGTACCGCATGCACGAGCAGATCATGGCGTTCAGTTCCCAGCGGTTCTACGGCGGCCAGCTGCAAGCGCACCCGAACGTGCGGCACGCCGGCCTGGACGCGTTCGACCCGGGCTTCGCACCCGACCTGCCGGTGGAATTCCTCGACACGGCCGGCTTCGGGTTCACGGAGATCACCATTCCTGAGAGCCGCTCCACGGCCAACCCGGAAGAGGCGGACTTGCTGCTCAAGCGCCTCACCCAACTCCTGGAGCCCTACGACCCAGGCCAGCATGAGCATGACCCGCTCAAGAACCCACTCAAAAAACCACTCACCATAGGCGTCATAGCGCCCTACCGCGCCCAGATCAACTGCCTGAAAGACGCGATCGAGGAGAGCGAAGCGCTCAACGGCCTGCTGCAGCAGCGCCTGCTCAGCGTGGGCACCGTGGATTCGTTCCAGGGCCAGGAGCGCGACATCATTGCGATCTCGCTCACGCGCAGCAACCACCTGGGTGAGATCGGCTTCCTCTCGGACATCCGGCGCATGAACGTCGGCATGACCCGCGCCCGCCGCAAGTTGCTGCTCGTCGGCGACTCGTCCACCCTCGGCGCCCATCCGTTTTTCAAGGACTTGCTGGCCCATGTGGAGCGCATCGGTGGCTACCGCACGGCTTGGGAAATGCCTGAATTGAAGCCCGCATGAAGACGTTTCGCATCCGGGTTGAAGGCCAAGCGGCCAGCGCGCAGGCCGACAGCGAGACCAGCTTGTTCGCTGCGATGACACGCGCAGGCATCGCCTGGCCGGTGTCTTGTCGCAACGGAACCTGTCGCACGTGCATGGCGCGCTTGCTGCAGGGGCAAGTGCGCTACGACATTCCCTGGCCCGGCCTGAGCGCCGAGGAAAAGATGGAAGGCTACTGCTTGCCCTGCGTTGCCCGGCCCACGTCAGATGTGGTGATCGCCCGGGCCTGACATCTGGAATGGCCCTGCGTTTTCATGGGCTTTCTTGCGGGTTTGAATCCAGCGCGGGGTTGCACTGCGTATCAGTCACAGCCGTTATTCAGGCTTCAACCCAAGGAGATTTCATGATCAAGCAGACCCTCAGCAAAACTGTTCTGGCCCTGGCCATCGGCACGGCCTCCATCGGCGCTTTCGCGCAGGTCATGGTGGGCGGCGCACCCATGCTGGCCAGCAAGGACATCATCGACAACGCGGTCAATTCGAAGGACCACACCACGCTGGTGGCCGCCGTCAAGGCTGCGGGTTTGGTGGACACCCTCAAGTCGGCGGGCCCGTTCACCGTGTTCGCGCCAACCAATGCAGCGTTCGCCGCCCTGCCCGCCGGCACCGTGGACACCCTGCTCAAGCCGGAAAACAAGGGCATGCTCAGCGGCATCCTCACGTACCACGTGGTCTCCGGCAAGTTCGACGCTGCCGCCATCAGCAAGATGATTGCCGACGGCAAGGGCATGGCTTCGATCAAGACCGTGGCCGGTGGCACGCTGGTGGCCAAGTCGGCTGGCGGCAAGGTTACCGTGACGGATGAAAAAGGCGGTGTGGCCACCGTGACCATCGCCGATGTGTACCAGTCCAACGGCGTGATCCACGTGATCGACAAGGTGATGCTGCCCAAGTAAGCGGCCTCAACCCCAACAACGGGCGGACTCCCCTGGGAGCCCGCCCGTTTTTTTTGGCCGTCGCTCAAGGCTTGCCCACTTGCGTCGGCATTGGCACCGAAGTTGCTAACTCACCCATCAGAGAGGCGCTGTGCTCAGCACACGCCAGCCTTGAAGACCGCTAGGGTTCCGGGCTCCGCGCAGTTGACCACCAACTGACGCGGGGCCGTCTGGTCCGAGAGCAGTCGGCCACCATCGCGTGGTTCCACGGAGGGACAAAAGCCCGGGAGACGCTTGCGCTGCAAAGCCCATGCCTCTCCGCCTTTTGGTCCCTCGCTCAGGAGCCCCCGCATGTCCCTGCCCCTTGCTTCCACCGCCACGGCGCCGCTCGCCGCTGGTGCACCGCCACGGCCCAAGCGGCGTTCCAACCTGTTCACCGTGCGCGCCGGTATCTCGCGGCGCACCTATTGGGTGCTTGCGCTGGTGGGCCTGTTCACCCCTTTGGTGCTTTGGGCGGCGGTGGGCCTTTGGGGCGGCATCGACCCGGTGTTCATGCCGGCGCCGCTGCAGGTGCTGGCCAAGACCTGGACCTGGGCCACCGAGCTGGGCTTGCTGGAAGACATGGGCATCAGCGTTTACCGCGTGGTGGCGGGGTTTCTGCTGTCGGCGGTGATTGCCCTGCCGCTGGGTTTGTTGATCGGCTCGTTCCGTTCGGTACAGGCGCTGCTGGAGCCGCTCACCGATTTCATCCGCTACATGCCCGCGGTGGCCTTCATTCCGCTGGTGATGCTGTGGGTGGGCATTGGCGAGGGTTCCAAGATCGCCATCATCTTCATCGGCACCTTTTTCCAGATGGTGCTGATGGTGGCCGAAGACGTGCGCCGCGTACCAGCCGCGCAGGTGGAGGCGGCGCAGACCATGGGCGCCAACCGGCTGGAGCTGATCGAGAAGGTGATCTTTCAGAGCGCCAAGCCGGCCCTGCTCGACACCTTGCGCATCACCATGGGCTGGGCCTGGACGTATCTGGTGGTGGCCGAGCTGGTGGCCGCCAACTCGGGCCTGGGTTACGCGATCCTGCGCGCCCAGCGCTTCCTGCAGACCGACACCATCTTCGCCGGGATCATCGTCATCGGTCTCATCGGCCTGGTCACCGACCAGCTCTTCCGCTGGGGGCACCGCCGTGCCTTCCCATGGCTCTACTTGAAAGGCTGAGCCATGAGCACCGCCCACATTCCCCTGCCCAAGATCGCTGTGCGCAGCCTCACCAAGCGCTTTGACGGCGCGAGCATCAACGCGCTGGAGGGCATCAACCTCGACATCGCCGAAAACGAATTCGTCACCTTTGTGGGCGCCTCGGGCTGCGGCAAGTCCACCCTGCTGCGCACCATCGGCGGGCTGGAAACACAAACCAGCGGCGACCTGCTGGTGGACGGCCGCGCGGTGGACGGCCCGGGCATCGACCGCGCCATGGTGTTCCAGCACTACAGCCTCTACCCGTGGATGACGGTGATGGAGAACATCAAGTTCTGCCGCCAGCTCAAGGCCCACACCGACGGCCGCACCTCGGCCGATGTGGAGGCCGCCTCGGGCCGGGCCGACGCGCTGTTGCGCCTCATGGGCCTGCAGCCGGTGGCCAACGCCTGGCCCAATCAGCTCTCGGGCGGCATGCAGCAGCGCGTGGCGATTGCGCGCGCGCTCATGGGCCGCCCCGACGTGGTGCTGATGGACGAACCGTTTGGTGCGCTCGACGCGCAAACCCGCGAGGTGATGCACGACCTGATCCGCTACGTGCACAAGCTGGAGAAAGCCACCATCGTATTCGTCACGCACGACGTGGAAGAAGCGCTCTACCTGGGCTCCCGCGTGGTGTTGATGGCGCCGCGCCCGGGCCGCATCGACACCATTTACGACGTTCCTTTTGGCGACGAGCGCGTGCAAGACCTCAAGCACGAGCCCGCGTTTGTGCAGCTCAAGCGCGACATCCTGGAACGCATCCGCGAGACCTCGGGCATGAAGACCGATCTGGAACAGCTGCAACGCCTCTCGGGCGTGGGCGTTTGATTTTTCAAGGAGACACCACATGAACCCACAAGACATCGCAGACCCGCTCACCGTGGTTCCGCCCAACCCGCCGCCGGCCGCGCCCGTGGACACCCCCGCGCTGTGGCAGCGCTTCCCCGCCGCGGCGCTGCAAGGCGTGGACACCGCCAAAGCCATGTGGAGCGAGGTGGTGCCCGGCGGCAGCCACTGGAGCTGGCGCATGCCACGCGGCAGTGCCATGCGCTTCGTGGCGCTGGAGGCCGGGGCCAACGTGAGCCTGGTGCTCTACAGCGCACTCGAAAAGCTGGAGCGCTACAACATGCCCGACAGCGTGAAGGCGCAGCACACGGCGCACTACACGCGGGGCCACGTGCTCATGAGCGACATGGGCCGCAGCATGGCCAGCTTCACGGCCGACAGTGTGGGCTGGCACGACCCGTTTGGCGCCCTGCTGGACGCCGAACTGATGCAAGAGAAATACGGTGAGAAGCGCTACGAGCACGCGCGCAACGCCATGCACCGTTCGGGCAAAGACGGCCTGCTGATCGAGATCGGCAAGTACGGCCTTACCAAGCGCGATCTGATCGCGCCGGTGAACCTGTTCAGCAAGGTGGGTGTGGACGCACAGGGGCGCTTTGCCTTTGTGCCGGACCACGCCAAAGCCGGCGACTTTGTGGAACTGCGCTTCGACATGGACGTAATCCTGGCCATGAGCACCGCGCCGCACGGGCTGGACACCGCGCCCACCTACGCGCCCAAGAAGGTGGGTTTGCTGGCCTGGCGCTGCGGCGCTGCGCCGGCGAACGATGCGTGCCGCGCCTTCCGCCCGGAGAACGCGCGCGCCCTGCACAACACCGACATGCTGTACCTGTGAGGAGCCCCCGATGAACACCGAAGCCACCGACATCCGCATCCTGGAGAGCAGCCTCGACCCGGCCCACGCCGTGATGGACCAGCGCCACCCGGCGGGCGAGCCCATCCTGTTTGAAGTGAAGCGTGGGCAGACGCTGCGCATCGTCGACCTGGAGGGCAACCAGGCGGCCGATGTGCTGTTCTACAACCGCCACGACCCAGCCGAGCACTACAGCGCCACCAACACCATGCAGCGCCAGGGTGGCATCTACCTCACCACGGGTTCGGTGATCCGCAGCAACGACGGCAACGCCATGCTCACCATCGTGGCCGACACCTGCGGCCGCCACGACACGCTGGGCGGCGCCTGTGCGGCCGAGAGCAACACGGTGCGCTACGCGCTGCAGAAGAAGTTCATGCACAGCTGCAGAGACAACTACCTGATCGCCCTGCAACACGCCGACGTGGGCCTGGGCAAACGCGACCTCGTGCCCAACATCAACTTCTTCATGAACGTGCCTGTCACAGCCGACGGCGCGCTGAGTTTTGAAGACGGCGTGTCGGGCCCGGGCAAGTACGTGGAGATGCGCGCCGAGATGGACGTGTGGGTCTTGATCAGCAACTGCCCGCAACTCAACAACCCGTGCAATGCCTACAACCCCACGCCGATTCAGCTCCTCGTTTGGGACCCCGCGTGAACCTGTGCCGATGCGCGCAACGGGACGACCCATTGCCGCGTGACCCTTTCGCAGGACGGCCTGCCCTCTTCGATCCAAGGTTCCACCCATGTTCAGCAAGGTCCTGATTGCCAACCGAGGCGCCATCGCCTGCCGCATCATCCGCACGCTCAAGGCGCTGGGTGTGCAGAGCGTGGCCGTGTACTCCGAAGCCGACGCGCAGGCCCGCCATGTGCGCGAGGCCGACGAGGCCTACCTGCTCGGCCCGGCGCCGGCGGCCGAGAGCTACCTGCGTGCCGACCGCATCCTGCAGATTGCCAAAGACTGCGGCGCGCAGGCCATCCACCCCGGCTACGGTTTCCTCTCCGAGAACCCGGCGTTTGCCGAAGCGTGTGAGGTGGCCGGCATCGGCTTCATCGGCCCCGCGCCCGACCAGATGCGCGCCTTCGGCCTCAAGCACACGGCGCGCGATCTGGCCGAGCAGCGCGGTGTGCCGCTGTTGCCCGGCTCCGGCCTGTTGACCGACATGGCGCAGGCGCAGAACGAGGCCGCGCGCGTGGGCTTTCCGGTCATGCTCAAGAGCACGGCGGGTGGTGGCGGCATCGGCATGCGGCTGGTGTGGAACGCGGCCGAGCTCGCGGATGCATTTGATTCGGTCGGCCGCATGGCGCAGGCCAACTTCAAGGATGCGGGTCTGTTCATCGAAAAGTACGTGGAGCAGGCGCGGCACATCGAGGTGCAGGTGTTCGGCGATGGCGTGGGTGGCGTGATTGCCCTCGGTGAGCGCGACTGCTCGGTGCAGCGGCGCAACCAGAAGGTGATTGAAGAGACCCCCGCGCCAGGCCTGAGCGACGCACAACGAAGTGAACTGCACGCCACCGCCGTGCGGCTGGCGCAGGCGGTGAACTACCGCTCGGCCGGCACGGTGGAGTTTGTGTTTGATGCATCCACCGGCGCGTTCTATTTCCTCGAAGTGAACACGCGCCTGCAGGTGGAACACGGCGTGACCGAGCAGGTGTGCGGCGTGGACCTGGTGGCGTGGATGCTGCAGCTCGCGGCCGGCGACCTGCCGCCGCTGCACACGCTGCAACCTTCGCCAAGCGGTGCGTCGATCCAGGTGCGTCTGTACGCCGAAGACCCGGCCAAGAACTTCCAGCCCAGCGCGGGCCTGCTCACCGAGGTGGTGTTTCCCGAGGACGCTCGCGTCGACAGCTGGGTGGAGCGCGGCACCGAGGTGCCCGCCTGGTACGACCCGATGCTGGCCAAGCTGATCGTCACCGCCGACACGCGCGACGAAGCCTTGAAAAAGATGGAAGACGCGCTGGACGCCACGCGCCTGGCCGGCATCGAAACCAACCTGGGCTACCTGCGCCAGGTGGTGCGCGACCCGGTGTTTCGCACCGGCAGACAGGTCACACGCTTTCTCTCCACCTTCGCATATCAACCGGCCACCATCGACGTGCTGGAGCCCGGCGTGCAGACCAGCGTGCAGGACTGGCCGGGCCGCCTGGGCTACTGGGACGTGGGTGTGCCCCCCAGCGGCCCCATGGACATGCACGCACACCGCGCGGCCAATGCGCTGGTGGGCAATGCGCCCGATGCGGCGGCACTGGAGATCACGCTGGCCGGACCCACGCTGCGCTTCAACACGAGCGCGGTGGTGGCGGTGACCGGTGCCCCCGCACCGATCAAGCTCGACGGCGAACCGGTGCCGATGTGGCAGGCCTTGCCGGTGAAAGCGGGCAGCGTGCTGACCGTGGGCCGATGCGACACGGGTGTGAGATTGGCACTGGCTGTTGCCGGCGGGCTCGACGTGCCGCTGTATCTGGGCAGCCGCAGCACCTTCACGCTGGGGCAGTTTGGCGGGCACGCGGGGCGGCATCTGCGCACGGGGGATGTGCTGCACCTCGCTGATCCCGTTCGGGCTGAACCCACCTCCGTTCGGGCTGAGCCTGTCGAAGCCCCGGCATACACCCACCACTGGGACATCAACGTGCTGTACGGCCCGCACGGCGCGCCCGACTTCTTCACGCCCGACGACATCACCATGTTCTTCGGCACCGACTGGAAGATCCACCACAACAGCAGCCGCACAGGGGTGCGCCTCATCGGCCCCAAACCTCAGTGGGCGCGCACCGACGGTGGCGAGGCGGGCCTGCACCCGTCGAACATCCACGACAACGCCTACGCCATCGGTGCAATCGACTTCACCGGCGACATGCCGGTGATCCTCGGCCCCGACGGCCCGAGCCTGGGCGGCTTCGTGTGCCCGGCGGTGGTGCTGCACGACGAGCTGTGGAAGCTGGGGCAACTGCGCCCCGGGGACACGGTGCGGTTTCACCGACAGGCCAACTCACCACTGAGCCCCATCCTCGACGACCGCGCAGCGCAAGGCGACCGCCCGCGCCGCGTGATCCGCCAGGCCGGTGATCGCTACATCCTCATCGAGTTCGGCCCGCTCACGCTCGACCTGGAACTGCGCATGCGCGTGCAGGCCTTGCTGCACGGCCTGCAAGAGAAGCAACTCCAGGGCGTGATCGACCTCACCCCCGGCATCCGTTCGCTGCAGGTGCACTTTGATCCGGCCCTGCTGCCGCGCGAACAACTGCTGCGCACCGTGGCGGAGGTCGACGACGCGCTGCCGCCGGTGGACGAAATGGTGGTGCCTTCGCGCACGGTCGTGCTGCCGCTGAGCTGGGACGACCCGCAGACGAAACTCGCCATCGAAAAGTACATGCAGTCGGTGCGGCTGGACGCACCCTGGTGCCCGAGCAACATCGAGTTCATCCGCCGCATCAACGGGCTGGACAGCATCGAAGACGTGTTCAAGATCGTGTTCGACGCGCGCTACCTCGTGCTCGGCCTGGGCGACGTGTACCTGGGCGCGCCGGTGGCCACACCCTTGGACCCGCGCCACCGCCTGGTGACCACCAAGTACAACCCCGCGCGCACCTGGACACCCGAGAACGCCGTGGGCATCGGAGGCGCCTACCTCTGCGTGTACGGCATGGAAGGCCCGGGCGGCTACCAGTTCGTGGGCCGCACGCTGCAGATGTGGAACCGCTGGCGCCACGGCGCACCGGGTTCCGACTTCGAACAGCCCTGGTTGCTGCGCTTCTTCGACCAGATCCGGTTCGAGCTGGTGAGCGAAGACGCACTCAAGACCATCCGCGCGAACTTTCCGCACGGCGGCTATGCCCTGCGCACCGAAGAGGGCACGTTCAGTCTCAAGGATTACCGGCGCTTCCTGGCCGACAACGAGCAGAGCATCGGCGCCTTCAAGTCCAAACAGCAGGCCGCGTTTGAAGCCGAGCGCGAACGCTGGGCGGCCGCCGGGCAAAACGACTTCACCAGCGACGACGCGGCCGCCAGCGCGGGCGTGGCCGACGAGGTGGACCTGCCCGAGGGCGGGCGCGTGCTGGCCACGAGCGTGCCGGGCAATGTGTGGAAGGTGGCGGTGAGCGTGGGCCAGCAGGTGCAGGCTGGCGACGTGCTGCTGGTGATCGAGTCCATGAAGATGGAATTCAACTTGCTTGCACCGGCCAACGCCACGGTGCACAGCCTCATGTGCGCGCAAGGCGGTGCGGTGTCGGCCGGGCAGAACGTGCTGGTGCTGATCGACGAAGTCTTCTGAGTCCAGAACAACAACGGAGTGTTTCCATGTCATTGAACCAACTCGATTTGCGCCATCTGTCTTTCGACCTCGCCAGCCTGCAGGCTGCCTACCGCAGCGGCGCCACTGTGCGCGAGGTGGTGGCCGAGTCGCTGGCGCGCTGCCGCGCCGACACGCACCACGCGTTCATCCATGTGCTGACCGACGCCGAGGTGGCGCCCTTCGTGGCGCGGCTCGACGGCGTGGACCCGGCGAGCCTGCCGCTGTTCGGCGTGCCCTTTGTGATCAAGGACAACATCGACCTCGCCGGCATTCCCACCACCGCCGGTTGCCCCGAGTTTGCGTACACACCCACCGAACACGCCTTCCTCATCCAGCGGCTGCTAGCCGCCGGCGCGGTGCCGGTGGGCAAGGCCAACCTCGACCAGTTCGCCACCGGCCTCAACGGCACGCGCTCGCCCTTTGGTGCCTGCCAGAACGCGTTCGATCCCGACTTCATCTCGGGCGGCTCCAGCTCGGGCTCGGCCGTGTCGGTGGCCAAGGGGTACGTGACGTTCTCACTGGGCACCGACACCGCCGGCTCGGGCCGTGTGCCGGCTTCGTTCAACAACCTGGTGGGCCTCAAGCCCACGCTCGGTCTGCTCTCGGGCACGGGCGTGGTGCCGGCCTGCCGTTCGCTGGACACCGTGAGCATCTTCGCGCTCACCGCCGCCGACGCGCAGGCCGTGCTGGGCGCAGCGGCGGCGTTTGACGCGAGCGACGCCTACAGCAGAGCGGCCCAGCCCTTCGGCGTGGATTTTTCGGCGGGTGCGTTCAGGTTTGGTGTGCCCTGCGCGCAAGACCTTGAGTTCTTCGGCAACACCGCTGCGGCCGAGCTGTTCAACACCTCGGTGGAGCGCCTCAAGGCGCTGGGTGGCACACCGGTGGAGGTGGACCTCACGCCGTTCCTGGAAGCCGCTCGCCTGCTCTACGACGGCCCCTGGGTGGCCGAGCGTTATGTGGCCATCGAGCATTTCATCAACGCCCAGCCCGACGCGGTGTTTCCGCCGGTGCGCACCATCATCGAAGGCGGCCGCCAGGTGACCGGCGCCCAGGCCTTTGCCGCGAGCTACCGCCTGAAGGCGCTCAAGCGCGTGTGCGACGCCGTGTGGAGCGAGGTGGACTGCCTGCTCACGCCCACCGCCGGCACCATCTACCGCATTGCCGAGATGCAAGCCGACCCGATCCAGCTCAACTCCAACCTGGGCCGCTACACCAACTTCATGAACCTGCTGGACTACAGCGCGGTGGCGGTGCCCGCGGGGTTTCTGGGGAATGGCGAGGCGCAGTGCCTGCCCTGGGGCGTGACGCTGGCCGCGCCCGCGTTCAAGGATGTTCCGCTGCTGCGCCTGGCCGACCGCTTCCACCGCGCAGAAACCGCCACGCTCGGCGCCACGCCCGCGCCCCTGGCCTCCACACCACCCTGCGCCGGCCTGCCTTCGGGCGAGGTGGGCGCGGCGGGCAGCGGCACCGTTCGCGTGGCCGTGTGCGGTGCCCACCTCTCGGGCTTGCCGCTGAACCACCAGCTCACCTCGCGCGGCGCGCGCCTCGTCGGCAGCCCGCAGTCGGCGCCCAACTACCAATTGCACGCCCTCGCCGGCGGTCCGGTGCAACGGCCCGGCATGGTGCGCGTTGCACAAGGCGGCTCGGCCATTGCGCTGGAGGTGTGGGAAGTGCCCGCCGCCCATTTCGGCAGCTTCGTGGCCGGCATCCCGGCACCGCTGGGCATCGGCAAGGTGAAGCTGGCCGACGGCAGCGAGGTGCCTGGCTTCATCTGTGAAAGCATCGGCATCGAGGGCGCCACCGACATCACGCACTTCGGCGGGTGGCGTGCCTGGCTGGCGGCGGGCGCACCGCGCTGACGCCGCCCGCGCGTTTCAGCGCGTCGGTCGACGCACCAGGTGGTTCACCACCCAGCCTTCGCAGGCATCTTGAATGCAGGCCAGGGTGCGGGCATAGCCGGCGGCTGCCGGGTCGGGGATGGTGGTGATCTTTTCCCGACGTGCCGAGTGGGCCAGGTGGCCGACCTTGTGGCGATGTTCGACGGGCGCCATGCCTTCGGCCAGGGCGTGGCTGTCCCAGTCCATGGCCAGCAGCACATCGTGGTCCGCAAAATCGGCGTCGGTGAGTTCGCGGGAGCGCAGGTGCGCAATGTCGATGCCGGCCCGCGCCGCTTCAAAGATGGCTTCGCGCTCCGGCGGTTCGTTGCCGGGCCAGACGTTGGTGCCGGCCGAATCCACCCACACGTGGCCCAACCCGGCGGAGTCGAGCTCGGCGCGCAGGAACCCCTGGGCCAGCGGGCTGCGCACGCGGTTGCCGATGCACACCAGCAAGATGCGGCGCGGGGTGGTGGCGGGTTCTTGCATCAGAAGTCCAGGGTGGCTTGCGCGGGTGCCTGCACCTTGCGCGGTTTCGACAGGTTTTCGGCGCTGCGATTGCGCGAGCCGTGGCGCTTGACGATGCTGGCCTGCACCGCCGCCACACCGGGGTCGGTGCGCAGTGCGTACACGCGCTCCTTGGCCGCGCGCGTGGCCAGTTCCAGATCCACCAGCGGCACGGCAATGTCCACCCCCACCACCACGCCGCAGCGCGCCTGCACATCGGGCGGCATCAGCCACGGCTGGAACAACCAGGTGTCGGGCACGCGCTGCATGGCGGGCAGCCAGCGGCGCACAAAGTGGCCTTGCGGGTCGTGGTCTTGCGCCTGTTTGATGGGGTTGTAGACGCGCGTGGTGTTGATGCCCGTGGTGCCGCTCTGCATCTGCAGCTGGCTCCAGTGGATGCCGGGCTCGTAGTCGATGAACTGGCGCGCCAGCCACTCGCCCACCGGGCGCCAGTGCAGCCACAGCGGGTACGCCGCCACCGACACCAGCATGGCCCGCATGCGGAAATTGATCCAGCCGGTCTCGCGCAGCATGGCCACGCAGGCGTCCACCAGCGGCCAGCCGGTGCGTCCGTCCATGAGGGCCTGCAGGTGCGCGGGGTTGTGGTCGTGTTCGCGCAGGCCCTCGTAGCCGGGGTGCATGTTGTGGTGTTCGATGGCGGGCTCGGTCTCCAGCTTCTGGATGAAGTGGCAGTGCCAGTGCAGCCGGCTCATGAATCCTTGCAGGCCCTGGCGCTGGCGCGCCGGCAATGCCGGGTCGTCCATGCGGCTGCGCGTGGCCTGCACCACCTCGCGCAGGCTCAGGCAACCCCAGGTGAGGTAAGGCGAAAGGCGCGAACAGGCGCTGGGTGCCGAGAGCGGCGAGGAGATGCCGCCCCGGTAGCTGGCGCTGCGCTCGTTCAAAAAATCCTGCAGCACCGCCAGGCCCTGGGTTCGCCCCCCGCGTTGTCGATGCGGTGGCTCGTGGGCGTCGAGTCCGAGCTCATCGGCGGTCGGCCAGGGGTCAGTGAAACGCGGGACTTCGGCGGCGTGCAACGCGGGCGCGGGCCATTGCCCGGCGTGCGTGAGCTGCTCCCACTGCCGCACCCAGTGCTTGCGCTCGCGCAGGCCGCGCACCACGCCGAACTGGCGGAACTCGCGCCACGGCACGGCCTTCGCGGCGCACCACTGTTTCACGCGGCGATCGCGTTCATAGCTTGCAGCATTGCCGGTTTCTTCGTGGGACAGCAGTTCGAGAAACGGGGCTTGCTGGTGCAAACGTTCCAGCACATCCACCGCATCGCCCACCGCGAGTTGCAGCCGCCCCCCGAGGCGCTTGAGCTCGGCCTGCAGATCCTTCAGGCTCTCTTGAATGAAACCAAGGTGCTGCCGCGCGGCATCGGGTTGGCGCCACAGCGCGGGCTCCAGCACATAGAGGCACAACACCGGCCCCAGGCGCGCGGCCTCGACCAGCGGCGCGTGGTCCCACACCCGCAGATCGCGCTTGAACCACACCACGCTGAACGTCATCGCGGCATTCTGATTTGTGCCGCGCCCTGTTGCGCGGCTGGGGGCTTTGCCGTCCACGCTGTTGAAGGGCGAAAAAAAACCAGACCCGAAGGTCTGGTTTTCTTGATCAGGCGGTGGAGGCCTGATGGGGTTCAGCGCGGGCTGCGGCGGGCCATGGGGCGCGACGGTGCGCCCTCAGAGCGGCGCGGTGCGAATTCACCGCGCATGGCGCCGCGCTCGGCATTGCCACGGTCGCTGAATCCACCACGCTCGGCACCGCGGTCACCCATGGGCTTGTCGCTGCGGCCGAAGCTGTTGAAACCACCGGGCTTGGGGCCGAAGCCGGGACGCGCAGGGGCGCGGTCGGCGAAGTTGCGGCCGGAGGAAGGGCGCGTGTCGGGGCGGTAACCGCCGGCGTCGCCACGGTTGTCGGGACGGTCACCAAAACGGTTCTCGCCGCGGTTGTCGAAGCGGCCCTCGGGGCGCTGTGGCTCGGCACGGCCTTCGAAACGTGGGTCAAAACGCGTACCGGGGCGGCTGTGGTCGACGCGGGGAGCTTCATTGCGGGCTTCGAAACGCGGCGCCGGGCCACGGCGGTCGTTGCCACCGAAACGGTCATTGCCGCCAAAGCGCTCGTTCGAACGACCGGCCGGGCGGCCACGGCCGAAGGCTTCGTTTTGCGGAGCGCGCTGGCGCGGCTCCAGGCCGGTCACGGTTTCCACGTTGATGCGCTGGCGCGTGTAGGCCTCGATGTCAAAGATCTTGCGGCGGTCGCGCAGTTCGGCGAACGTGACGGCCAGGCCATCGCGACCGGCACGGCCGGTGCGGCCGATGCGGTGCGTGTAGTCCTCGGCCTTCATCGGCAGGCCGAAGTTGAAGACGTGGGTGATGGTGGGCACGTCGATGCCACGAGCCGCCACATCGGTGGCCACCAGGATCTGCACCTGGCCAGCGCGCAGCGCCATGAGGCGGCGGTTGCGGATGCCCTGGCTCAAAGCGCCGTGCAAGGCAACAGCGGCAAAGCCGGCTTGCTGCAGGTCGGTGGCCAAGCCGTCGCATTCGATCTGCGTGCTGCAGAACACCACGGCCTGGTTGATGCCGGCGTCGCGCAACCAGTGGTCGAGCAGCTTGCGCTTGTGGTCGGCGTTGTCGGCCCAGAACAGCACCTGCTTGATGTTGGCGTGTTGCTCTTGCGGGTTGTCGATCTGCACCTTTTGAACGTGCTTGCCGTTCTCGTGCATCACGCGCATGGCGAGCTGCTGGATGCGCGGCGCAAACGTGGCGCTGAACATCATGGTCTGGCGGCGCTGGGCGGTGAGGTCATTGACCTCGGCCAGGTCGTCGGAGAAGCCCAGGTCGAGCATGCGGTCGGCTTCGTCGACCACCAGGAACTGCACCTGGTCGAGCTTGAGCTGCTGCGAGCGCTGCAGGTCCAGCAGGCGGCCGGGCGTGGCCACCACGAGGTCGGCGTTCTGCAGCTTGGCGATCTGCAACTGATACGGCATGCCGCCCACCACGTTGGCCACGCGCAGGCCACGGCAGTGGCGCACCAGGTCGATGGCGTCGTTGGCCACCTGCTGCGCGAGTTCGCGCGTGGGGCACAGGATCAGGGCGCCTGGGGTGGCGGCCTTGAAGTTGCGCGAGCTGGTCGGGTCTTTGCGCTTGGGCGCCTTGGGCGGCGCTTCGCCGCGGGCCAGGGCTTCGGCGGTCAGGCGTTCGCGCTCGGCGCGCTCCTTGGCGTCGGCATCGGCGCGCTGCTGCAGCAGGGTGTGCAACACGGGCAGCAGGAAGGCGGCGGTCTTGCCGCTACCGGTCTGGCTGGAGACCATCAAGTCAGCAAAACGCGCTTCGCCCTGGGCCAGCATGGCCTTGGGGATCACGTTCTTCTGCACCTGGGTGGGCTGCACGTAGCCGAGGTCGGCACAGGCACGCACCAGCTCGGGCGCCAGACCCAGCAGCTCGAAGCCGTTGGGGCCTGCGGGCACTTCGGGCGCGGCGGCCTCAGCGGTGTCGGTGGTGGAGAGGGTCTCTGCGTCGGTGTCGGCAGAGAGGATTTCAGGCGTGAATTCGCCCATCGTTTCAAAAGAGTCGCTCATGTTCGTCCATGCGCCAAAAAATGCGCAATTGATCGAATGAAGACGTTGGGAGGTTCAGCCGACCCGCAATGGGGTGGCCGCTCCGTGGCGCCAGATCCGTTCGTGGTTACAAAACATCAACCATCAAACGGTCTACGCGCCTTCGGTCAGCCTGGAAAAATTCCGGTGACGCTGGGAGCGAATGGTCCCCATCCGTTGGGCCAGTGCTTTGCAGCGTCTGGCGGGTGTTGCGGGCTTTTGGAAGACCGCGCCACCGTTGCAATCGGGGGGCCTGTGTGTGAGGCAGATGCACAAATCATCGCAGTTGCCTGCGAAGCCACTGATTATAGCCCGAATTTCAGGGAAAACCCTGAAATTTCTTCTCGCTCAGCTGAGCACGCCCCGAACGATGTGGAAAAGAACGGCCGCCAACACCGCCGTGGCAGGCACGGTGACGATCCATGCGGCCACGATGCGCATGACAGCGGAACGCTTGACGATCTCTTTCTTGATCGCCTTTTTCATGGCCTTCTGTTCGTTCTTGGCCAGCAAGGCGCCTTCGGCGGTTTCGGTCGCCTGGCGCTGTTTGGTGCGGCGCTTCATCTCGGCAAGCATGCGCTTTTTCTCCTGCACCTCGGCCGCCTCAAACCGCTGCAGGTAGGCCTCGACCTCGGCGCGGTCGGCACCTTGGTGGCCGGCAAACACCACGGCTTCCATCTTGGCGTAATTGACCTTGAGCAGCTCGCGGAGAAAGCCCACACCGAACACCGCACCGATCGTGACGTGGGTGGTGGAGATCGGCATGCCGAGTTGCGAGGCAACGATCACCGTGAGCGTGGCGGCCATGGCGATGGAATAAGCGCGCATGTTGTCGAGCTCGGTGATTTCCTTGCCCACGGTGCGGATCAGGCGCGCGCCGTAGAGCGCCAGGCCCACCGACAGACCCAGCGCACCCAGCACCATGACCCACAGCGGCGTGCCGGCTTTGGTGGCAATGGCACCTTCTTTCACCGCTTCGTAAATGGCAGCCAGCGGCCCGATGGCGTTGGCCACGTCGTTGGCGCCGTGCGCAAAACTCAGCAGCGCAGCCGAGCAGATCAGCGGCCAGGTGAACAAGCGGTTGACGCCGTCCTTGCTGTTGTCCTGGCGAACGGCCATGCGCGCGATCGGCTTGCGGATCAGCCACCACACCACCACGGAAACCGCCAGCCCGATGAGCAGCGCAACGAAAAACCCGACCTTGACCAGCTGGCTCACGCCCTTGAGCAGCATGTAGGTGGTGTAGGCCCAGACCATGAGCGAAATGAGCACCGGCACCACACGGCTGGCGGCCTCGGTCTTGTCGCTGCGGTAGGTCACGCTGCGTTTGATGAGGTACAGGAAACCCGCCGCCATGGCGCCGCCCATCAGCGGCGAAATCACCCAGCTGATGACGATGGCGCCGATGGTTTCCCAGTTGACCAGCCCCCACCCCCCGGCGGCAATGCCCGCGCCCATGACGGCGCCGATGATCGAGTGGGTGGTGGACACCGGAGCGCCCACGGCCGTGGCCAGGTTGAGCCAGAGAGCGCCGGCAAGCAAGGCTGAAAACATGACCCAGGCGAACAGCGCAGGGTCGTTGATCGCGGCGGGATCGATGATGCCGCCCTTGATGGTGCCCACCACATCGCCGCCCGCGACGATGGCCCCCAGCGCTTCAAACACGGCCGCCACCAGGATCGCCCAGCCCATGGTCATGGCACCCGACCCCACGGCCGGGCCCATGTTGTTGGCCACATCGTTGGCGCCGATGTTCATCGCCATGTAAGCACCCACGCTGGCAGCCACGATCAGCAGCCACACGGCGGAGGAGGTCAGGCCGATGGTGGAGGCACCGGTGAGCGAGGCGTACACCCCCACCAGGACGAGGAACAGCACCGCAGCGCCCAGTTGAAGGGCCTCCTGGTGCTTGGAGACGAAGCGGCTACGGGCTTTTTTGGGCATGTGAATCTCTCGTGAAGGTCACGATTTTGTCATGTTGACAGTCGGCATCCATCGGCCCGGGGGCCGATGCAGGGTGCCGCCGAGCTCAGCGCAGGAAGTGGGTGCGGTAGTGTTCGAGCTCGTCGATGGACTCGTGCACATCGGCCAGGGCGGTGTGTTTCTGGTGCTTCTTGAACGCGTCGTACACCTCGGGCCGCCAGCGTTTGGCCAGTTCCTTGAGCGTGCTCACGTCCAGGCAACGGTAATGGAAATACGCCTCCAGCTTGGGCATGTACTTCACCAGAAAGCGGCGGTCCTGGCTGATGGTGTTGCCACACATGGGCGAACCGTTTTTCGGCACGTATTTGCCGATGAAGGTCAGCAACTCGGCCTGCGCCTGCTCCTCGGTCACGGTGCTGGCCTTGACCTTGTCGATCAGGCCGCTCTTGCCGTGGGTGCCCTTGTTCCAGTTGTCCATGGCGCCCAGCACCGCGTCGCTCTGGTGGATCACCAGCACCGGTCCTTCGATGCGCGGCGTGAGATTGGGGCCGGTGATGATCACCGCGATCTCCAGCAAACGCTCTTTGTCGGGGTCCAGACCACTCATCTCGCAGTCGAGCCAGACCAGGTTCTGGTCGCTTTTGGCAAGGGTGGGGGTGTCGGTGGCCGTGTCGGCCGGGGTGGGGGCTGAAGTCATCCGCCGATTTTCACCGATTGGCCAACAGGCCCCGCTGGCGAGGGTTGCGCAGCCATGGCCCCTGGCGCGTGCGGCCCAGGCGGTGTTCGATAGACTCAACCCCATGGACACCGCCTCGCTTGCCTTCACCGCCCTCTTCTGCGCCTTGCTGGTGCTTGGTCTGGTCATCCGCACCGTGCTGGCCAGCCGGCAGATCCGCCATGTGGCCCGCCACCGCGGCACCGTGCCGGCGGCGTTCAGCGACACCATCTCGGTGGCTGCCCACCAAAAAGCCGCTGACTACACCATCACCAAAACCCGCTTCGGCATGCTTGAAATCGCCATCGATGCAGCCCTGCTGCTGGGCTGGACTCTGCTGGGTGGCCTCGACTGGCTCAACCAGGTCCTGCTGGCGGCCCTGGGCGGCGGCATGGTGCAGCAGCTGGCCTTGCTCGGCTCATTTGCCGTGATCGGCGGACTCATCACACTGCCGCTGGGCTGGTACGCCACCTTCCGCATCGAGGAGCGGTTCGGCTTCAACAAGATGACGACCTCGCTCTGGCTGGCCGATTTGCTCAAGGGCACGCTGGTCGGCGCGCTGGTGGGCTTGCCGATTGCCGCACTGGTGCTCTGGCTCATGGGCGCCGCCGGGCCGGCCTGGTGGCTGTGGGCCTGGGGTGCGTGGATGGTGTTCAACCTGCTCGCGCTCGTGCTCTACCCCACCGTGATTGCGCCCTTGTTCAACAAGTTCGAGCCGCTGTCCGATGAAACCCTCAAGACCCGCGTGAATGCCCTCATGCAGCGCTGCGGCTTCGCGGCCAAGGGCCTGTTCGTGATGGACGGCAGCAAACGCAGCGCCCACGCCAACGCCTATTTCACCGGCTTCGGCGCCGCCAAACGTGTGGTGTTCTTCGACACCCTGCTCAAGCAGCTCAGCCCCGACGAGATCGACGCCGTGCTGGCGCACGAGCTCGGGCACTACAAACGCCGCCACATCATCAAGCGCATCGTGCTCATGTTTTCATTGAGCCTGGCCGGGTTTGCGCTGCTGGGCTGGGTGTCGAGCCAGGCCTGGTTCTTCACCGGCCTGGGTGTCATGCCCGCGCTGGACGCGCCGAACAACGCGCTGGCGCTCATCCTGTTTCTGATGGTCGTGCCGCTGTTCACCTTTTTCCTCTCCCCGCTGATGGCGCAGCTCTCGCGCAAACACGAGTTCGAAGCCGACGCCTACGCCGTGGCCCACACCAAGGGGGCCGATCTGGCCAGCGCACTGCTCAAGCTGTACAAGGACAACGCCAGCACGCTCACGCCCGACCCGGTGTTCGCGCGCTTCTACTATTCCCACCCACCGGCCAGCGAGCGCCTGGCGCGCCTGCAGGCCGCTGCCTGAAGACACCATGAACCCCATCCACCACAACCGCCGCGCGCTCTCTGCCACCGAAATCGTGGGCCAGCTCACCCAGCTCAATGGCGAGTCCGCCCAGGGCTGGAAACTGATCGACGGCGCGCTCGAGAAAACCTTCACCTTCCCCAACTTCCACGAAACCATGGCCTTCGTGAACGCCGTGGCCTGGATCGCCCACCGCGAAGACCATCACCCCGATCTGGCCCTGGGCTACAGCCGCTGCAACGTGCGCTTCAATACGCACGACGTGGGTGGCATCTCGGTGAGCGACTTCCACTGCGCGGGTGCGGTGGACGCACTGCAGAAGGCCTGATGGCCGATCACAAAACCGGTCTGGTGGTGGCCGCGCACGGCCGCCACTGCATGGTGGAAAGCCCCGACGGCGAACGCCGCATCTGCCATCCCCGGGGCAAAAAGAACCCGGTCGTTGTTGGTGATCAGGTGCAGTGGCAGATCGCCGGTGATGAGGGCAGCATCGAGCGCGTGAACGAACGGCGCAACCTGTTCTACCGCCAGGACGAGATGCGCACCAAGTCGTTTGCCGCCAACCTCGACCAGGTGCTGGTGCTGGTGGCTGCAGACCCCGAGTTTTCCGAGAGCCAACTGGCGCGCGCCCTGATCGCCGCGCAGGCCGAGCGCATTGAAGTGCTCATCGTGCTCAACAAGAGCGACCTGCAACCCGCATTTGACCGCGCCTGGGCGCGGCTCGATCCCTACCGCCGCATGGGCTGCACGGTGATGCCGCTGCGGCTGAAAGCCGAAGGTCAGGACGTGGGTGCTGACGACGGCCTCGATGCATTGCAACAGCGCCTGGCCGGCAAACGCACGCTGGTGCTGGGCCCATCAGGCGTGGGCAAGAGCACGCTGGTGAACCGCCTGGTGCCCACAGCCAAGGCGCTCACGGGCGAGATTTCACGCGCGCTGAATTCAGGCAAACACACGACCACCAGCACCAGTTGGTACTGGGTGGACGAGGCCCGCACCACCGCACTGATCGACTCGCCGGGCTTCCAGGAATTCGGTCTGAACCACATCGAACCCATGCAGCTCGCGCACCTGATGCCCGACCTGAACGCCACGCTGGGCAACTGCCGCTTCTACAACTGCACCCACCTGCACGAACCGGGCTGTGCGGTGGTGGCGCATGTGCAAACAGGTGATGCGGAAGTGACCGGAGGCGATCCGCTGGCGATCAGCGAAAACCGCTATCGCCTCTACCGAGAGCTGTTTGCCGAACTCTCGGACAAACGCAAGTATTGAAGCGCCTGCCGAGCGGGCTCAGAACCGCGCGAGGGTGACCAGCGCGAGCAGCAGCATCCACAAGACCACGGCGCGCCACACCAGCCCCACCACACTGCCCAGGTGCGCCAGTTGAGGCTCGGGTCGGCTGCCGGGGTCGCCCTCCTCGGGCGCCACCGACGGATCGGGTTGCGGCGTGAGGCGCACATTGAGTGCACCCGACGTGGCCGCCAGCACCACACCGTTGCTGCCGGGGGCAAAACGTTCTGCGTCGCCACGCCAGCTCGCCACGGCCTCTTCGAAGTTGCCCACCACCGCAAAACCCAGCGCCGTCACACGGGCGGGCACATGGTCGACCAAGGCCCAGGCGCGGGCCGCGGCATGTTGCAGGGCAACGCTCGGCGTGCCGTCAGGGCGAGCCCGCCAGTTGCGCGAAAGGTATTCGGCCGAGCGGTAAAACACCGCGCCGGCCGGTCCCAGCCCCAGGGCCCAAAACACCACAAAACACACCAGCACACCGAACACATGGCGGTGTGCCGAGAGCACCGAGTGTTCAATCACCTGACGCAACAACTCGCTGCGCGGCAAGCTGGAAGCATCCACCCGAAGCCAGGCGGCGAGCTTCTCCCGCGCCAGCGCATCGTTGCCCTCTTCGAGCGCGTTGCGGATCTCGCTGAAGTGGTGGCTGAACTGGCGAAAGCCCAGCGTCACATACAGCACCGCCACCATCCACACAAAAGCCAGCACCGAGCTGAACCACCACAGGCCCCAGTGCACCAGCGCCACGGTGAGGGCGGGCACACCCACAGCCAGCGACCAGGCCACCCAGCCATGAGAGGACTCCCCCGCGTCGAGGTTGCGGCGAACCGTGCGTGACCACGCACGCAGCGCACCGTGCACCACGTTGTCGTAAGCCAGTGGACGTGCCTGCTCCAGCAGCAGGGCAATGAGGATGGCGAAAAAACCCATGGCTCGATCATAGTGGCCTGCACAACGCAGGCCATCCGCACACGTCAGACGCTGAGCAGCCGGTAAAAATTGCGCAGCATGCCGGCCGTGGCGCCCCAGATGAAACGTTCCTGGTTGCCGTCCTGGTACGGCATGGAGTATCACTCGCGCACCACGCCTTCAAAGTCGAACGCGTGCCGGCGATGGTGCAGCGGGTTCATGAGAAAGGACAGTGGCACCTCAAACACGTCGTCCACCTCGTCGGGGTTGGGCACGAGCTCAAAGCCAGGCTCCACCAACCCCACCACCGGCGTGACGATGAACGACGTGCCGGTGACGTAGACCGGCAAGGTGCCCAACACCTCGATGCGTTCGGGGGGCAGGCCGATCTCTTCAAAGGTTTCGCGCAGGGCAGCGGCGGTCGCGTCGGCGTCGGTGGCGTCGATCTTGCCGCCGGGCAAGGCGATCTGGCCCGAATGGGTGGACAGGTGGGCCGTGCGCTGGGTGAGCAGCAAGGTGAGCTCGTTGCGCATCACCAGCGGCAGCATCACAGCCGCATGGGCAGGGGCGCGGTTGGCAAACTTGATCTCGCGAACCAGCTCGGGCGTCCAGTCCGGCGGGTTGGCGAACAGCTGGCGCAGCCCGTTGGCGGTGAGACGCTCCGGATGGGCGGGGTGAGCGATGTCGTCGGCATTGACGATGGGCACAAGACGCGGATCGAAAGCGGGCAGCAATTGGGTCATGTGGCAGCGAGCATAGGCCAGACGCAAAAAAGCCGCTCCGGGGAGCGGCTTTTTGGATGCCGAGCAAACAAAGGCTTATGCGGCCTTGGCGCCCAGCTTTTCCTTGATGCGTGCCGACTTGCCGCTGCGGTCGCGCAGGTAGTAGAGCTTGGCACGGCGCACGTCACCGCGGCGCTTGACTTCGATCTTGGCGATCAGCGGGCTGTACAGCGGGAAGGTGCGCTCGACGCCTTCGCCGTTGGAGATCTTGCGCACGATGAAGCTGGAGTTCAGGCCGCGGTTGCGGCGGGCGACCACCACACCTTCGTAGGCCTGCAAACGCTTGCGGGTGCCTTCGATCACGTTCACGCTGACGATCACGGTGTCGCCAGGGGCGAACGGCGGAATGACTTTGCCGAGGCGAGCAATTTCTTCTTGCTCAAGGGTCTGGATGAGGTTCATGGTTTCCTGTTCGTCGATCATTCCCGCGCTGCACTAAAGGCCACGAATCCGGCAGGGGCCCTGTCCAACACGGCGCAGAAAATCTGCTGGGGTTGCGGGCTGACCCGGTCGCGGCGGCCGGTAGAGGATCGAAAAGCTTTGGATTATAGCAAGCCCTGCGCACGCAGGAAACTTTGGTCGGCGTCGTCGAGCAAACCGTGCTCCCGGGCACGGGCCAGCAGGTCGGGCCGCTGGCGGGCGGTGACCAGCAGACTCTGCTCGCGCCGGTGGCGGGCAATGCGTTCGTGGTGGCCGCCCAGCAGCACATCGGGCACGGGCATGGCGCCCTGCGGGCCCTGCCAGACCTCGGGGCGCGTGTGGTGCGGGCTGTCGAGCAAGCCGTCGAGCGCCGGGTTGAAACTGTCCTGCTGGTGGCTGCCCTCGTCGCTCAACACCCCCGGTTGCAGGCGCGCCACCGCATCGAGCAGCGCCATGGCGGCAATTTCGCCGCCCGAGAGAACAAAATCACCCAGGCTGATCTGCTGGTCGACACACGCGTCGATGAAACGCTGATCGATGCCTTCGTAACGGCCGCAGAGCAGCACCGCGCCCTGGCTGGCGGACCAGCGTTCAACCGCTGTGTGGTTCAGGACTTCGCCGATGGGGGAAAACAAAACGACCGGAGCGCGCGTATCGTCGGGCTCGGCACGCGCGGCTCGCACCGCCTGAAGGCATTGCCAGAGCGGCTCGGCCATCATGACCATGCCGGGTCCGCCTCCAAACGGGCGGTCGTCCACACGGCGGTAGTTGCCTTCGGCAAAGTCGCGGGGATTCCAGAGATGGACATCGACCAGCCCGGATTCGAAAGCACGGCGGTTGATGCCGTGCTGCATGAACGGCGCAAACAGCTCAGGGAACAGCGTGATGACGTCAAAGCGCATCAGGACTGATCAATAGTCTGTTTGCCAGTCGGCGGTGATGCGGCGTGCCACCTTGTCCACGTTGTCGATGTAGGCCGCCACAAAGGGGATCATGCGTTCGGCGACCTGCTCAACGCCTTCAACCGTGTCGGTGTATTCGAGCACCAGCACCGAGTTGGGCCCGGTGGCCATCAGGTCGCGCACCACGCCCAGGTGCACCCCTTCGCGGTTGACCACATCCAGGCCGATCAGGTCGACCCAGTAGTACTCACCCTCGGGCGTGGCAGGAAATGCGCTGCGCGGCAGAAAAATACGCACACCCTTGAGCGCTTCGGCCGAGTTGCGGTCGTTCACGCCCTCGATCTGGGCGACCAGACCGTCGGTATGGGGTTTGACCTCCACCAGAACGACATTCACGCAGCCCGAAAACGCCGAAAAGCCGCGCGCGAAGCGGGCTTCGGGCGGCTCCAGGAACCATTGGGGAGAGGCCGTCAGTGCCGAGGTGTCGGCACTGTGGGGCAGGATGCGGACCCAGCCCTTGATGCCCCACGCGTCTTGTATGCGCCCCAGCTCGACCGCATCGGCCGGGAGGGACGACGCCGCGAAGGCGCCGGACGCGGGGCTGCTCACCGTGTGGTCAGCAAAATCAGGCTGCGACAGCGGCCTTGGCGGCGTTCTGCTTGACCAGACGCTCCACCGTATCGGACGGGGTGGCACCCACGCCGGTCCAGTAGGTCAGGCGGTCCAAGGCGATGCGCAGGGGCTCTTCGCCGCCGCGTGCCAGGGGGTTGTAGAAGCCGATGCGCTCGATGAAGCGACCGTCGCGGCGGTTGCGCTTGTCGGCCACAACGATGTTGTAGAAAGGACGGGACTTTGAGCCGCCGCGGGAGAGTCGAATGACGACCATGATTTATCCTTCGGGTGGAGAGGTGCCGAAATTGGCACATCACGGGATCTTTCGATCCCTTTATTTGCGGCGCTTGAGACACACGACTGACCACCCGGCCAGCGAAACGCCACGAAACCCGCGATTATAGCCCGTCTGTTGACCCCGAAGCTCACAGACTCCACCCTGCTCGTTCTGAAACATCCCATGCCCACGATCCGCCCCAGCCGAGAAGACGATCTCGATGCCATCACCCGCATTTACGGCCACCACGTGCTGCACGGCACCGGCACCTTCGAGACCACCCCGCCCAGCCTGGTCGACATGACCACCCGGCGCGCCGACGTGCTGTCCAAAGGGCTGCCCTGGCTGGTGGTCGAAGACGGTGGCCAGGTGCTGGGTTTTGCCTACGGCAACTGGTTCAAGCCCCGGCCGGCCTACCGCTTTTCGGTGGAAGACTCGATCTACATGGACCCGGCCGCGCACGGCAAAGGCCTGGGCCGCGCGTTGCTGACCGAGCTGTTGGCCGCGCTGGAGCGCGGCGGCGTGCGCAAGGTCATGGCCGTGATCGGCGACTCGGCGAACGCCGGCTCGATCGGCGTGCACAAGGCCCTGGGCTTCGAGACGGTGGGTGTGGTCCAGTCGTGCGGCTGGAAGTTCGACCGCTGGCTGGACATCGTGTTGATGCAGAGGACGCTGGGCGCCGGCGACACCACGCCGCCTGAAAGCGCAGCGTGATGGGCCGCGGCAAAAACAAGACGGTGGCCGCGGTGCTGGCGGTGGTCGGTGGCATGCTGGGCTTGCACCGCTTTTACTTGCGCGGCCTGGGCGACTGGATCGGTTGGTTGCACCCGATTCCGGCCGCCCTGGGCTGGTGGGGTGTGGACCGCGTGCTCACCTACGGGCAGGACGACAAGCTCTCGTGGGTGCTGATCCCGCTGCTGGGCATGACGATTGCCGCGAGCTGCCTCACGGGCATCGTCTACGCGCTCACCGACCGCGAGAAATGGAACCGTTGGTTCAACCCGACGCTGCCCGTGGACGCCAACGCCGGCGCAACGCACTGGCTCACCATCGGCACGCTGGTGCTCGCACTGCTCATGGGCACCGTGGCCTTCATGGGCAGCCTGGCCTTCGGCATCCAGCGCTACTTTGAATACCAGATCGAAGAGGCGCGAAAAATAAGTCAATGAGCTTGGCTGCTCAGTTCAACCACGACATGGCCAGCATGAAAAAGCTCAGCGTGAACAGCGACACCAGAGTGGTCATGCCCATGCTGGCGGTCGTGAGTTCCTGGGCAGCGTTGTAGCGCTGGGCGAACAGGAACACGTTGGCGCCAATGGGCAGGGCGCCGGCCACCACGATCACGGTGAGTGGCAAGCCGGTGATGCCCAGGGCCCAGGCGCTCAGGCCCACCATCACGGGCAACACCAGATTTTTCGATGCGGTGATCCACAGCGCATCGCGCAGGTGGCCGCGCAGCGGGGTGCTGGCCAGCGTCACCCCCATCAACACCAGCGACAGCGGGCCGAAGGCGTTGCCCAGGAGCAGCAGCGGTTTGTCGATCACGGCGGGCAGGCTCCAGCCGGTCTGCGAGAACAGCAGGCCGCAAATGATGGGCAAGGGAATGGGGTGGATCAACGCGCCCTTGATCGCCGAGGCGGCGGTCTGCCAGAGGTGGGGCGCCCGGTCACCGCCGGCGCGGGCTTCGCGCGCCACGGCCAGCTCCAGCACGATGGAACCAGTGGTCAGCAGGATCAGCGCATGCACCGACACCAGTGTGAGCAGCGTGACCAGCCCGGCCTTGCCGTAGGCGAGTTCCACCAGCGTGATGCCGATCATCACCATGTTGGAGAACACGCCCGCCATGGCCATCACCACGCTGGTGCGGTTGAAGCCGCGCCAGGCAATGGACAGCGCCAACAGCAGCAGCGCAGCAGGGAAATAGGCGAGCACCGGCCGCAGATCGAGTTCTTCGAAACGCACCGCGCTCATGGTGCGAAACAGCAGCGCCGGGATCAGCACCAGGAACACGAGATTGGAGAGATCCTTCACCGAGGCGTCACGGATCCACTGCAGCCGCCCGGCGAGGAAGCCGATGGCCATGAGCAGGAAGACGGGGGTGAGGGACGCGACGGCGGGGTGGGCAGCAAGGTTCACCCGCCGATGGTAGCTGCGCTAAGGCACGCCCACGGCGTTGGTGATGCGGTAGTACAGACCGTAGGGGTCGTTCTGCAGCACGTGAAAGGTGCCCTCGACCACCACCGCCTCCAGCTTGTATTTCACCGGCGTCTTCGTGCGCACTTCCACCATGCTCTCCGGCCCGCCGGGTGTGCAAAACCCGCAGGTGAGCGGCACGGAGGCCAGCAAAAAGTGGCGCTGGTTCTCACCCGGCTCCAGCGGCATCATGAAGCCCTACAGGCGCAACGTCTTCTGGTTGAGCGCGGCCACCGGCGCGGGGTACACCGGCACGATGCGCTTTTTCTCTACCTTGGTGGTGACGTCGGTGAGCGTGGACCACGCCACCACATCGCTGCGTTTGGGCAACGGCGCGAAAGGGCTCAGCGGGCTGTGCACACCTGCGCCCTGCCCGTGCGGTAAGGTCGTTCCCTGTGTGATGGCGGGCGGCGAAGTGCCTGGTGGCAGCGGCGAACTCAGTGTTTGTGCGGTCACACCGGCCGCCAGGAAACTGCTCAGCCACAGGCCTGTGAAGAAGGTTCGCATGGGCTTGGGCTCCGGGGTGCGTTAAAGGTCGGTCAGTGGGCGTGGCGCATGCCGCAGTATTTTCCCAAGGCCAGACCCTTGCAAGCCGCCTGGAGTTCCGCCATGCAGACTTTTTCGCCTTTGCCGGCTTCCAGGCATTTGGCCGCGCCTTCGTGCGCAGCCGCCATGCCGCGGTGGCGCTGGATGTCTTCCTTCACCTCCTTGTCGGAATGCTGGGCCAGCGCGGCGCCCGACAGAAGCAGGGCGGACAAGAACAGAGCGGTTTTTTTCATCGGATCACCTCGAGTTGAGAAGTTGAGAAACATCGACACGGTAGGCACTGACAACCGGCACCAGCGCCGCCGCCACCGCCACACCCAAGGCCAGCACGGGCACCCAGGCAACGCCCGGGACCCACTGCCAGCCTTTGATGGCCAGCGACTGGCTGTCCATCAGCAAGGAACCGAACAGCGCCACCAGACCATGTGCAGCCAGCACGCCCAGCACACAGGCCAACGCGGCGAGCCACAGCGCTTCGCACAACAGCAGCGAGGCCACGCGCCCGGGTGGCGCGCCCAGCATGCGCAGCATGGCGAGATCGGCCCGGCGCTCGCGCACCGCCGCCCACAGCGCGATGAACACCGACAAACCAGCCACCGCGAGCAAGGCCGCGGCCATGGCGCGCAGCACCTGCGTGCCCACACCCACCATGCCGAGCAGGCGCGTGATTTCCAGCGCGGGCGCAGCGGCCTGCATGGATGTGGTGCTGTTGATGAAGCGCGGAAAGCTCACCGCCGCCATGGGCGTGTTGTAGGTGATGAGGGCCAGCGTCACTTCGCGGTCCTCGGCCAGGGCCTCGGCCAGTTCGGCTCGCTCGGCTTCGTCCATGCCGTCGCCCGCGTGCATGTCGTCGTGCACCCGCCAGACCGACTCGGTGGCCGTGAGAACCAGGCGGTCGAGCACGCAGCCGCAGGGTGCGAGCACACCGCTCACGGTGTAGGGTGTCTCGCCATGCGAAGCGCCACCGGCCCCCAGTCCATGAGCGCCTTCGAAAGCCTGGCCGGGTTGCAGCCCGGTGCGGCTGGCCACCTGGGCGCCGAGCACCGCCTGCATCGGCGCAGACCACAGCGCACCCTGCGCGAGTTGAGCGCCGTAGTGGGTGGCGTAGTCGGCCGTGGTGCCCACGATGCGGAAACCCTGCAGGTTGTCGCCCAGGCTCAGGGGAATGAGTTGGGCCACCTGCGGATGCTGCGCAAGCTTCTGCACCTCGACCAGGGGGATGTTGCCCGGCGGCACGTCGAGGTGGAACACGCCCGCGAGGATCAGCTGCATCGGGCTGCCCTTGGCGCCCACCACCACGTCGATGCCGGCCAGGTCGCGTTCAAAGGCCCGGTCGATCTGGTCGCGCGCGATCAGCACGAAGGTCATCGAAGCCAGACCGAGCGCGAGCAGCAGCAGGTTGAGCGTGGTGGCGAGTGGTCGCGACCACAGGTAGCGCCAGGATAGGCCCAAGACGTTCATGCCGCCACCGCCACCCGGGCATCGAACGCGAGCACCGCTGCCTGCGGCAGCGCCTGCACCACACGGGCGTCGTGTGTGGCAATCACCAGCGTGGCGTTCAATTGGCCGGCGCAGTTGCGCAGCAGGTCCAAGGCGGCGGCACAGGTCATGTCATCCAGGCTGGAGGTGGGTTCGTCGGCCAGGATCACTCCCGGGCGCTGCAGCAGCGCACGGGCCAGCGCCACGCGCTG
>JAJNQE010000117.1 GCA_021154985.1 Hydrogenophaga sp.
ACGTTGTCACCCGGCATCACCATTTCCTTGCCTTCGGGCAGCTCGATCGAGCCGGTCACGTCGGTCGTGCGGAAGTAGAACTGCGGACGGTAGTTGTTGAAGAACGGCGTGTGACGGCCACCTTCGTCCTTGGACAGCACATACACCTCGCCGGTGAAGTGCGTGTGCGGCTTGATCGAACCGGGCTTGCACAGCACCTGGCCGCGCTGCACGTCTTCGCGCTTGGTGCCGCGCAGCAGGATACCGACGTTGTCGCCCGCCTGACCCTGGTCCAGCAGCTTGCGGAACATTTCCACGCCCGTGCAGGTGGTCTTCTGGGTGGCGGCGATACCGACGATCTCGATTTCTTCGCCCACCTTGATGATGCCGCGCTCGATACGGCCGGTCACCACGGTGCCACGACCCGAGATGGAGAACACGTCTTCCACAGGCATCAGGAAGGCACCGTCCACCGCGCGCTCGGGCGTGGGGATGTAGCTGTCCAGCGCATCAGCCAGCTTCATGATGGCCTCTTCGCCCAGCTTGCCCTTGTCGCCTTCCAGGGCGAGCTTGGCCGAGCCGTGGATGATGGGGGTGGCATCGCCAGGGAAGTCGTACTTGTCCAGCAGTTCGCGCACTTCCATTTCGACCAGCTCGAGCAGCTCGGCGTCATCGACCATGTCGCACTTGTTCAGGAACACGATGATGTAAGGCACGCCCACCTGGCGGGCCAGCAGGATGTGCTCGCGGGTCTGGGGCATGGGACCGTCAGCGGCCGAGCACACCAGGATGGCGCCATCCATCTGGGCAGCACCCGTGATCATGTTCTTGACGTAGTCGGCGTGGCCGGGGCAGTCCACGTGGGCGTAATGGCGATTGGCCGTCTCGTATTCCACGTGCGCGGTGTTGATCGTGATACCACGAGCCTTTTCTTCGGGCGCCGCATCGATCTGGTCGTAGGCCTTGGCCGCACCACCAAACTTGGAGGCCAGCACCGTCGTGATCGCCGCCGTCAGCGTCGTCTTGCCGTGGTCAACGTGACCAATCGTGCCCACGTTCACGTGCGGCTTGGTCCGCTCAAATTTCTCTTTTGCCATTTTTCAGCTCCAAATCAAAACTGCCGAAACACCAGAACACTGCAGGAATTACTGGTGCCCTGGGCGGGAATCGGACCCGCGACCTCTCCCTTACCAAGGGAGTGCTCTACCACTGAGCCACAAGGGCAAAGACACCCGGCGAACCGAGCACCTCTAAAAACTCAAACGCCTGTCAAAAACACAACCAACCACCGATGCAACATGGAGCGGGAGACGGGAATCGAACCCGCGTCATCAGCTTGGAAGGCTGGGGTTCTACCATTGAACTACTCCCGCCCGAACAAACCGGCACCACACGGCACCGAATCACAAGAGGGCCACTTCCCATTCGCACACACTTCACATCGATCGCTGGTGGAGGAGGCTGGATTCGAACCAGCGTACGCGTAAGCGGGCAGAT
The DNA here is from genome assembly GCA_021154985.1 of Hydrogenophaga sp. Lineage (GTDB taxonomy): Bacteria > Pseudomonadota > Gammaproteobacteria > Burkholderiales > Burkholderiaceae_C > Hydrogenophaga. Next base: position 1,477 of record JAJNQE010000117.1, read on the forward strand.
TTACAGTCTGCTGCCTTTAACCACTCGGCCACCCCTCCATAGCGCAGCCCGCGATTATGCCATGAATTTATGGCGAAACGCCTCCAACCCTGCCGCCGAAAGTCACCAAGTCACCGGCGGCAGGCGCTGTCCGAGCAACCAGGCGTTGGACAGCCCGAAATGGCCGCACCCGACGAACGGCACTGGGCCGCGTCGGGCCGACAGCGGCGAGGGGTGGTTGGCGCTCAGCACGAGATGGCGTCCGGCATCGATGAGGGGCTGTTTTTTCTGGGCGTGCGCGCCCCAGAGCAGGAAAACCTTGGGTTTGCCGGTCTCGCTGCAATGGCGAATAACCGTGTCCGTCAGGACCTCCCAACCCCGTCCGGCATGGCTTGCGGGCTGGCCATCTTCCACCGTCAAACCCGTGTTGAGCAGCAGCACCCCTTGACGCGCCCAGCGCACCAGGGAGCCATCGGCGGGAACCGGCACAGCCAGGTCGCGCTGCAACTCCTGCAGCATGTTGCGCAAGCTGGGTGGAACCTTGACGCCGGGTGCGACGGAAAACGCCAGGCCTTCGGCTTGCCCAGGGCCGTGATAAGGGTCTTGACCCAGGATGACCACACGGATCGCCTCGGGTGGCGTCAGGTCGAGGGCGCGCAGCGGCTGGGGTGGGTAGACCACCGCGCCGCCGGCCAACCGCCCTTCCAGGAATTGCCGCAGTTCCCTGCCCCGGGGCGACGCCCAGAAGTCGGACACCAGGTCAGCCCACCCCGGCTGGACGGGCCAGTCCGACGGGTCGGCCGAGGTCAGGCGGGGGGCCGTCAAAGCCTCCTCCCAGTCAAAACCGGTCTGCACCGCCATCTCAGGCAAACAGCTCGGCCAGCGCCAGGCCGGGCTCGGGCGCTCGCATGAATGCCTCGCCGACCAGGAAGGCGTTGACGCCCGCCGCGCGCATGGTTTGCACGTCGGCGCGCCCCAGGATCCCGGATTCGGTGATCAGCAGGCGATCCGCAGGCACATCGGGCAGCATGTCCAGCGTGGTCTGCAAAGTGACCTCAAAGGTGCGCAGGTTGCGGTTGTTGATACCCACCAGGCGGGTCTTGAGCTTGAGCGCGCGATCCAGCTCGGCGCGGTCGTGCACTTCCACCAGCACGGCCATGTTCAGGTCCAGCGCCACCGCTTCCAGTTCGGCCATGCGGGCATCGTCCAGGCACGCGGCGATGAGCAGGATGGCGTCGGCGCCCATCGCCCGGGCCTCATAGACCTGGTACGGATCGACCATGAAGTCCTTGCGCAACACCGGCAGATCGCAACTGGCGCGCGCCTGCTTGAGGAAGTCGGGGCTGCCCTGGAAGAACTGGCGGTCGGTCAACACCGACAGGCAGGCGGCGCTGACCACGCCATCGCCCTCCGCGTAACTTTGGGCGATGTCGGCCGGAATGAAGTCCTCACGCAGCACGCCTTTGCTCGGACTGGCTTTCTTCACCTCGGCGATCACGGCCGCCTGACCTTTTGCGGTCTTGGCGCGCAGAGCGCCTTCGAAATCGCGCGTGAGCACGCGGCTCTCGGCGTCGAAGCGAACCGCGTCGAGCGGCTTCTTGCGCTGGGCCGAGGCGATTTCCTCGTGTTTGACGGTGACGATTTTCTGCAGGATGTCGCTCATGGTGGGTGTCCGGTTCAAGCCGCGAAGGCCTTGAGTTGCTCGAGCTTGGCCAGCGCCGCGCCGGACGCCAGCGTGCGCTGCGCCAGCGCAATCCCAGCCTCCATATCCGCCGCCACATTGGCGGCATACAGGGCCACGCCCGCGTTGAGCGCCACGATGTCGCTCGCGGCCTTGAGGGTCGGGTTGTCGCGGCCTTCCAGCACGCCCATCAGCATCTGGCGCGACGCCTCGGGGGTTTCCACGCGCAGCGCGCGGCTGCTGGCCATGGTCATGCCGAAGTCTTCGGGATGGATTTCGTATTCGGTGATCTCGCCGTTCTTGAGTTCGCCCACCAGCGTGGCGGCACCGAGCGAGACCTCGTCCATGCCGTCGCGGCCGTAGACCACGACGGCATGCTCGGCTCCCAGCCGCTGCAGCGCGCGCACCTGAATCCCCACGAGATCGGGGTGGAAAACGCCCATCAGGATGTTGGGTGCGGACGCGGGATTGGTCAGGGGCCCCAGGATATTGAAGATGGTCTTGATGCCCAGTTCGCGCCGCACCGGGGCCACGTTCTT
>JAJNQE010000126.1 GCA_021154985.1 Hydrogenophaga sp.
TAGAACGAGAGCGAGACGATCAGGAAACGCAGGATCGGGTCGTCGCGCAGTTTGTGCCACGCGCCCGAGAGCGTCATGATCCCGTTGATCATGCCGCCCCAGCTGGGCGCGAGCAGGATGAGCGAGAACACCATGCCCACCGATTGCGTCCAGTCGGGCAGCGCGGTGTAGTGCAGGTGGTGCGGGCCGGCCCACATGTAGGTGAAGATCAGCGCCCAGAAGTGCACGATCGACAACCGGTACGAGTACACCGGGCGCTCGGCCTGCTTGGGGATGAAGTAGTACATCATTCCCAGGAAGCCGGCGGTGAGGAAGAAGCCCACCGCGTTGTGGCCGTACCACCACTGCACCATCGCGTCCTGCACACCGGCGTAGGCCGAGTAGCTCTTGAACAGGTCCACGGGCAGCGCCGCACCGTTGACGATGTGCAGCATCGCCACGGCCAGGATGAAGGCGCCAAAAAACCAGTTGGCCACATAGATGTGGCGCACCTTGCGGCGGCCGATGGTGCCGAAGAAGACGATGGCGTAGGCCACCCACACCACCGCGATCAGCAGGTCGATCGGCCATTCGAGTTCGGCGTACTCCTTGCCCTGCGTCATGCCCAGCGGCAGTGTGATGGCCGCCAGCACGATCACCAGTTGCCAACCCCAGAAGGTGAAGGCGGCGAGGCCATCGGAGAAGATGCGCGTCTGGCAGGTGCGTTGCACCACGTAGTAGCTGGAAGCAAAGAGGCCACAACCACCGAAGGCAAAGATCACCGCGATGGTGTGCAGTGGTCGCAGGCGACCATAAGACAGCCATTCAATGCCCAGGTTGAGCGCAGGCCAGGTGAGCTGGGCGGCAATGATCACGCCCACCAGCATGCCCACCACGCCCCACACCACCGTCATGATGGCGAACTGCCGCACCACTTTGTCGTTGTAGACCGCCGATGGGCTGGCCTTGTTTGTCACGGACATACAGAACTCCTCGCAAATGTCACTGCATGCAGTGTCTTGCGCGCCGGAGCCTGGCGCCTTGACTTACATCAAGCGAACTCAATCGCCTTTGAGAATGCGCTCACCTTCGCGCTCGATGTTGTCGAACTGCCCGGCCTGCAAGGCCCACCAGAACACGCCGATGATGCCGAACACGAGCAGCACGGACAGGGGGATCAGCAGGTAGAGGATGTCCATGAATGAAGGGCTTTCACACAGGTTGTCGGGTCAGGCGCAAGGCGTTGCCGATCACCAGCAGCGAGCTGCCGGCCATGCCCAGCCCGGCCAGCCAGGGTGGCATCCAGCCCACCAGCGCCAGGGGCACGGCCACCACGTTGTAGACAGCGGCCCAGGCGAGGTTTTGCCGCACCACGCGCAGCGTGGCGCGTGCCAGCGTGAGCGCATGCACCACATCCATGACCTGCCCACCTTGAACGACATAGTCCGACCGGGCTTGCGCCAGTGGCGCGGCCCGGCCCAGTGCAAACGAGGTGTCGGCACGCGCGAGCACAGGGCCATCGTTGAGACCATCGCCCACCATGGCCACGGTCAGACCCTGCGCCTGCAGACGCGTCAGCTCAACCAGCTTTTGCTCAGGGCTGGCACCCGCGATCACGTGGTCCACCCCCACCGCCCGGCCCACGGCTTCGGCAGCGGCCTTGCGGTCGCCCGAGAGCAGCCAGGTGCGCACACCCAGTGCCCGCAAGGCCTGCACCGCATCGCGTGCATCCTCGCGCAGGCCTTCTTCCAGTGTGAAGCTGGCCATCCAGCCTCGGTCGTCACTGAGGTGGGCGCGCGGCGCGTCCTCCGTCGCATCGGCAACGGGTGCGCCACAAAACGCGGCCGAGCCCAACCGGATGTGGGTGCCGTCGGGTCGGCGGGCTTGCATGCCCTGCCCCGCCACCTCGGTCACGTCGATCAGGGTCAGCCCCGCGGCATGCTGCGCCAGCGCGCGAGACACCGGGTGCAGCGATCCTGCCGCCAGCGCACCGGCCAGCGCCAGCGCCTGATCGCGGCTCACGTCGGCCCGCGTGTCCACCGCGCACAGCTCCAGGCGATCGTGGGTGAGCGTGCCGGTTTTGTCGAACACCACGGCCTGGATGCCGGCCAGGGTTTCAAAGGCCTGCAGCCGCCGCACCAGCACCCCGCGCCGCGCCAGCGCGCCGGCCGCGCTCAACATGGCCGCGGGCGTGGCCAGCGACAGCGCACACGGACAGGTGACGATGAGCACCGCCACCGCCACGGCCAGTGCGCGGGTGTGGTCGATCTGCCACCAGTACACACCCGCCACCGCCGCTGCCAACAGCACGAGCAGCAAAAAGGGCGCGGCGATCCGGTCGGCGAGGATGGCCAGGCGCGGCTTCTGGGTGGAGGCCTGCTCCATCAAACGGACGATCTGCGCAAAGCGCGTGTCGCGCCCCACCTGCAGCACCCGCACGCGCACCGGGCCGCCCAGGTTGAAGCTGCCCGCCACCACGCCCTGCCCCCGCTCCCGGGTCACCGGACGCGACTCGCCGGTGAGCAAGGCCTCGTCCACCGTGGCGCGCTCGCTCAGCAATTCGCCATCGGCTGCAAACGCCTGGCCCGCCTGCACCCGCACCACGTCACCCACCACCAGCCGGCGGATCGACACCGTCTCCAAGCCGCGCCCGGTTTCGCGCTCGCACACCTCGGGCAGGCGGTTCATGAGGCCGTCCAGCGCACCGGCCGTGCGGTCGCGCGCCTTGAACTCCAGGTAACGCCCGCCGAGCAGGAAAAACACGAACATGGTGAGCGAGTCGAACCACACCTCGGCGCCCCAGGGGCCGGCGGGGTCGAAGGTGGCGGCCGAACTCACGAAAAAGGTGACGAGGATGCCGATGGACACCGGCGTGTCCATTCCCACGCGGCCGTGTTTGAGGTCGCGCCAGGCGCTCTGAAAAAACGGGCCGCTGGCAAAAAACACCACCGGCAAGCTGATCACCCAGCTCGCCCAGCGCAGCAGCTGGTCGATGTCGGCCGGGATCTCGCCCGGTTCGGTCACATACGCGGGCCACGCGTACATCATCACCTGCATCATGCAGAAGCCGGCCACAAACAGGCGCCACAAGCCCTGCCGTGTCTCGCGCAGCCGTTCGCTGATGCCCAGGGCCTGCTGCATGGGGAGCAGGCGGTAGCCACGCTCGCCCACCACCTGCGCCAGGCTCGACATGCGGGTGACCGATGGGTCCCAGCGCAGCGTGAGCCGCCGCGTGGCCGCGTGCACGCGTGCCTGCAGCACACCCGGTCGGTCCTGGAGGGCAGACTCCACCGTGTCGGCACAAGCCGCGCAATACATGCCCTGCACCATCAACACCGATTCGGCCACATCGCCCTCGGCTTGCTCAATGCGCTGGGTGAAAGTGTCCTGCTCCACAGGATCGTCGAGCACCGCGAAGTTGTCGGTGACGGTGAGCGGGCCTTGGTGGTCTCCCAGCCAGTGCTGCGAAGGCTGCGCAGCGGCGGTCCCGGCCAACGGCGGCCGCACCGGGAGCATGGTCGCGGCCTGGTTCATGGGCTGAGCGTAATCGGGGTCTTGTTTCATGGCCTTGATCCAAGTCAACCACAAGCCGGCTGACCGCGCTACGCTGAACACTCGCACAACAACCTTGAAGGAGCAAGCCATGTACAAGCGCATCCTGATCGCCACCGACGGATCCAAACTCTCCAAGATGGCGGTGGAGCACGCCATCAACCTGGCCGACCTCACCGGCGCCGACGTGGTGGCCCTGAAGGTGGTACCTCGCTACCCGCAGACCTACTTTGAAGGCGGCGTGGCACTCGCCGCGGCCGAGATCGCCCGCATCGAAGCACAGTGGAACGAAGAGGCCCAGACAGCGGTGAACGCGGTCAAGGCGGCCGGGCAGTTGCGCGAAGTCAAGGTCAAGCCGGTCACGGTGAAGTCCGACCTGATCGCCGAGGCCATCATCGCCACCGCCAAGCGCAACAAATGCGACCTGATCGTGATGGCGTCACACGGCAGGCGTGGTTTGAAGCGCCTGCTGCTCGGCAGCGAAACGCAGCAGGTGCTGACGCATTCGCACACACCGGTGCTGGTCCTGCGCTGACTTCTCCCCTACCTCACAGGGCCGAGGGGCCCGGTGTAGAGTGGGCGCGCATTCACGCCCACCCTTCATGCCGCCCTCACCTCACGCCGCGCCGACCTTCGTCACCGGCTCCACGCTCAAGCACGTCATCAGCATGACCGCCACCGGCTCCATCGGGCTGGCGGCGGTTTTTTTCGTGGACGTGCTCAACCTGTTCTACATCGCGCAACTCGGGCAGAAAGAGCTGGCCGCTGCGGTGGGCTACGCCGGCACGCTCTTGTTCTTCCTCACCTCGCTGGCCATTGGTCTGTCGATCGCGGCCACGGCCCTCGCTTCGCGCGCGCTGGGGCGTGGGGACCGCGAACAGGCCCAGGTGATCGCCGGTGCGTCACTGGTGCTCATGGCCACCTTCATGGGGGTTGCAGTGGCGCTGGTCTACCCATGGCTCGCCCAACTGCTCGCCCTGCTCGGCGCCACCGGAGAGACCGCCGAGCTCGCCCTGCGCTTCACCTGCTGGGTGCTGCCCTCGGCGGTGCCGCTGGGTCTGGGCATGTGCCTGGCAGCGCTGTTGCGATCGGTGGGTGACGCTCGCCGGGCCATGTTCGTCACCCTTGGGGCGGGTGCGGTGTCCGCCGTGCTGGACCCGCTGCTCATCCTGGGCCTGGGCTGGGGGCTCGATGGTGCAGCCGTGGCCACGGTGCTGGCGCGTTGCGCCATGACGGTCATCGGGCTGCAGGCTTTGCTGCGGGTACACCGCCTGTTCGCCTGGCCCAGCGGGGCGGTGCTGCGCAGCACCCTGAAGCCCTTTCTCGCCATCGGCGTGCCGGCCGTGTTGACCCAGGTGGCCACGCCGGTGGGCAATGCGTTCGTCACGGCGGCCATTGCCCCGTTTGGAGACAACGCGGTGGCGGGCTGGGCGGTGATCGTGCGGCTGATCCCGGTGGCGTTCGTGGCCTTGTTTGCGCTGTCGGGCTCGGTGGGTCCGATCCTGGGCCAGAACCTGGGCGCACGCCGCTTCGATCGCCTGCGCAGCACGGTGCGCGACAGCCTGAAGGTCACACTGGTCTATGTGCTGGTGGTGTGGCTGCTCATGGCACTGGGCAGCGGTTTCATTGCCGACGCGTTCGGTGCGCAGGGCGAAGCCCGCGAGCTGATCGTGTTTTTCTGCGTGTTCGTGGCGGGCAGTTTTTTCTTCAACGGCGCGCTCTTCGTGGCCAACGCGGCCTTCAACAACCTGGGCTTTGCCTTCTACTCCACCGCGCTCAACTGGGGCCGCGCGACGCTGGGCGTGGCGCCTTTCATCTGGCTCGGTGCGCAGTGGTTTGGTGCGCGCGGGGTGTTGGCGGGCTATGGCTTGGGGGTGGTGGTGTTTGGCTTGCTGGGGGTGTGGTTGAGTCGGCGGGTCTTGAGGCGGCTGGAGCGGGAGGCCACGTCTTCGGTTGTTGTTCCGCGTTAGTTTGGGCTTGCATGCACCTCTTCAGCTCGCGGACGCGGTTTGCTCTGTTCCGCGGCTGTCCCCCGGCGGCTGGCGCCGCCTCCTCCTTTATGCCGCTGCGCAGAACAAACCACGCCCGCGAGCGGCCGGCACCCTTGCACCCCAACCTCTCCTCTGGCCCTTCCAACGACAGCGAGGTCGGCGGTGGCCGGTGTGAACGGCGTAGCGGCATAAAGGAGGAGACCCGGCGCAGCCGGGTCGGGGGACAGCCGCGGAGCCGTTCGCACCGGTCGCTGCCGACCGGACCAGGCCAACGCCAACAGAAACTCAAGCAAACAACGACTTGTGCTCTTCACGAAGCAGGTTCTTCTGCACTTTCCCCATCGTGTTGCGCGGCAACTCGTTCACCACAAAACACCGCTTGGGAATCTTGAAGTTCGCCAGCCGCGACTTGAGCGCAGCCAAGACCTGCGCCGCGTCCACCTGCGCACCGGGCTTGGCAATCAACAAGGCCACGCCCACCTCGCCAAAGTCAGGGTGCGGCACACCGATCACCGCGCTCTCCACCACCCCCGGCATCTCGTTGATGTAGCCCTCGATCTCGGCCGGGTACACGTTGTAGCCCCCCGAGATGATCAGGTCCTTGTTGCGGCCCACGATGTTCACGTAGCCACGCTCGTCGATGCGCCCCACGTCACCCGTCTTGAAGAAACCATCGGCCGTGAACTCTTCGGCCGTTTTCTCGGGCATGCGCCAGTAACCCTTGAAGATGTTCGGGCCGCGCACCTGAATGCCGCCGATCTCGCCCGGCTGCACCGGTTGGCCGTCGTCACCCATCACGCGCAGCTCCACCCCCGGCAGCGGGAAACCCACCGTGCCACCGCGCCGCTCGGTGGCGCCACCGTGGCGCGCGTCGGCGTTGCAGGGGTTGGACGTCAACATGGCCGTCTCGCTCATGCCGTAGCGCTCCAGAATGGTGTGGCCCGTGCGGGCCTTCCACTCGTTGAAGGTCTCGATCAACAACGGCGCCGAGCCCGAGATGAACAGGCGCATGTGGGCCGCCTGCTTCGGGGTCAACGTGGGCTCGGCCAGCATGCGGGTGTAGAGCGTGGGCACGCCCATGAACACCGTGGCCTCTGAGAACTTCTCGATCGCCCGCTTGGGGTCGAACTTCGACATCCAGAACATCTTGCTGCCGTTGATCAACGCACCGTGGATGGCCACGAACAGGCCATGCACGTGGAAGATGGGCAGTGCGTGGATCAGCACGTCGTCGCGCTGCCAGCCCCAGTAGGTCTTGAGCACCTCGGCATTGCTGCGCAGGTTGCCGTGCGTGAGCATGGCGCCTTTGCTGCGCCCGGTGGTGCCGCTGGTGTAGAGGATGGCGGCGAGGTCGTCGTCCTTGCGAACAGCGGGCGTGTGCTGGTCGCTCATGTGGGCGGCGCGCTCGAGCAGGCTGCCGGTGCGGTTGTCGCCCAGCGTGAACACATGGCGCGTGCCCGCGGTGAAGGCGATCTTGCTGACCCAGCCGAACTGGCCCGGGCTGCACACCACCACCGCAGGCTCGGCGTTGCCGATGAAGTACTCGATCTCGGCGCTCTGGTAGGCGGTGTTGAGCGGCAGGAACACGTGGCCCGCGCGCAGCGTGGCAAGGTACAGCACCAGCGCCTCGACCGACTTTTCCACCTGCACGGCCACGCGCGAGGCGGGGGGCAGCGCCAGCGAATCCAGCAGGTTGGCCACCATGGCGGAGGCCCGGTCGAGGTCTCGCCACGAATAGCGCAGGCCGTCGTCGGTCTCGATCGCGACGCGGTCAAGGTCTTTCGGAAAAGCCGCGCGCAGGGCAGCAAAGAGGTTGAGGTTGCTCATGGTCTGGTCAACAAAGTGGTGTGACAAAAAAATCAGAAAACCGCAGGTCGCTTGGCCAGGAACGCCGCGATACCTTCGTGGTGTTCGGGGCTGTCGGCGTAGCGGTAGGCCGTGTCGTCTGTGGCCGTGGTGGCGCCCCGGGTGGCCCGCAAGGCTTGTTTGTTGAGACGCGCGGCCTGCGGCGACTGCGCACAGATGCGCTGGGCGCGCGCGAGCACGGCGGTGGTGAGTGTGCCGTCGGGCAGCACCGTGTTGAGGAAGCCGCGCGCCTTCATCTCGGCGGCGTCAAACACCGCGGCCTCCAGCAGCATCTCGCGCGCGGTGGCGGCGCCCGCCTCGCGGGCCACCAGGGCGGCCTCGCGCGGCGCCATGGGGAAACCGAGCTTGGCGATGGGCGCGCCAAAACGTGCGCCGCTGGCGGCCACCCGGATGTCGCAACAGCTGGCAATCTCCACACCGGCACCCATGCAATTGCCTTCGATCTGAGCGAGCAGCGGCACATCGCATGCCAGCATCGCACCCAGGCCACCCCACACATCGCCTTCGTGGAAATCGCGCAAGGCGGCTTCATCGAAACGGAAGTCGGGGTACTCGGCGATGTCGCCACCGGCGCAGAAGTGGCCGCCCTCGCCCACCACGATCACGCAGCGCACGCCGGCCCCGCCTTGCAGGTCCAGGAACACGGCTTTGAGTTCGCGCCACATCGCACGCGACATGGCGTTGAACTTGCCGGGATGGCTCAGGGTCACCCGTGCCAGCGTCTGTTCGATGGCAAGGTGCACCTGGCCCGACATGCTGGCGCTCAGTCCAGCTTGGCGCCAGAAGCCTTGACCACCGCCGCCCACTTGCGGATCTCGCCCTTGACGAAGGCGTCGAACTGCGGGCCGCTGACGTTGGCGAACTCGGCGCCCTGGTTGGCCCAGACGGCCTTGGCCTCATCGGTGGTCACGGCTTTGCGGATTTCTTCAATGGCGCGGGCCTGCGCATCGGCCGGCGTGCCCTTGGGCGCCCACACGCCGTACCAAGTGGTCACGTTGTAGTCGGGCATGCCGAGCTCGGCAGCGCAAGGCACGTCGGGGAAAGCCGCATTGCGCTTGGCGCCGGACACCATCAGCGCCTTGATGCGACCGCCCTTGATGTGGGCCGCCGACGATCCGAGACCGTCGAACATCATGTCCACCTGACCGGCGATCAGGTCGTTGAGTGCCGGGCCGGCACCGCGGTAAGGGATGTGGGTGATGAAGGTGTTGGACTGCTGCTTGAACAGCTCACCCGCCAAGTGGTGCGAGGTGCCGCCGCCGGCCGAACCGTAGTTGAGCTTGCCGGGGTTGGCCTTGACCTGCGCCATGAACTCCTTGAAGCCGGCGCCCGAGATGTTCTTGGGATTGACCACCAGCACCTGCGGCACGCTGGCCACCAGGATCAGATCGGTCTCGATGTTGTAGTCCAGGCGGGGGTACATGCTCGGGGCGATGGTGTGGTGCACCGCGCCCATGAACAGCGTGTAGCCATCGGGCGTGGCCTTGGCCGCGATGCCGGCACCCAGCGTGCCACCAGCGCCGCCCCGGTTGTCGATCACCAGGCTTTTACCGGCCAGGCGCGTGAACTGCGCGGCCATGGGGCGGGCAAACGCGTCGGTGCCGCCACCGGCGGGGAACGGCACGATCATGGTCACGGGCTTGGTGGGCCAGGTCGATTGCGCGTAAGCCGCGGTGCCGGTGCCGAAAACGGCGGCGCCTGCCGCGGCGGCGCGCAAGATGTCCCTGCGGTTGAAGTTGTCGGTCATGTTGTTGTCTCCTGTGGTTGTAAAAAACAGCGTCAAAGGTACAGGTCTTCGATCGCTGCGGCTATCGGGATCTTTCCCTGCGCCAGCCAGGCGCGGTGTTTTTCCAGGCGTTTAAGGTCATAGAGGTAATTGACCATCAAACCGTAGGATTGTTTGGAACCTTTGTGGGACGGGTCACCCGCCCAGTTGAGTCGCTCGACCCGCGCACCGTTGCCCAGGTGAAAGCGTGCCACCGGGTCCAGCGGTTTGCCGCCCTGCATTTCCTTGCCCAGGTAGCGCGCGGCCCAGCCCAGCAAGGTCTTGCGCTCGGGCGCATTGTCGGTGAGCTGCTCCAGGTTCTCCCAGCTTTTGAGCAACTCGGCCGGTGCGTTTTTGTTGAGCCAGGCGCGCAGCCCCGGAATGGGCGAGAGCGTGACGAACACCTTGAGCCGGGGGAACTCCTGGTGCAGTGTTTCCACCACGCGCTTGATGAGCGAGTCGCCAAAGCTCACGCCGCGCAGGCCGGTTTGCGTGTTGCTGATTGAATAAAAAATGGCGGTGGTGGCCTTGGCAATGTCGACCGGTGCGGCCTCTTCGTCCAGCAGCGGCGTGATGCAGTCGGCGATCTCGTTCATGAGCGCCACCTCGACGAAGATCAACGGCTCCTCGGGCAGGCGCGGGTGAAAAAACCCATAACAGCGGCGGTCGCCATCGAGCCGGTTCTTCACATCGGCCCAGCTGCGGATGTCGTGCACGGCCTCGTATTTGATGAGCTTTTCCACCAGCGAAGCGGGCGAATCCCAGCTGATGCGGCGCAGTTCCAGAAAGCCCACGTCGAACCAGGTGGAGAACATGTACTCCATCTCCACGTCGAGTGCGAGCAGGCGCTTGTCGGCCTTGAGGTGGGGCTGCATTTCCGCGCGCACGTCGACCAGAAACCGAATGCCCTCGGGGTGCGCGCTGAAACGCTGCAGGATGCGCCGGCGCGGCGACACCGTGGCGCGGCGGTACAGCACCTCGGCCGCGGCTTCGTCGGGTGTGCCCACGGCGGCTGCGAACTGCGTCTGGGCGGCCTTGATCTGTTCGGCGTCGGCCACGAACTGCTCGCTCATGAGCAGCCACAGGTCGCGGCGCTCGGGCGGTGTGGCCTTGGCATACCAGGTCATGAGGGCTTGCGCACGGGCGCCACCCTCCACCTCGCTGAGCAGCGGATCAACAATGCCCTTGAGCTGTTCGAGCAGGCGGCGCAACTGGCGTGGCGACATCGCCTCGCCTTCGTGGATCAGGGCACCCTTGAGCCGCTCCTGCGTCGATCGCACGGCGGGCTTGCCGCCATGACGAAGGATGGACACGCCCTTCTCGATCCATTCAGCGGTGCTCATGCGGAGATCCTCGATGTGTTGCTGCGCGCGAGTTCGCGCAAGGCCACGCGCTGTCGCGTGAGGTGGGTGCGCATGGCGGCCTCGGCGCCCTCGGCATCGCGCGCCTTGATGGCGGCAAACACCGCCATGTGTTCCGACAGGCTTTGTTCGAGCCGACCGGGCGCATGCAGTTGTTGCAGGCGCGCGAGCTTCACGATCTTGCGCAGGTCGCCGATCACCTGCGCCAGCCAGCGGTTGTTAGCCAGGGTGATGATGGCCTCGTGAATGGTGAAGTTGGCCTGGTAGTAGTCGTTGATGCGGCGGTTTTTCGCGCAACGGGTCAGGCGGTCGTGCATCAGTTCCAGTGCCACCAGATCGGCGTCGGTGGCGTTGCTGGCGGCTTCGAAGGCACACCGGCCTTCGAGCAGGGCAATGACGGGAAAGATCTCGTCCAGGTCGCGTTCGGTGATCTGGTTGACGAAACACCCCCGGCGCGGCTCGTGGCGCACCAGGCCTTCGGCGGCCAGCACCTTGAGCGCCTCCCGCAGGGGCGTGCGCGAAATCGCCCATTCACCACAAAGCGCGAGCTCGTCGATGAAGCTGCCGGGCGCCAGCACGCCGTCGAAGATGCGTTCGCGCAACTGGGCCGCCACTTCGTCGTGGAGGGAGTTGTGAAGGGCGTTGTGCACCAGTCGCATGGGTTGAAAGTGGTTCGTAATCACCTGTAATTACGGCGAATCATAAAAAATCCCCGGCCATCTGCACCGGGGATTTACCCTTGCTCGCGACGAATGGTGAAGCCGTGTCGCGTGGGGGGCGCGTATCCCGTTCTATCTAGTTGCGCCGGCCGAACCACCACCACAGGCCCGCACCGCCCAGGATCATGGGCACGCACAGCCACTGTCCCATGCTCATGCCGAGCGACAGCAGGCCCAGGTGTGCGTCGGGCTCGCGGAAGTACTCCGCAATGAAGCGGAACACGCCATACCCGACAAGGAAGACCGCCGAGACCTGCCCGCGCGCACGCGGCTTGCGCGCGTACAGCCAGAGCAGCACAAACAGCAGCAGGCCTTCGAGCAGGAACTGGTAGATCTGCGAGGGGTGGCGCGGCAGGTCGCCGGCGCCGCGAAACACCATGCCCCAGGGCAGCGACGGATCGGCCACCCGGCCCCAGAGTTCACCGTTGATGAAGTTGCCTGCTCGCCCGGCGGCCAGGCCAGTGGGCACGCACGGGGCCACAAAGTCCATGACTTCCATGAACGGGCGCTTGCGGCTGTGCGCGTACCACACCATGGCCAGCATCACGCCGAGCAGACCGCCATGAAAGCTCATGCCGCCCTGCCAGATGGCGAAGATTTCCAAAGGGTTGGACAGGTAATACGCGGGTTTGTAGAACAGGCAGTACCCGATGCGACCGCCCGCCACCACGCCGAGCACGCCGAGGAACAGGATGTCCTCCACATCGCGCCGCGTCCATGGCGGGTTGGTGATACCGGCAAACGGCTGGTGGCGCAGGCGCAGGTTGGCCAGCCACATGAAGAGGCCGAAAGCAGCGAGGTAGGTGAGGCCGTACCAGTGGATGGCGAGCGGGCCGAGCTGAAGCGCGACCGGGTCGATTTGGGGGTGTTGAAGCATCGGACTATTGTGCCTTTCGAGAATGCGCCCTTGATGGCCTGGCGCCGGCCGCTTGAGCACCCGCAAATTCGATGAAATGCGCCAGCGCCGGACTCATGGCATCTGCCTTCCACACCAGACTGGTCTCGCAGGCGGGCACCGCCCTGCCCCGCGGCCAGGCCACCGATCGGTACACCACACCCGGCCGCTGGAACTGCCGCACGCTCGGCGGCACCCAGGCCATGCCCAGCCCGGCCGACACGAGGTTGACGATGGTCTGCATCTGGATGGCCTCTTGCGACACCTGCGGCACGCGGCCGGCCGCGTTGTAGAGCGCAAAGATGGCATCGAACAGCGAGGGCAGGATGCGCCGGGGGAAGATCACCAGCGGCTCGGCCAGCAGGCTGTGGAGTGCCGGCCGCTCCGCCAGCGCCAGCGGGTGGGATTCGGGTAAAGCCACCACCAGCGGTTCGGTGGCGATCAGCGCCTGCGCCAGGCCGGGCGCGACGAAGCCGGGCGAGTGCAGCACAAAACCGGCGTCCACCTCACCCCGTGCGAGCAGCTCAAGCTGCACATCGCCCGTGGCTTCGATCAGCTCCAGCGACACCTGTGGCCATTGCTCGCGAAACGCCCGCACCCAGCGCGGCAACAGTTCGAACCCCACCGTGGACACAAACGCCAGCCGAAGCCGCCCCAGCTCCCCCGCCGCAGCGGCGCGAGCCAGTTCGGGCAGGGCCTGCGCCCTCGCGAGCAGTTCGCGCACCTCGGGGAGCAGGGCTGCGCCAGCCGGCGTGATTCGGACACTGCGCTGCGTACGGTCGAAAAGGCGCACGCCGAGCGCGGTCTCCAGCCCGGCGATGGCCTGGGTGAGCGGTGGCTGGGTCATGTGCAGGCGGGCGGCGGCGCGGCCGAAGTGCAGTTCTTCGGCCAGCGCCTCGAACTGGCGCCACTGGCGCAATTCAAGGCGCAGCGATCTGGAGAGCTCATTCATATGCCGAGCGTATCAAATGCGACCTTCAAAGCAATTGGAAAGCGGCGGGGTGCTGCCGCATACTTGACGCTCTTTTTCCCACCCACGAGACAAGACCATGGCCGACAGCAAAACCATCCCGATCAAGCCCATCAACAGCCGCAGCGCCAACATCACGCAAGGCAAGTCGCGTGCGCCCAACCGCTCCATGTACTACGCCATGGGCTACGAGGAAGGTGACTTTGTGAAGCCCATGGTGGGTGTGGCCAACGGCCACAGCACCATCACACCGTGTAACTCGGGCCTGCAGAAGCTGGCCGACGCGGCGATTGCCGGCATCGAGGAAGCGGGAGGCAATGCGCAGGTGTTCGGCACGCCCACCATTTCCGACGGCATGGCCATGGGTACCGAGGGCATGAAGTATTCGCTGGTGAGCCGCGAAGTCATTTCCGACTGCATCGAAACCTGCGTGGGCGGCCAGTGGATGGACGGTGTGGTCGTGGTCGGTGGCTGCGACAAGAACATGCCCGGTGGCCTGATGGGCATGCTGCGCGCCAACGTGCCGGCCATTTACGTTTACGGCGGCACCATCCTGCCGGGCCGCTGGAAAGACCAGGACCTCAACATCGTGAGCGTGTTCGAAGCCGTGGGCAAGAACGCCGCCGGCAACATGAGCGACGAAGACCTGCGCGAAATTGAAATGCGCGCCATCCCTGGCTCCGGCTCGTGCGGCGGCATGTACACCGCCAACACCATGTCATCGGCCTTCGAGGCGCTGGGCATTTCGCTGCCCTACTCGTCAACCATGGCCAACCCGCACGACGAGAAGATGAACTCGGCCAAGGAGTCGGCCAAGGTGCTGATCGAGGCGATCAAGAAGGACATCAAGCCGCGCGACATCGTGACCAAGAAGGCGATCGAGAACGCGGTGGCGGTGATCATGGCCACGGGGGGCTCCACCAACGCGGTGCTGCACTTCCTGGCCATCGCACATTGCGCAGGCGTGGAGTGGACCATCGACGACTTCGAGCGCGTGCGCCAGAAAACGCCGGTGCTGTGCGACCTGAAGCCCAGCGGCAAGTACCTCGCGGTCGACCTGCACAAGGCGGGCGGCATTCCCCAGGTCATGAAGGTGCTGCTCAACGCCGGCCTGCTGCACGGCGACTGCCTCACCATCAGCGGCCAGACGATTGCCGAGGTGCTCAAGGATGTGCCCGATGCACCGCGCGCCGACCAGGACGTGATCCGCCCGATCGACAAGCCCATGTATGAGCACGGGCATCTCGCCATCCTCAAAGGCAACCTGAGCCCTGAAGGCGCGGTGGCCAAGATCACCGGCCTGAAGAACCCGGTGATGACCGGCCCGGCCCGCGTGTTCGACGACGAGCAGTCGGCGCTGCAAGCCATTCTGGACGGCAAGATCAAGGC
>JAJNQE010000157.1 GCA_021154985.1 Hydrogenophaga sp.
AACGAGAACCGGGTGAGCGATTTCTCGGCGCTTGACAACGTCGACTACCAGGACACGACGAGCGATCCGCAGGCGGTGTCACCGTCGCAGTGGAGTTCGATCGCCATGCATAGGGGTTGACCCCCCGCCGCGCTTCGCGCTGCCTTACAGCCAGGACGGCTTCGGCCCCACGCTGGAAGACGTGCGCAAGGGCCTGATCGGCAAGATCGGCGAAAACATGTCTTTCCGCCGTTTCAAGGCTTACAGCGGCGCTTCCAAGCTCGCTGGCTATCTGCACGGCACGCGCATCGGCGTGGTGGTGGAGTTTGAAGGCGACGAGACCGCCGCCAAAGACGTCGCTATGCACGTGGCCGCCATGAAGCCCGTCTCCCTGACCAGCAACGACGTGCCCGCCGAGTTCATCGAGCGCGAGCGTTCGGTGGCCACGGCCAAGGCCGACGAAGCCAACAAGGAACTCGTGGCCGCCGGAAAGCCGGCACAGAGCGCAGAGATCGTGGCCAAGCGCATCGACGGCGCGGTCCAGAAGTACCTCAAGGAAGTTTCGCTGTTCAACCAGTCTTTTGTGAAGAACGACAAGCAGACGGTTGAGGCCATGCTCAAGGCCGCCGGCACCACCGTCAAGGGTTTCACCCTGTACGTGGTCGGTGAAGGCATCGAGAAGAAAGTGGACGACTTCGCCGCCGAGGTGGCCGCCCAGGTCGCCGCTGCCAAAGGCGCTTGAGCACCCGCTGGCGGCAACCGTTGCCGCTCTGAACAAGACAACGGGCCGAAAGGCCCGTTGTCTTGTGTGTAACCGGCGCTGATGAGCCCGCGCTCCTCGGTACACTTGCCGGCTGAAATTTGTGTTTTCGCTTCCTGAAAGTTGTCACATGCCTGCCTACAAACGGATTCTGCTGAAGTTGTCGGGTGAAGCCCTCATGGGCGACGACGCCTTCGGCATCAACCGGGCCACCATCGTGCGCATGGTGGAAGAAATTGCAGACGTCACCCGCCTGGGCGTGCAGGTGGCCATCGTGATCGGTGGCGGCAACATCTTCCGCGGTGTGGCGGGTGGTTCGGTGGGCATGGACCGCGCGACCGCCGACTACATGGGCATGTTGGCCACGGTGATGAATTCGCTGGCGCTGGCCGACACCATGGACAAGGCCGGCCTGGTGGCGCGTGTGATGTCGGCCATCGCCATCGAACAGGTGGTCGAGCCCTATGTGCGCCCCAAGGCTTTGCAGTACCTCGAAGAGGGCAAGGTGGTCGTGTTTGCCGCCGGTACCGGCAACCCCTTCTTCACCACCGACACTGCGGCTGCCCTGCGCGGTGCGGAAATCGGTGCCGAGATCGTGCTCAAGGCCACCAAGGTGGACGGCGTGTACAGCGCCGATCCGAACAAGGATCCTTCCGCGACGCGCTATGCATCGATCACCTTTGATGAGGCGATGCAAAAAAACCTGCAGGTGATGGACGCCACGGCCTTTGCCCTGTGCCGCGACCAGAAACTGCCGGTCAAGGTGTTTTCGATCTTCAAGCCCGGTGCGCTGCGCGACGTGGTGATGGGCAAGGACGAAGGCACGCTGGTTCATGTGTGATGCGCCCAGGTGCGCACCCCCTGCAGAAATGAGGAGTTTTCATGAGCGTTGATGACATTCGCAAAACCGCCGAGCACAAGATGATGCAGTCGGTGGAAGCGTTCAAGAACGGGCTGACCAAGATCCGAACCGGCCGCCCCAATCCGGCATTGCTCGACACGGTGCATGTGGACTACTACGGCGCGATGTTGCCGCTGTCGCAGGTGGCGAACCTCACCTTGCTCGATGCACGCACGATTGGTGTGGCGCCCTGGGAAAAAGGCATGGGCGCCAAGATCGAGAAAGCCATTCGTGAGTCCGACCTGGGCTTGAACCCATCGAGCCAGGGTGATTTGATCCGCGTGCCCATGCCGCCCATGACCGAAGAGCGCCGCAAGGAGCTCACCAAGGTCGTGCGCGGTGACGGCGAGGCCGCCAAGATCGCCATCCGCAACCTGCGCCGCGATGCCAACGAGCAGGTGAAGAAGCTGGTGAAAGAAAAGCTGGCCTCCGAGGACGACGATCGTCGTTCGCAGGAAGATATCCAGAAGCTCACCGACCGGGTCATCAATGAGGTGGACCGCCTTGTCGCCGGCAAGGAGCAGGACATCATGGCGGTCTGACCGTCAGTGAAGTTTTTTCGCGACGTTTCGTCACCGACAGCCCCACCCATGCCCCAACAGGACTCGCTCGCCGGCTCGTTGCCACGCCATGTGGCGATCGTGATGGACGGCAACGGCCGCTGGGCGCAAAAGCGCTGGCTGCCTCGCGTGGCCGGCCACAAACAGGGTGTCGAGGCGCTGAGGCGCGTCGTCAAGGCTTGCCTGGAGCGCCGCATAGCGGTGCTGACGGTGTTCGCTTTCTCGTCGGAGAACTGGAACCGGCCGGTGGAAGAGGTCTCCAGTCTCATGGACTTGCTGGTGCTCGCGTTGTCGCGCGAGGTCCCCTCGCTGGGCGACAACGGCGTTCGGCTGCACTTCCCTGGTGATCGACAGGGGTTGTCCAAACGTGTGGTCCAGGGTTTGTTGGCGGCTGAGAGCGATACCGCCCACAACGACAAACTGGTGCTCAATGTGTGCTTCAACTACGGTGGCCGCTGGGACATGGCACAGGCGGCCCGCAAACTGGCTGCCCAGGGGCTCGAGATCACCGAGGAGAGCCTGAACGGCCAGATGGCGCTGGCCCACGTGCCCGATCCCGATCTGTTGATCCGCACTGGCGGCGAACTGCGCATCAGCAACTTCCTGCTGTGGCAAACCGCTTACACCGAACTGGTGTTCACCGAATGCCTGTGGCCCGATTTCGGCCCCGCCGAGCTGGACAGTGCGTTGCAGGAATATGCCAACCGCGAACGCCGCTTTGGACAGACGTCAGAGCAGATCGCCCAGGTCGAACCCCTGCTGGCGGTGGGCGGCGATCGACATGCTTAGACAGCGCGTCATCACCGCCTTGCTGCTGCTGGCGGTGCTGTTGCCCGCCCTGTTTTATCCCGCCATCGAACCTTTTGCAGCGCTCACTTTGCTGCTGATCGTGGCCGCCGGCTGGGAATGGGCCCGTCTCAATGGTGTTGGCTCACGCCCCGCGCTGGCCTTGGGCCTGGGCCTGGGCGTGGTCATGGTGGGCATCTGGTTGACGGGGGGGCTCGACCGGTCGTGGCGCAGCGTCTGGATTGGTTTGGGTGTGTTGTGGGTGGTTGTGGCGGTGGCCATGTTGGCGCGCGGTGTCTCGGGTTGGGGTTCATGGCCCAAGGGCTTGCGGCTTTGGCTTGGCCTGGTCCTCATCGGGTGCGCCTGGGTCGCCATGGTGCAGGCCCGGCTCACAGGTCTGGGATTTTTGTTGTCGGTGCTGCTGTTGGTCTGGATGGCCGACATCGCGGCTTACTTCGGTGGCAAGTCGTTCGGTCGGCGCAAGCTGGCCCCCGGCATCAGTCCTGGCAAGACCTGGGAAGGCGCCATCAGTGGTTTTGTCGGTGTGTTCGTGCTGGCCGCTTGCTGGCTCTGGGCCGACGCCCGCGGCATGGACAACGCCACCAGTCTTTATGCCAGGCTCTGGGCCTTTGGCCCGCTTCTGGCCGTGTTGTCGCTCGCCTTTCTGGTGGCCATGAGCGTGGCCGGAGATCTGGTGGAGTCGCTGGTCAAGCGCAGTGCGGGCGTGAAGGACTCCAGCGGACTGCTGCCGGGTCACGGTGGCGTGCTGGACCGGGTCGACGCCTTGCTGCCTGTCCTGCCGCTGGCGATGATGCTCACCACTTTCTGAATGCCATGAACGCCACGCAGTCCATCACCATCCTCGGCTCCACCGGGTCCATCGGCAAGAGCACGCTCGATGTGCTGGCGCGCCACCCCGACCGCTACAGCGTGTTCGCGCTCACGGCGTCCACGCAGGTTGATCTGATGTTGGCGCAGTGCCGGCAGTTTGCGCCGCGCTATGCCGTGATGGTGAGTGCGTTGCACGCGGCTCAACTGGCCGAGCGGGTGCGTGAGCTGGGTTTGCCGGTGCAGGTGCTCTCGGGTGAGCAGGCGCTGTGCGAGGTGTGCTCCGATCCCGAGGTGGACGCCGTCATGGCCGCCATCGTGGGGGCGGCTGGTCTCGCGCCCAGCCTGGCGGCAGCGCAGGCCGGCAAAAAACTCCTGCTGGCGAACAAGGAGGCGCTGGTGGTGGGCGGCGCGCTGTTCATGCAGGCGGTGCGCGACGGTGGCGCCACGCTCTTGCCCATCGACAGCGAACACTCCGCCGTTTTCCAGTCGTTGCCCGAAGACCCGGCCTCGTGGTCGCGCCGGGTGGACAAGATCGTGTTGACCGCTTCGGGTGGTCCGTTTCGCACGCGCGAGCCGCAAACGCTGGCGCAGGTCACGCCCAACGAGGCCTGCGCGCACCCGAACTGGGTGATGGGGCGCAAGATTTCGGTGGACTCGGCCACCATGATGAACAAGGCGCTGGAGGTGATCGAGGCCTGCTACCTGTTCGGCCTGCCGCCGGCGCAGATCGAGGTGGTGATCCACCCACAGAGCGTGATCCACTCGATGGTCCAGTACACCGACGGCTCGGTGGTCGCCCAACTCGGCACGCCCGACATGCGGGTGCCCATCGCCTACGGCCTGGCCTGGCCCGAGCGTATTGCCTCGGGGGCCGCACCACTGGACTTCAGCACCCTGGGGGCCCTGACCTTCGAAAAGCCGGACGATCTGCGTTTTCCCGGCTTGCCGCTGGCCTGGGCGTCGCTGAAAGGGCCGGTGGGCACCACGGCGGTGCTCAACGCGGCCAACGAGGTGGCCGTGGCGGCGTTTCTTGATCAGCGCTTGCGTTTTGATCAGATCCACGCGGTCAACGATGCAACTTTGCAGGGCCTGATCCCCTCCAAACCCAACAACTTGTCCGACTTGTTGGCCATCGATCATCAGGCCCGTCGCCTGGCGCAAACCCAGGTCGAGCGGCTCGCCCGCTGAACCGCCCGGCCCGCAGGCGCTGAAGCACCCTCAACACTTCACGACCCGCCCACCATGCTCACTCTCGTTGCCTTTGTGGTTGCCCTCGGCCTGCTGATCGCCGTGCACGAGTACGGCCACTACCGCGTGGCGGTCGCTTGCGGCGTCAAGGTGCTGCGCTTCTCGGTCGGCTTTGGCAAACCGCTGCTGACCTGGCGCAAAAAGGGCAGCCCGACCGAATTCGTGTTGTGCGCCCTGCCGCTGGGTGGTTACGTGCGCATGCTCGACGAGCGCGAAGCGCCGGTCGATGCCGCCGAGCGCCATCTGGCCTTCAACACCCAACCACTGCGCTCCCGCGCCGCGATTGTGGCGGCGGGCCCGGCGGCCAACCTGCTGCTGGCTGTGGCCTTGTACGCTGCGGTGAACTGGAGCGGTGTTGAAGAGCCCAAGCCTGTGCTCGCCAGTCCCGCCATCGGTTCGCTCGCCGAGGCAGCGGGTCTGCGCGGCGGTGAATGGGTGTCGCAGGCGGGCCCCGACGAAGAGGGTCTGAGCGATGTGGGTTCGTTCGAAGACTTGCGCTGGCGCCTGACGCAGGCAGCGCTGTTCAATGAAGACATGACACTTCGGGTCAGCAACGACGAGGGAGGCCCGGTGCGCTCGGTCGTGCTGCCGTTGGCAGGGCTCGATGTGCGCGAAGCCGATGCTTCGCTGTTTCAGAAGATCGGCATCACCGGCCCCTGGACCCAGCCCGTGGTGGGCGAGGTGATGGCGGGCGGCGCCGCGGCGGCGGCTGGTTTGATGGCCGGTGACACGGTGCGCAGTGTTGATGGCGCTGCCGTGGCCGACGGGCAGCGTCTGCGTGCGCTCATCCGGGCTGCCGCCGGCCCTGCGGGGCAAGCGAGCGAGCAACAGTGGCTGGTGGATCGCAACGGACAGCGCGTCACCTTGACGGTGAAGCCCATCCCGGAGAAGCAGGGCGACGTGTGGGTGGGCCGCGTGGGCGCCTACATCGGCGCAGCGCCCGAAATGATGACTGTGCGCCACGGCCCGATTGACGGATTGCTCAAGGGCGTGGTCCGCACTTGGGAGGTGTCGTGGCTCACGCTCAAGATGATGGGGCGCATGGTGATTGGCGAGGCGTCGATCAAGAACCTCAGCGGTCCGCTCACGATTGCCGACTACGCGGGCAAATCAGCGAGCTTGGGCATCACCTCTTACATCCTGTTTCTGGCCCTCATCAGCGTGAGTCTGGGGGTGCTGAACCTGCTGCCGCTGCCGGTCTTGGACGGGGGGCACCTGATGTATTATCTTTGGGAGGGTGTGACCGGTCGCAGCGTGTCTGACGTCTGGATGGAGCGCCTGCAGCGCGGTGGTGTCGTGGTCCTCATGGCGCTCATGTCCGTTGCCTTGTTCAATGATGTGGCCCGCTTGGCTGGCTGAACACTTTTTCCATGACAAAAAACAAAAACGGTCTGCGCGGCCTGACCCTTTCAGCGCTCGCGGCCGCCATGCTGAGCGCCTTGCCCGCCTGGGCTGTGGACCCATTCACCTTGCGCGACATCCGCGTGGAAGGTCTGCAGCGTGTGGAGCCTGGCACAGTGTTCGCCTCGCTGCCGTTCCGCATTGGCGACCAGTACAGCGATGACAAGGGCTCCACCGCGATCCGTTCGCTGTTCGGCCTGGGCCTGTTCAGCGACATCCGTCTGCAGATCAATGGCGACGTGCTGGTGGTCATCGTGGAAGAGCGTCCCACCGTGGCCGATGTGAGCTTCTCTGGCATCAAGGAGTTTGACAACGAGGTGCTCCTCAAGGCGATGCGGGACATCGGCCTGACCGAGGGACGTCCCTTCGACAAGGCATTGGCCGACCGGGCCGAGCAGGAGCTCAAGCGCCAGTACATCAGCAAAAGCATGTACGCCGCACAGGTGGTCACCACCGTCACGCCAGGCGAGCGCAACCGGGTCAACCTCAACTTCAGCGTCGTCGAGGGCGATATTGCCAAGATCAAAGACATCCGGATTGTCGGCAACCAGGCCTTCTCCGAATCAACCTTGCGCAACCTGTTCGATCTGGACACCGGCGGCTGGCTGAGCTGGTACACCAAGTCAGACCGGTATTCGCGCGCCAAGCTCAATGCCGACATTGAGACGCTGCGTTCGTACTACCTGACCCGCGGTTATCTCGAGTTCCGTATCGACTCCACGCAGGTGGCGATTTCGCCCGACAAGCAGGACATGTCGATCACCCTCAACATCACCGAAGGCAACCGTTATGTGGTGTCATCGGTGGCGCTGGAAGGCGAGTACCTGGGCAAGGAAGAAGAATTCAAGTCGCTGATCACCTTGCAGGCTGGTGAGGCCTACAACTCGGAGGACGTCGCGAGCACCGTGAAGGCGTTCACCGACTACTTCGGCGCCTTCGGTTATGCCTTCGCACAGGTTGAGGCCACGCCCGAGATCGATCGTGTCAAAAAACGGGTGTCCTTTGTTGTGCGCGCCCAGCCAGCCCGGCGCGTTTATGTTCGCCGCATCAACGTGGAAGGCAACAACCGCACGCGAGACGAAGTGGTGCGCCGCGAGTTCCGCCAGCTCGAATCGGCCTGGTACGACAGCGACCGCATCCGCCTCTCTCGCGACCGAGTGGACCGCCTGGGTTTCTTCACCGAAGTCGGTATCGACACGCAGCCAGTGGCGGGCTCACCCGACCAGGTGGATCTCACCATCTCGGTGGTGGAAAAGCCCACAGGCAACTTGTCGCTGGGTGCCGGGTATTCGCAGGCTGAAGAACTCTCCATCATTGCCGGTATCCGCCAGGAGAACGTGTTCGGCTCAGGCAACTACCTCGGCATCGACGTCAACACCAGCAAGTTCAACCGCCAGCTGGTGGTCAGCACGGTGGATCCGTACTTCACGCCCGACGGCATCTCGCGCAGCATCGACGCCTACTACCGAACCGCGCGCCCTTACGACACCCAGTCCACCACCAACACAGGTGACTACCGACTGATCACCAAGGGCTTGTCGCTGCGCTTTGGCGTGCCGTTCACCGAAGCCGACACCGTGTTCTTTGGTGTGGGCGTCGAGCAGACGACGATCGAATCCGGCATCTTCCTGCCGGATGCCTACCGCGACTACGCACGCGATTTTGGCGAGACCAGCAACACCATTCCCCTGACGGTGGGTTGGGCGCGCGACACGCGTGACAGTGCCCTGGTGCCCACCCGGGGGCGTCTGCAGCGCTTCAACACCGAGCTCGGCGTGGCAGGCGATGCGCGCTACGTCAAGGCAAACTACCAGTTCCAGCAGTACTACCCGCTGAGCAAGCAGTACACCCTGGCTTTCAACAGCGAACTGGGCTTTGGCAAAGGCCTGGGTGGCCGCCCCTATCCCGTGTTCAAGAACTTTTTCGGCGGTGGCCTGGGTTCGGTGCGCGGGTTCGAGCAAGGTACGCTGGGCCCGAGTTCGGCCGTTACCGGTTCGACGGACACGGTCAATATCGGTGGCAACCGCAGCATCGCGCTCAATGCCGAGTTCATCACCCCGTTTCCCGGTGCTGGCAACGACCGGAGCCTGCGCATGTTCGGCTTTGTGGACGTCGGCAACGTGTTCGGGGAGAACGACTCCCGGCCCAACGCCACGGACCTTCGCGCGTCTGTCGGTGTGGGTCTGAGCTGGATCTCGCCGGTCGGCCCGCTCAGATTCGCCATCGCCAATCCCATCCGGAAATTCACCGGCGATAAAATCCAGAAATTCCAGTTTCAGATCGGAACCTCCTTTTGATGAAGACACTATCCAGCCTGTTCAACCGCAAGACGCTCGTTGCTGTGGCCCTGGGGCTCGCAACGCTGGGCGTCGCAGCGCAAGACCTGCGCATCGGTTTTGTGAATCTGGAGCGCATCCTGCGCGACTCCAACTCGGCCAAAGCCGCCCAGACCAAGCTGGAGCAGGAGTTCTCCCGTCGGGAAAAAGAGGTGCAGGCCCTCGCAGCCCAATTGAAATCTGCGTCGGAGAAGTTCGAGCGCGAAGCGCCCACCTTGCCCGAAGGGCAGCGCACCACGCGCCAGCGCCAACTGGTCGAGCAGGACCGCGATTTCCAGCGCAAGCAGCGTGAGTTCCAGGAAGACCTGAACATGCGCAAGAACGAAGAACTGCAGAGCGTGCTTGAGCGCGCGAACCGCGTGATCCGCCAGGTGGCCGAAGCCGAGAAGTTCGACCTCGTCATTCAGGAAGCCGTGTACATCAACCCCAAGCACGACATCACCGACAAGGTGCTCAGTGGCTTGAACGGCAGCAAATAAGCCGCGGGACCTTGGCGTGTCACGGTCACTGGGCTCCATTGTCGAAGCCCTCGGTGGCGAACTTGTCGGCTCACCCGACACGCTCATTCAGCGGTTGGCTCCACTGGCCACGGCAGGGCCTGACGAGTTGGCTTTCATTGCCAACCCTCGCTACGCGTCGCAGATCGCCACCACGCGCGCGGCCTGTCTGATCGCGCCTTCCTCGCTTCGCACGGCGGTCAGCGAGCGAGGTGCGTGCATCGTCACCGACGACCCTTATCTGTACTTTGCCCGCCTCACCCAATGGTGGCGGCGTGAACATGCTTCGGTGGTACGGGCGGTCATTCACCCCACCGCAGCGGTGCACCCCAGCGCCCAGTTGGCTGCTGATGTGGATGTGGGTGCGTTTGCCGTCATCGGTGCGGGTGTGCGTCTGGGTGCAGGTTCGCGTGTGGGGGCGCACTGCGTGCTCGGGGACGATGCGAGCGTTGGCGCGCAATCCGTGTTGCACCCCCGTGTCACGCTGGGTGAGCGCTGCTCGGTGGGTGAGCGCTGCGTGCTTCATTCGGGTGTGGTCCTGGGGGCGGATGGTTTCGGTTTCGCGCCGCACCAGGGTGCCTGGATCAAGATCGAGCAGCTGGGTGCCGTGCGCATCGGCAACGACGTGGAGATTGGTGCCAACACCTGCATCGACCGGGGGGCGCTGGACGACACGGTGATCGAGGACGGTGTGAAGCTCGACAACCTGATCCAGATCGGTCACAACGTCCGCGTCGGTGCTCACACGGCCATGGCCGGCTGCGTTGGCGTGGCGGGCAGCGCCACCATCGGCGCGGGCTGCACCATCGGCGGCGGCGCCGTGGTGCTGGGGCATCTGACGCTGGCCGATGGCGTGCACGTGTCGGCGGCCTCGGTGGTCACCCGCTCGTTGCTCAAGCCCGGGCACTACACCGGCATGTTTCCCATCGACGACAATGCCAACTGGGAAAAAAATGCTGCATCCCTCAAGCAGCTCAACCGCCTTCGCGAACGCCTCAAGGCCGCAGAACACGCGATCGAACAAGCCCTCCAGAACAACACAAAGCCATGATGGACATTCACCAGATTCTCAAGCAGTTGCCCCACCGTTATCCGTTCCTCCTGGTGGACCGCGTGCTGGAGCTTGAAAAAGGCAAGAGCATCAAGGCACTGAAAAACGTGACGATCAACGAGCCGTTTTTCGTGGGTCACTTTCCGCACCGCCCGGTCATGCCCGGGGTGCTCATGCTGGAAGCCATGGCGCAGGTCGCAGCCCTGTTGGCGTTTGACACGTTGGGCGTGACGCCGGATGACAAGACGGTGTATTACTTCGCGGGTATCGACGGCGCGCGTTTCAAGCGCCCGGTGGAGCCGGGCGATCAGCTCGTCATGGACGTGACGCTGGATCGCATGAAGGCCGGCATCTTCAAGTTCAAGGGCATCACCCGCGTGGGCGAGCAGGTGGCATGCGAAGCCGAGTTGATGTGCACCATGCGCACCATCGCCTGATGGTGGGGGAGGGCGCTCTGTGTCTCTGATCCATTCCACCGCGCTGGTGGACCCCGCAGCCGAACTCGACAGCTCGGTCGAGGTCGGTCCCTACACCGTGATCGGCCCGAATGTGAAGGTCGGCGCGGGCACCACCATCGGCGCGCACTGCGTGATCGAAGGTCACACCACGATCGGCCGCGACAACCAGATCTTTCAGTTCAACTCCCTGGGCGCGGTACCGCAAGACAAGAAGTACGCCGGTGAACCGTGTGAACTCGTGATCGGTGACCGCAACACGGTGCGCGAGTTCTGCACCTTCAACATCGGCTCGCCCGGCGACCGCGCGGTGACCCAGATCGGCAACGACAACTGGATCATGGCCTACGTGCACCTGGCGCACGACTGCGTGGTGGGTAACCACACCATTTTTGCCAACAACTCGCAGCTAGCAGGCCATGTGGTGGTGGACGACTGGGTGATCCTGGGTG
Source organism: Hydrogenophaga sp. (assembly GCA_021154985.1). Lineage (GTDB taxonomy): Bacteria > Pseudomonadota > Gammaproteobacteria > Burkholderiales > Burkholderiaceae_C > Hydrogenophaga. Next base: position 11,258 of record JAJNQE010000157.1, read on the forward strand.
GCTTCACCGTGGTGCACCAGTTCGTGCGCGTGGGGGCACACGCCATGACGGCCATGTGCTCGCTGCTGTTTGCCGATCTCCCCCCGTTCGTGATGTGCCAGGGCCAGCCGGCGCAGGCGCGCTCCATGAACTTTGAAGGGCTGCGCCGGCGCGGCTTTTCACCCGAACGCATCTCGGCGGTGAAGGCCATGCACAAGGCGCTGTACCGGGAAGACCTGAAGCTGGAGCAGTCGGTCGAGCGCATCCGCGCGCTGACCGAAAAAACGCCCGAGGCTGCTCCCGATGTCGAGATGATGCTGAACTTCCTGGGCCAGGTGTCGCCCCAGCGCGGCATCGTCCGCTGATTTCCCGCCATGGCAACTTCAAAACGTTTTGCCCTGGTGGCGGGCGAAACGTCTGGCGATCTGCTGGCGGGTTTGTTGTTGGGTGGTGTGCGTCAGCGCTGGCCCGATCTTCAGAGCTTCGGCATTGGTGGCCCGCAGATGGCGGCGCAGGGTTTCAAGACCTGGTGGCCCAGCGAGAAGCTGGCGGTGCGCGGTTATGTCGAGGTCTTGCGCCACTACCGCGAGATCGTGGGCATCCGTGCGCAGCTGCAGCAGCGCCTCCTGACCACCGATCGGCCTGATGTTTTCATCGGCGTTGACGCACCCGATTTCAACCTGGATCTGGAAGCCAATCTGAAGGCGGGCGGTGTGCGCACCGTGCATTTCGTGTGCCCCTCCGTCTGGGCATGGCGCGCCGAGCGGGTGGAGAAGATCCGTCGCAGCGCAGACCATGTGTTGTGCATTTTTCCGTTTGAGCCGGAGCTGCTCGCTCGACACGGTATCCCCGCCAACTATGTGGGCCACCCGCTGGCCAATGTGATTGCGCTGGAGCCAGATCGCACCGCTGCACGGCTCGCACTGGGCCTGCGCGAAGAGGACACCGTGGTGGCCATCCTGCCGGGCAGTCGGGCCTCCGAGGTGCAGTACCTGGCGCAGGTGTTTTTTGAGGCTGCCATCCGTTTGCGCGCTGCGCGTCCGGGCATCCGCTTTGTGGTGCCTGCCGTGCCTGCGCTGCGCGAGCGCATCGAGGCCGCCGCCCGCAGCGCCGGGCTCGGTGCAGAGCTTCAGGTGATCGCAGGCCAGTCACATGCAGCGTTGGCCGCCTGTGACGTGACCTTGATCGCCAGCGGCACCGCCACGCTGGAGGCCGCGCTGTTCAAGCGTCCGATGGTGATCGCCTACAACATGAACTGGTTGTCGTGGCAGATCATGCGGCGCAAGCAGTTGCAGCCCTGGGTGGGTCTGCCCAACATCCTGTGCGGTGACTTTGTGGTGCCGGAGTTTTTGCAGGAAGCGGCGTCGGCCAACGCGCTGGCCCAGGCGGTGCTGGACTGGCTCGATGCGCCTGAGAGAATCAACGCCTTGCAGCAGCGCTTCTCCGCACTGCACCACACCCTGCGGCGCGACACCGCCCAACTGGCCACCGATGCGATCGACAAAGTTCTTGAAGGCTGAGCAGGCCCAACTGGTCTGGGACGTGCCCGGGCTGGTGGCCGGCGTGGACGAAGCCGGGCGTGGTCCGCTGGCTGGCCCGGTGGTGGCCGCTGCCGTGATCCTGGACGATCTCAAGCCCATCAAGGGCCTGGCCGATTCGAAGCAGCTCACCGCGCTGCGCCGTGAGCGCCTGTACGACGAAATCCGCGCCAAGGCGTTGTGCTGCAGCATCGCGCAGGCTTCGGTGGAAGAGATCGACCAACTCAACATCTTGCAGGCCACGATGCTCGCCATGCGGCGTGCGGTGCTGGGTCTGCGACTGAAGCCGACCAAGGTTCTGGTGGATGGCAACCGACTGCCAGCGCTGGACGTGCTGGCCGAGGCCGTTGTCTCGGGCGACGCGCTGGTGCCTTGCATCTCGGCCGCGTCCATTCTGGCCAAGGTCACGCGCGACCGCCTCCTGCGTGAACTGCACCTGCAACACCCCGAGTACGGGTTTGACCGCCACAAGGGTTACGGCACGGCCGACCATTTGCGTGCCTTGCAGACGCACGGGGCCTTGCCGGTGCACCGGCGCTCCTTTGCCCCGGTGGCGCGGGCGCTTGCCCGTGTCAGCCACGAACACGACACATCCGCATGAGCGAACCCACCGTCATCACCTCGCGGGACAACCCATTGCTCAAACGCCTGCGGCTGCTGGCGCAAGACAACACCGCCTACCGCAAGCAGGGACAGGTCTGGCTGGAGGGTGACCACCTCTGCCGCGCCTTGCTCGCGCGCGGCCACCGGCCCGCCATGGCCGTTTTCACCGACGAGTTCTGGATTCAGGCGCCGCACGACCTGCGCGATGCATCCGACCACAACGTGACGGTGCCGCGTGCGCTCATGGCCGGCATCAGCGGACTCGAATCGCCGGCGGGTGTGGGTTTTGTCTGGGACCTGCCCAAGGCCACGGGCCTGGTCGTGGGCGAGGCCGCTGTGGTGCTGGACTGCCTGCAGGACGCGGGCAACGTGGGTTCGATCTTGCGCAGTGCGGCGGCGTTCGGCTTCCGCCAGGTGCTCGCGATCAAAGGCACAGCGGCGCTCTGGTCGCCCAAGGTGCTGCGATCCGGCATGGGCGCGCATTTCGCCTTGCGACTCGTTGAAGGCCTGTCGGTCAGCGATCTCGCTGCGTTGGACGTGCCGTTGCTGGTGACCAGCTCGCACCAAGGTGATGTGCTGCACAAGGCCGCTTTGCCGTGGCCGTGCGCCTGGGTGCTCGGCCATGAAGGGCAGGGCGTGAGTTCTGCACTGGAAGCCATGGCCGCGCAGTCGGTGCGTATTGCACAGCCGGGCGGTGAGGAGTCGCTGAATGTGGCTGCGGCAGCTGCCATCTGCCTGCATGCCAGCGCAGCCGTGCGTGTGCGCAGCATATAATTCCGGGGTTTACCCGCAATCAGCGCAGCGCGCGCTCACCCCGGTTCCTCACCCCAGGTTTTTGTCTGTTCGGGCTCCCAGCTGATGCGGAGCAGGGCGGGCGCGAAGCCTGCGCGGCACCAACCGCCGGTGGCCTGCGTTTCGCCCCACTTCTGGAGTCCCACCCGTGCTTCCCGTCCACCCGAAAGCCCTTCTCGCGCTCGCCGACGGCACGGTCTTTACAGGCGTCTCCATCGGCGCCACCGGTCAGACCACGGGTGAGGTGGTGTTCAACACCTCACTCACCGGCTACCAGGAAATCCTCACCGATCCCAGTTACTGCCAGCAGATCGTGACGCTCACGTATCCGCACATCGGCAACACCGGCATCAACGCGGAAGACGTCGAAGCCAGCTGCATCCACGCCGCTGGCCTGATCATCAAAGACCTGCCCCTGCTGGCCTCCAACTTCCGCAGCACCGAGACCCTCTCGCACTACCTGCAGCGCGAGGGCACCGTGGCCATCGCCGACCTCGACACCCGCGCGCTCACGCGCCGCCTGCGCACCCACGGCGCGCAGAACGGCTGCATCGTCGCACTGCCTGCGGGCGAGGCGATCACCGAGGCGCACCGGGCCGCCGCTGTGGCCGCCGCGAAATCCGCACCCAACATGGCCGGGCAAGACCTGGCCAAGGTGGTTTCAGCCACCGAGCCCTATTCGTGGACGCAGACCGAGTGGCAACTCGGCTTCGGCTACGGCGAACAGATCGCGCCACGTTTCCACGTGGTGGCCTACGACTTCGGCGTGAAGAACAACATCCTGCGCATGTTGGCGCAGCGCGGCTGCAAGATCACGGTGGTGCCGGCGCAGACGCCCGCTGCCGACGTGTTCAAGCTCAAGCCCAGTGGCGTGTTCTTGTCCAACGGCCCCGGCGACCCGGAGCCTTGCGACTACGCCATTGCGGCCACGCGCGAGATCATCGACGCCGGCGTGCCCACCTTCGGCATCTGCCTGGGCCACCAGATCCTGGCACTGGCCAGTGGTGCCAAGACGTTCAAGATGAAGTTCGGCCACCACGGCGCCAACCACCCGGTGAAAGATCTCGACAACGGGCGCGTGAGCATCACCAGCCAGAACCACGGTTTTGCGGTGGACGAGAAGACGCTGCCCGCCACGCTGCGCGCCACGCACGTGAGCCTGTTCGACGGCACGCTGCAGGGCCTGGCCCGCACCGACAAGCCTGCGTTCTGTTTCCAGGGCCACCCGGAAGCCTCGCCCGGCCCGCACGACATCGGCTACTTGTTCGACCGTTTCATCGACCTCATGCAAGCCCGCGTGAGCGCCACCGCCTGAGGCCGCCGCCATGAAGCTGTTCAGTTTCCCTGTGTTCGCTGTCGAAAAAGCCATCGGCAAGCGCATGCTGACGCTGGAGGCGCCACACAAGGACTGGTTTGCCCAGCGCTGGGCGCAGAAGCCTTACCGCAAATCCTTCATGGAACACAAGGCCATGCCGCTGGTGACGCTGCTGGCCAAGGGCAAGACCTGGGACGACGAGACCTTCAACACCGAACTGGCGGCTTGGGACGCGCGTTTCTACGACGCTGAAGTCGAGGTGCTGCGGCCCCTGATCGAAGGCGACGGCCTGCTGCAGCTGATGCAGAAAAACGTGCCGGCCGAGCGACTGCAAGCCTTGCTGAACACACTGAACACCCAGCGCCAGGCCTGAGAGCCAGAGCCGGCGCAACACCACGCGAACCCCATGCCCAAAAGAACCGACATACAAACCGTCCTCATCATCGGCGCCGGCCCGATCATCATTGGCCAGGCCTGTGAGTTCGACTACTCCGGTGTGCAGGCCTGCAAGGCCCTGCGCGAAGAGGGCTACAAGGTCGTGCTGATCAACAGCAACCCGGCGACCATCATGACCGACCCGGCCACGGCCGACGTCACCTACATCGAGCCCATCACCTGGCAGACGGTGGAGAAGATCATCGCCAAGGAGCGGCCGCTGGCCAAGGGCGGCTTCGCCATCCTGCCGACCATGGGTGGGCAGACCGCACTGAACTGCGCGCTCGATCTGTGGCGCAATGGTGTGCTGGCCAAGCACGACGTGGAGCTGATCGGCGCCACGCCCGAAGCCATCGACAAGGCCGAGGACCGCCTGAAGTTCAAGGACGCCATGACCAAAATCGGTCTGGGGTCGGCACGCTCGGGCATTGCCCACAGCCTGGAAGAGGCCTGGGGTGTGCAGAAGACCGTGGGCTTTCCTGTGGTGATCCGCCCCAGCTTCACGCTCGGCGGCACCGGTGGCGGCATTGCCTACAACCCAGAAGAATTCGAAACCATCTGCAAGCGCGGTCTGGAGGCTTCGCCCACCAACGAACTGCTGATCGAAGAGTCGCTGCTCGGCTGGAAAGAGTACGAGATGGAAGTGGTGCGCGACAAGGCGGACAACTGCATCATCGTCTGCTCGATCGAGAACCTGGACCCCATGGGCGTGCACACCGGTGACTCCATCACCGTGGCACCGGCCCAGACCCTGACCGACAAGGAATACCAGATCCTGCGCAACGCCTCGCTGGCCGTGCTGCGCGAGATCGGTGTGGACACCGGTGGCTCCAATGTGCAGTTCTCCATCAACCCGGCCGACGGTCGCATGGTGGTGATCGAGATGAACCCGCGCGTTTCGCGTTCCTCTGCACTCGCTTCCA
>JAJNQE010000176.1 GCA_021154985.1 Hydrogenophaga sp.
CGGTTTTCGCTCTCGACCCAGAAACGGCGGTATTGCAGGTTCGGCAGGAACCGGCGCTTGGTTTTGTTGTTGGCGTGGGAAACGTTGTTCCCGACCATGGGCTTCTTGCCCGTGACGTCGCAGACGCGTGCCATGAGGACACTCCGATCATTCAAACAGCTGCAGGCTTCGACCGGAAGGCATTCCGCGTCTGGCCCCTGCAGCCTCACCTCGCCAGGAAAGGGTGGCGGTAACCCGAATCTGCTGTGAACCGGACGAGCCGGAGAAATGCAGCAAAGCCCGCGATTATAGCCAATCGGCCATCTCGCGGGGAGTTGCGTATTCAAGCAGCGTTCTGCTCGAGAAAACGCTGGGCGTCCAGCGCGGCCATGCAGCCCGTGCCCGCGCTGGTGATCGCCTGGCGGTACACGTGGTCCTGCACATCCCCGGCGGCAAACACGCCGGGCACACTGGTCATGGTGGCCATGCCCTGCAGACCTGAGCGGGTGGTGATGTAACCATCCTTCATGTCGAGCTGGCCCTTGAAAATGTCGGTGTTGGGCTGGTGGCCGATGGCGATGAAGCAGCCCTTGAGCGCGAGGTCTTCGGTTTCGCCGGTCTTCACGCTCTTCAGGCGCACGCCGGTCACACCGGTCTGGTCGCCCAGCACCTCGTCGAGCGTGCTGTGCAGTTTCAGTTCGATCTTGCCGGCCGCGACCTTGTCCATGAGCTTGTCGATCAGGATGGCTTCGGCCTTGAAGGTGTCGCGGCGGTGCACCAGCGTGACCTTGCTGGCAATGTTGGAGAGGTACAGCGCTTCTTCCACGGCGGTGTTGCCACCACCGACCACGCTGACCTCTTGCCCCCGGTAGAAGAAACCATCGCAGGTGGCGCAGCCCGACACGCCCTTGCCCATGAACGCTTCTTCTGACGGCAAGCCGAGGTATTTGGCGGATGCGCCGGTGGCAATGATGAGTGCGTCGCAGCTGTATTCGCCGCTGTCGCCCTTGAGCACGAACGGACGCTTGCTGAAGTCGACAGCGTTGATGTGATCAAAGATGATTTCGGTCTTGAAGCGCTCGGCGTGTGCCTGAAAACGCTGCATCAGATCGGGACCCTGCACACCGTCGGCGTCGGCTGGCCAGTTGTCCACGTCGGTGGTGGTCATGAGTTGGCCACCTTGTGCGATGCCGGTGATGAGCACCGGGTTGAGGTTGGCGCGAGCCGCGTAGACCGCGGCCGTGTAGCCGGCCGGGCCGGAGCCGAGGATCAGTACTTTGGCGTGTTTCATGGTGCAAGTCCCCATCGGGTTCCGGGGCAAGTGGTTTAGAGTCGGCGGTTATATTGGTGCGTCAGGTCGGAAGCCTGCGGAGCAGGGGGCCTTGACTTCGGGTCATTGTATGAAACGGCGCTCCAGCCGCTTCCCAGAACAAGGAATACACGCATGTCGATACTGTCCAATCTCGATCTGATCCGCCGGGTACCGCTTTTCTCAACCTTGACGCAGGCACAAGCCGAAGGCGTTGCAGATGCGGTCATCAAGCGCCGTTTCAAGCGGGGCGAATGCATCGTGGAGCAGGGCAAGAAGTCGAACTGTCTGGCGATCGTGCTCACGGGCCGCGCGCGCGTAGTGACCACCGATTCGCGGGGTCGCGAGGTGATCCTGGCCACCATGAACCCCGGCGACTATGTGGGCGAGATGAGCCTGATCGACAACCAGCCGCACTCGGCCACGGTCAAGGCCGAGGTGCAGACCGATGTGCTGATCCTGGGTCGCGCCGAGTTCGCCCGTTGCCTGCCGGAGAACAGTTCCATGGCCTACGCGGTCATGAAGGGCCTGGTGCAGCGCCTGCGCCACGCGGACCGCAAGATCGAATCGCTCGCGCTGATGGACGTGTACGGCCGTGTGGCACGCGCGCTGCTCGAATTTGCCCAGCCCGACAAGGACGGCCAGCTCACCATCAAGGACCGGGTGTCGCGCCAGGACGTGGCCAAGATGATCGGTGCCTCGCGCGAGATGGTCAGCCGCGTCATGAAAGACCTGGAAGACCGGGGTTTCATCGAGATGGCGGAAGACGGCAGCACCATCATCAAGGAACGGCTGAATTCCCTGGGCTGAACCTGTCGGCCGCCGCCGGGTGGCCGGGTCTGCCGAACGTGGCACAGAGGTGGGCTTGGGGTAAGCTCGCTGCTGGACATTTGAACAGCCCATGACCTACTCACTGAACACCCTCAACGCCGACCGTGCGGGGCAGCCGCAGGTCGGCGTTTCCCGTTTTGCCCAGGAGATTGGCTTGGTGCTGGGTGCGGCCGCGCTGGCCTTCTGGTTGCTGGCCTTGTTGAGCCATTCGCTGGCCGATCCGGCCTGGAGCACCACCGGTACCGCCACCGAGGTGGGCAACTGGGGTGGCCGGCTCGGCGCCTTGTTGGCCGATTGGAGCTACTACCTCTTCGGCTTCTCGGTCTGGTGGTGTTTTCTGGTCGGGGTGCGGGCCTGGTTGTCCGCGCTCGCCGGGTGGATTCGCGGCACGCGGGCCGATGTGGGTGACGAGCAGCATGCTCGTGTCTGGCAACGCCCCTGGGCGCGCCGCAGCCTGTTCTGGCTGGCGCTCGCCGCGCTGATGGCCGCGAGCACGGTGCTGGAGTGGAGTCGCCTTTACCGCCTTGAGGCGCTGCTGCCCGGCCACGCAGGCGGCGTGCTGGGGCACGGCCTGGGTGCTTTTTCCGTGCGCTGGTTGGGGTTCACCGGTTCGGCTTTGGCCATGCTGGCGCTTGTTCTGGTGTGCCTGCCGCGCGTGTTCCGTTTTTCCTGGGGCCACTGGGCCGAAGAGCTGGGGCACACGCTGGACGGCTGGTTTGAAGCCCGCCGTGAAAAGCGCGAGGCGGTGGAAGACCAGCGCATTGGCGAGAAAGCCGCGCGCGAACGCGAAGAGGTGGTGAAGGTCGAGCGGGTGGAGATTGAAGAGCACCACCCCATGCCGGTGGTGATCGAGCCCACGCTGGTCGATGTGCCCAAGAGCGAGCGCGTGGCGAAAGAGCGCCAGAAGCCGCTGTTCACCGAACTGCCCGACAGCAAGCTGCCGCAGGTGGACCTGCTGGACACCGCGCCGGCGCACCAGGCCGGGGTGGACAGCCAGACGCTGGAGATGACCAGCCGGCTGATCGAGAAGAAACTCAAGGATTTCGGCGTGGACGTGCGGGTGGTGGCCGCAGCACCGGGTCCGGTGATCACGCGCTACGAGATCGAGCCCGCCACCGGCGTGAAGGGTTCGCAAATCGTCAACCTCGGGCGCGACCTGGCGCGCTCGCTCTCGCTGGTGTCCATCCGCGTGATTGAAACCATCCCGGGCAAGAACCTGATGGCGCTCGAGCTGCCCAACGCCAAGCGCCAGACCATCAAGCTCAGCGAGATCCTGGGCTCGGCCGTTTACAACGATGCCAAGTCCATGCTGACCATGGGTCTGGGCAAGGACATCGGTGGCCAGCCCATCGTGGCCGACCTGGCCAAGATGCCGCACTGCCTGGTGGCCGGCACCACCGGTTCGGGCAAGTCGGTCGGCATCAACGCGATGATCCTGTCGCTGCTGTACAAGGCCGATGCGCGCGATGTGCGCCTGCTGCTGATCGATCCCAAGATGCTCGAGATGAGCGTCTACGAGGGCATTCCGCACCTGCTCGCGCCGGTGGTCACCGACATGAAGCACGCGGCCAACGGCCTGAACTGGTGCGTTGCAGAAATGGAGAAGCGCTACAAGCTCATGAGCAAGCTGGGGGTGCGCAACCTGGCCGGCTACAACGTCAAGATCGACGAGGCCACGGCGCGCGGCGAGATCATCGGCAACCCCTTCAGCCTCACGCCCGAGCAGCCCGAACCGCTGGAGCGCCTGCCTTACATCGTGGTGGTGATCGATGAACTGGCCGACCTGATGATGGTGGTGGGCAAGAAAATCGAAGAGTTGATTGCCCGCCTGGCGCAGAAGGCGCGTGCCGCCGGTATCCACCTGATCCTGGCCACGCAGCGCCCCAGCGTGGACGTGATCACCGGCCTGATCAAGGCCAACATACCCACGCGCCTGTCGTTCCAGGTGAGCAGCAAGATCGACAGCCGCACCATCCTCGACCAGATGGGCGCCGAGAGTTTGCTCGGCATGGGTGACATGCTTTACATGCCGTCGGGTACAGGATTTCCGATCCGGGTGCATGGTGCGTTTGTGAGCGATGACGAAGTGCACCGCGTGGTGGCCTACCTCAAGGAACAGGGTGGCGAGCCCAACTACATCGACGGCGTGCTGGAAGGCGGCGTGGCCGATGGAGACGGCGGCGATCTGTTTGGCGAGGGCGGTGGTGAGGGGAACGGAGAAAAGGATGCCCTCTACGATCAGGCGGTGGAGATCGTCATCAAGGACCGCAAGGCCAGCATTTCCTATGTGCAGCGCAAGCTCAAGATCGGCTACAACCGCGCCGCCCGCTTGCTCGAAGACATGGAAAAGGCGGGCCTCGTGAGCGCCCTCACATCGAGCGGGCAGCGGGACATCTTGGTGCCGGCGCGCGGCGAATGACGCTGGCTTGAACCGAGCCGGCCCAACCGGATCAGATGTCCATGATGAAAAATTTCTTGATTGCTTGCTCACTAAGCCTTGCCTCACTGGGAGCCTCCGCCGATGGTCTTCAGGACCTGGAAAAATTCCTGCGCGAAGTGAGCAGTGGCAAGGCCGGCTTCACCCAGGTGGTGACCTCCCCCAAACGCGCCACCGACACCGTGGCGCGCAGCAAGACGTCCACCGGCACCTTCGAGTTTTTGCGACCCAACCGCTTCCGGTTTGAATACACCAAACCGTTTGAGCAGACCATCGTGGCCGACGGGCAGACGCTCTGGCTGTTTGATGTGGACCTGAACCAGGTCACCGCGCGGGGTCAGAAAGAAGTGTTGGGCAGCACGCCTGCGGCCCTGATTGCAGCGGGCACCGACCTCAAGGGGTTGTCGGACGCGTTCGAGCTCAAGCCCGGAGCGGCCAAAGACGGTCTGGAGTGGCTGGAGGCCAGGCCGAAGGACCGCAACGGCCAGTTGCAGATGGTGCGCGTGGGTTTCAAGCAAGGCCAGCTCTCGGTGCTCGACATCGAAGACAGCCTGGGCCAGCGCTCGGTGCTCACCTTCAACGGCTGGCAGTCCAATGCGCCTCTGAAAGCCGCCGACTTCAAGTTCGAACCGCCCGCCGGTGCTTCGGTCATGCGGCCCTGATTCCCGTGCCCGCGCCCAGCTCCCACGCGCCCCTGGCCGAGCGGCTGCGCCCGCGCACGCTGGCCGAGGTGATCGGCCAGCAACACATGCTGGGCGAGGGCATGGCGCTGCGCCTGGCGTTCGAATCGGGCCAGCCCCACAGCTGCATCCTCTGGGGGCCACCCGGCGTGGGCAAGACCACCATCGCACGGCTCATGGCCGATGCGTTCGATGCGCAGTTCCTCACCATCAGCGCGGTGCTCGGCGGCGTGAAAGACATCCGCGAGGCGGTGGAGCGCGCTGAAGCGGCGCGCAGCGGGCTCACCGCCCAGCGCACCATCCTGTTTGTGGACGAGGTGCACCGTTTCAACAAGAGCCAGCAGGACGCGTTTTTGCCGCACGTGGAAAGCGGCCTGTTCACCTTCATTGGCGCCACCACCGAAAACCCCTCGTTCGAGGTCAACTCGGCCCTGCTTTCGCGCGCCGCCGTGTATGTGCTGCAGCCGCTGTCGGAAGACGACCTGAAGCTGATCGTGACCAAGGCCCAGGCCATCGACGCGGTGCCCGCCATCGAAACCGCTGCGGTGGACCGGCTGATCGCCTACGCCGACGGCGATGCCCGCCGCCTGCTCAACACGCTCGAGACGCTGTCGGTGGCGGCCGGCAGCGAGAAGCTCGCCGAGATCACCGATGCCTGGCTGCTCAAGGTGTTGGGCGAGCGCATGCGGCGCTACGACAAGGGCGGTGACCAGTTCTACGACACCATCAGCGCGCTGCACAAAAGCGTGCGTGGCTCCGACCCGGACGCCGCGCTGTACTGGTTCGTGCGCATGCTCGACGGCGGTGCCGACCCGCGCTACATGGCACGGCGTTTCATCCGCATGGCGGCCGAAGACATTGGCTTGGCCGATCCGCGTGCACTGCGCCTGGCGCTGGACGCGGCCGAGGTCTACGAGCGCCTGGGCAGTCCCGAGGGTGAGCTGGCGCTGGCCGAGTGTGTGATCTACCTGGCCGTGGCGCCCAAGAGCAACGCGGTCTACAAGGCGTTCAACGAGGCCAGGGCCTGGGTCAAAAAAGACGGCACTCGCCCAGTGCCGATGCATTTGCGCAATGCACCCACCCAGCTCATGAAAGAGTTGGATTACGGCAAGGGCTACCGCTATGCGCACGACGAAGAAGGCGGTTTTGCGGCAGGTGAGCGCTACTTGCCCGATGGCATGGCCGAGCCGGGTTTTTACCGTCCGGTGGAACGGGGTCTGGAGTTGCGCATCGCTGATAAGCTGCGCGAACTCAAGAAACGCAACGATCAAAATAACTAATGCGTTCCCAATCGCGCTGATGCAAGCGCCGGCGGGATTTGGATTTCAGGGTAAACCCGCGTCTGCTAAGGGCTTACACGCATGGGGTGCTCTGTACCCCATCGCTACAATCGCGCTCCAACCCGCAGTCTGTCCTGTTTTCAGGTTACGTCTGGCGGGTTTTTTGCTAGGTTGAAACCGGCCAGCGCCACAAGCGCCTCTCGGCCTGTCACACACACGGAGAACCCTCATGGAAGTTTTGCTACAGCAGATCATCAACGGTCTGGTGCTGGGCAGCATGTATGCGCTCGTGGCCCTGGGTTACACCATGGTCTACGGCATCATCGGTCTGATCAATTTCGCCCACGGTGACGTCCTCATGGTCGGCGCCCTCACCAGCTGGACCATCATCGGCGTGATGCAGGACGCCACACCCGGCATGCCGGGCTGGCTCGTGCTGCTGCTGGCGGTGATCATCGCCATGGTGGTTTGTGCCACCCTCAACTTCACCATCGAGAAGCTGGCTTACCGGCCACTGCGGAACTCGTCCCGATTGGCCCCGTTGATCACCGCCATCGGCATGTCGCTGCTGTTGCAGACCTTCGCCATGATCATCTGGAAGCCCAATCCCAAGTCGTATCCCAACATGCTGCCCACCGAGCCGGTGGCCTTGGGTGGCGCGGTCATCTCCATTACGCAGATCACCATCCTGGCCACCACCGCCATCACGCTGGCCTTCCTCATGTGGCTGGTCAACCGCACCAATCTGGGTCGCGCGATGCGAGCCACCGCAGAGAACCCCCGCGTGGCCGCACTCATGGGCATCAAGCCCGATGTGGTGATTTCCGCCACCTTCATCATCGGCGCCATGCTCGCGGCCATTGCCGGCGTGATGTGGGCATCGAATTACGGCACCGTGCAACACGCCATGGGCTTCATGCCCGGCCTCAAGGCCTTCGTGGCGGCGGTCATGGGCGGCATCGGCAACCTGGCCGGTGCGGTGGTCGGGGGCATCGCCCTGGGCCTGATCGAATCGCTGGGCGCGGGTTACCTCGGCAAGCTCACCGGCGGTGTGCTGGGCAGCCAGTACACCGACATCTTTGCCTTCATCGTGCTGGCCGTCGTGCTCACGCTGCGTCCCTCGGGCCTGCTGGGTGAACGTGTGGCCGATCGCGCCTGAGCACCCGGAGACATCACATGATGAACACCAAGACCGGCAAACTCATTGCCTTCGCGCTGGCCGCTGTGGCGCTGCTGCTGCTGCCCATCATCCTGCAGTCCACTGGCAGCAATTCGTGGGTGCGCATTGTCGACATTGCGCTGCTCTATGTGCTGCTGGCACTGGGCCTGAACATCGTGGTGGGCTACGCCGGCCTGCTCGACCTGGGCTACATCGCGTTCTTTGCGGTGGGTGCCTACGTGTTTGCGCTGCTGGGCTCGCCCCACCTGGCCGACACTTTCCCAGCCATCAAGGCCATGTTTCCCGAGGGCATCCACTACAGCATCTGGCTCGTGATGATTCTCGCGGCGGTGATTGCGGGCATCGTCGGCATGATCCTGGGCGCGCCCACGCTCAAACTGCGCGGCGACTACCTCGCCATCATCACGCTGGGCTTCGGCGAGATCATCCGCATCTTCCTGCTCAACATGGACCGCCCGGTGAACATCACCAACGGGCCCAAGGGCATCAGCCAGATCGACACCATTTCGGTCTTCGGCGTGGACCTCGGCAAGCGCCTGACCATCGGCGACTACACGTTCCAGCCGGTCACGCTGTACTACTACCTGTTCCTCTTCTTCGTGATCCTGGCCATCATCATTTCGTACCGCTTGCAGGACTCGCGCATCGGCCGCGCCTGGATGGCGATTCGCGAAGACGAGATCGCGGCCAAGGCCATGGGCCTGAACACCCGCAACCTGAAGTTGCTGGCCTTCGGCATGGGCGCCTCGTTCGGCGGTGTGTCCGGTGTGCTGTTCGCCTCGTTCCAGCGCTTCGTGTCGCCCGAATCCTTCTCGCTCATGGAGTCGGTGATGGTGGTGGCCATGGTGGTGCTGGGCGGCATCGGCCACATTCCGGGCGTGGTGCTGGGCGCCTTGCTGCTGGCGGGCTTGCCCGAGCTGCTGCGCCATGTGGCGCATCCGTTGACCGAGCTGACCGATGGCCGTCTCGCGCCTGAAATCCTGCGCCAGCTGTTGATTGCGCTGGCCATGGTGGTGGTGATGCTGATCCGTCCCAAAGGCTTGTGGCCCGCCCCCGAGCACGGCAAGTCCTTGTCCAAGTGAGCGGAGCAACTTCAATGACTGACACCATCCTCAAAGTTGCCAACGTCTCCAAACGCTTCGGCGGCCTCCAGGCCCTGAGCGACGTGGGCATGGAAATCAAACGTGGCCAGGTGTATGGCCTGATCGGCCCCAACGGCGCCGGCAAAACCACCTTCTTCAACGTGCTGACCGGGCTGTACACGCCCGACAGCGGCTCGTTCGAGCTCGCGGGCAAGCCCTACACGCCGAGCGCGGTGCACGAAGTGGCCAAAGCGGGCATTGCGCGCACCTTCCAGAACATCCGCCTGTTCGCCGAAATGACGGCGCTGGAAAACGTGATGGTAGGGCGCCACGTGCGCACGCATTCGGGCCTGATCGGCGCGGTGCTGCGCACGCCCGGTTTCAAGCGCGAGGAAGCCGCGATCACAGACCGCGCCCGCGAACTGCTGGCCTATGTGGGCATCGAGAAGTTTGCCGACTACAAGTCGCGCACGCTGAGCTACGGCGACCAGCGCCGCCTGGAAATCGCCCGAGCCCTGGCCACCGATCCGCAGCTGATTGCGCTGGACGAACCGGCCGCCGGCATGAACGCCACCGAGAAGGTTCAACTGCGCGAGCTGATCGACCAGATCCGCAACGACAACCGCACCATCCTGCTGATCGAACACGACGTGAAGCTGGTCATGGGCCTGTGCGACCGTGTGACGGTTCTCGACTACGGCAAACAACTCTCGTCGGGCACGCCCGCCGATGTGCAGCGCGATCCCAAGGTGATCGAGGCTTACCTCGGCACCGGTGGACACTGATCAAGGAATCGACATGGCAAACACACTCCTCAAGATCAGCGGCCTGAAGGTCGCCTACGGCGGCATCAAGGCCGTCAAGGGCATCGATCTGGAAGTCAATGAAGGCGAGCTGATCTCGCTGATCGGCTCCAACGGCGCGGGCAAGACCACCACCATGAAGGCCGTGACCGGTTCGCTGGCGTTTGAAGCCGGCGACATCGAATACCTGGGCCAGAGCATCAAGGGCAAGGGCGCCTGGGATCTGGTGAAACAGGGCCTGGCCATGGTGCCGGAAGGCCGCGGCGTGTTCACCCGCATGACCATCACCGAAAACCTGCAGATGGGCGCCTACATCCGCAACGACAAGGCCGGCATCGCGCAGGACATCGAGAAGATGTTCAACATCTTCCCGCGCCTGCGCGAGCGCAAGGACCAGCTCGCCGGCACCATGAGCGGCGGCGAACAGCAGATGCTGGCGATGGCGCGCGCGCTCATGAGCCAGCCCAAGGTGCTGCTGCTGGACGAGCCGTCCATGGGCTTGTCGCCCATCATGGTCGACAAGATCTTCGAGGTGGTGCGCGATGTCTCCAAGCAGGGCGTGACGATTCTGCTGGTGGAGCAGAACGCCCGCCGCGCGTTGCAGATTGCCGACCGCGGCTATGTGATGGACTCGGGCGAGATCATCATGACCGGCAAGGGGCGGGACATGCTGGACGATCCCAAGGTCCGCGCCGCCTACCTCGGCGAATAACGAACCCCCACACTCCGCCGCAGCGCGGGTCGCTGCCCCCCGAGGGGGCTGAGCCTGCCTTGGGGCGGCCCGGCGGCTGGCTCGTTGGCCCCCACGCTCCGCCGCTGCGCGGCGGGTGCGGTCTTATTGCAGGAACCCGATGCGGCTTTTGGCAGTGCCTGCCTTGGGCAAGTCGTCGGGCTCCACGCGGTAACGGTTGTCCAGGCGCGCGTTGCCGAATGCGGTGACCAGCGCCCTGCGCATCTCGCGCGGCGCCATCGCCGCCAGTTGATCCAGCACATCGTCGGCCGGCTCCGGGTCGAAGCGCTGTCCCCAGTCGTGTTCGCCCAGGATGCCGCGGTACAGGTGCGCGGCGATCTTGCGTGCCGCTTCCAGCGAGGGTGGTGCGATCTCGTAGACGTTCATGCGGTTCATGATCGGCTCGGGAATGCTGCGCTCGTTGTTGGCGGTGGTGACCCAGATCACCTGGCTGGCGTCGATCGGGACTTCGGCGAATTCGTCCACGAAGTTCTGTGCCGTGTCGTGTTCCAGCAGGCTGTAGAGCGCGCCCAGCGGGTCGTACTGCGCGTCGGCATTGGCCTTGTCGATTTCATCCACCACGATCACCGGGTTGGCGTACTGGCCGTCCACCAGCGCCTCGAACACCTTGCCGGGTTTGGCGCCCTTCCATTGCGACGACGAGCCCGAGAGCAACCAGCCCGCCGTCATGGAACTCATGGGCACCAGGCTCATGCTCGTGCCCAGCAAATCAGCGAGCTGTTTGGCGAAGTGGGTCTTGCCCACGCCGGGCGGGCCGAGCAACAGGATGGGCGTGACCTCCAGGCTGTCGCGGCTGTCCTGGCTCAGGGCCACGTGGCGCTTCACGTCGTCGAGCACCTCGCCGAAGTTGGGGAGCAGGTCGTAGAGCGGTGCCATGTCGGGCACGCCCGAGGGTTTGACGGCGAAGCGCTGAGGACCGCGCTCCAGCATGCGCTGCCAGGTGTTGCGCAAGCTCTCGTATTCGCGCTCGTTGCCGCTGGCCTGCAGTTTGGCCAGCTTGCGCTCGACTTCGTCGGCGCTGAACACGCTGCGCATCTGGGCGATGGGCAGTCCCAACGGGGGTGAAGCGACCAGGCTGCGTGAGCTCATTCGGTTCTCCTTGAAGGTTCAATGGCAGTTTCATTCAAGCACAAGTTGTGCCTGTGATGAATGCCGAAAAGCCCCACAAAGGACCCGCTGAACAAAGGATTGACGAAGGGCGTGCGAAACCCCTCGAATGGCGCGCGGTTCGCTTCAGAAACGACAAGGCCACCCGAGGGTGGCCTTGTGCGCGGTGCGGTGGGCTTCAGCCCTGGCCGGTGATGACCTGTTGCAGTTCACCCGACTGGTACATCTCCATCATGATGTCCGAGCCGCCGACGAATTCACCCTTGACGTAGAGCTGCGGGATGGTGGGCCAGTTGCTGTACTCCTTGATGCCCTGGCGCACTTCGTCGTCTTCGAGCACGTTCACGGTCTTGAGCGTTTTGGTCTCGACGCCGCAGGCCTTGAGGATCTGGATGGCGCGGCCGGAGAAGCCGCACATGGGGAAGCTCGCGTTGCCCTTCATGAACAGCACGATGTCGTGGGATTTGACCAGTTGGTCGATTCGGGTTTGGGCGTCGCTCATGGCTGAAAGGTCCTTCTGCGGATGGGTCTGGAATGACCCGGGAATCGGTGTGCATTATCGCGCGTGTGGCCATTGGCCGCCGCTGCAGCGCTCGATGGCCGCGAGGTCGGTGCGGCTGCTCACCTGCTCGAAACCGGCGGCTTGCAGCAGGCTGCGCACCGCGGCGGCCTGGTCAAACCCATGTTCGATCAGCAACCAGCCGCCGGGCGCCAGCGCCTGGGGTGCCTGGGCAACGATGGTGCGGATGTCGTCGAGGCCGTCGGCGCCGGCGGTGAGGGCGCTCAGGGGTTCGTGCGCCAGCGCGGCCAGATGCGGGTCGCCCTCGGCGATGTAGGGTGGGTTGGTGACGATCACCTCGAAGCGCTGGCCCGGTACCGCGCCCAGCCACGACCCGGCTCGAAACTGCACGGGCAGCCCGAGGTGCAGTGCGTTCGAGCGGGCGACCGCCAGGGCGTCTTCGCTGGCGTCGGTGGCGCACACCGCCGTCTTGGGGCGCTGCGCGGCGAGGGCCAGTGCGATGGCACCGCTGCCCGTGCCCAGGTCCAGCACGCGGACGGCGTTGTGGGCGGCATCCACCTTCTCCAGCGCCCAGTTCACCAGCGTTTCGGTGTCGGGGCGGGGCACCAGCACGCGAGGATCCACCTGCAGTTGCAAGCCGAAGAACTCCTGGTCGCCGCGCAGGTAGGCCATGGGTTCACCGCGCTGGCGCCGCTGCACCAGAGACCGCAGACGCTCGGCTGCCTCGGTTGGCAGCGCCTCACTGTCGTGCGCCATCAGCCACGCGCGGTCGTGCGGGTTGCGCTCCAGGGCCAGCAGCACCAGCATCTGCGCGTCGAGCCGGTCCAGGCCGCTTTGCTGCAGCCCCATCAGCGTCTCGCGAACCGTGCTCATGCGCCGTTGCGCTGCTCAAGCTCGGCCAGCAGCTCGGTGCCGCGCGCCACCTGCAGCGCATGGATCACCTCGTCGAGGTCTCCCTCCATCACCTGCAGCACCTTGTAGAGCGTGAGGTTGATGCGGTGGTCGGTCAGGCGGCCTTGCGGAAAGTTGTAGGTGCGGATGCGGTCGCTGCGGTCGCCACTGCCGATCAGGCCCTTGCGGGTGGCGGCCTCTTTGGCGGCGCGCTCGCTGCGGTCTTTTTCCTGCAGGCGCGCGGTGAGCACCTGCAGTGCCTTGGCCTTGTTGCTGTGCTGGCTGCGGCCGTCCTGGCATTCAGCGGTGATGCCGGTGGGCAGGTGGGTCACGCGCACGGCGGAGTCGGTCTTGTTGATGTGCTGGCCGCCGGCGCCACTGGCGCGGTAGGTGTCGATGCGCAGCTCGCTCGGGTTGAGCTTGACCGCCTCGGTCTCATCGGGCTCGGGCATCACCGCCACGGTGGCTGCACTGGTGTGAATACGGCCCTGCGTCTCCGTGGCGGGTACGCGCTGCACACGGTGACCGCCCGACTCGAAGCGCAGCCGGCCATAGGCGCCTGCGCCAGAGATGCGCAACACCACCTCCTTGTAGCCACCGAGCTCGCTGGGCGACTCGCTCACCGCCTCCACCTGCCAGCCCTGGCGCTCGGCGTAGCGGGTGTACAGCCGCGCCAGATCGCCAGCGAACAGCGCCGATTCATCACCCCCGGTGCCGGCGCGGATCTCCACAAAGGCGTTGCGCTCGTCGTCCGGGTCTTTGGGCAGCAGCAGTTGCTGGAGCTCGGTGTCGAGCCGGGCCATGTCGGCCTGCGCGGTGTCGATTTCCTCGCGGGCCATGTCGGCCATGTCGGCATCACCGAGCAGCTCGTTGGCGGCAGCCAGGTCGGCTTCCCGCTGCAGGTAGCGGTTGAACACTTCGACCACGGTGGAGGCGTCGGCGTGCTCGCGGCTGAGCGTCTTGAAGCGCTCCATGTTGTCCACCACGTCGGGCGCGCTGAGCAGGGCGTCGAGCTCGTGCAGGCGGGCGCGTTGGCGCAGCAGGGTGTCGCGGACGAAGGATTTCATGGGTGGGGGAGGTCGGTGTCGGCGGCAGCGGCGCGGGCAGGAACTGACCCGCCGACGACCGCCACCGGCGCAAGCCGCTAGGCGTGCGGATCGCTGGGCGAAGTCGGCGCGACCGGTGACCGGGCCGAGGACTCGCGCAAGAACAGGCGCGAGACGGTCTGCGCGGTGGCGGCACGCGCGGCCTGGTCGCCGGTGTGCAGCTCGGCCAGCGTGCCGTGCAGCATTTTCTGTGTTAGGCCCTTGGAGAGGGCTTCGAGCACGGCTTCCACGGGCTCGCCCTTGGCCAGCATGCGGCGCGCGCGGGCCAGTTCGGCGGCGCGCCATTCATCGGCCTGTGCGTTGATCTGCTGGATCAGGGGCACCACGCCGTTGGCAGGGTTGCGCTGGTCCATCCAGTTCATGAAACTGGCCACGCCGGCGTCGATGATCACCTCGGCCTGGGCCACGGCGGCCTGGCGGTTTTCCTTGCCGGTCTGGACCACGGTGGCGAGGTCGTCCACCGTGTAGAGATAGACGTCGGTGAGGGCCTTGACTTCAAATTCGATGTCGCGCGGCACGGCCAGGTCGACCATGAACATGGGGCGGTAGCGGCGCTTCTTGAGCGCTCGCTCCACGGCGCCCAGGCCGATGATGGGCAGCGTGCTGGCGGTGCAGCTGATGACGGCGTCGAACTCGTGCAGGCGGTCGGGCACGTCGGCGAGGCGGATCACCTGCGCGCCGAAGCGGTTGGCCAGCTTCTCGCCGCGTTCCAGCGTGCGGTTGGCGATGGCCATGCTCTTGGGCGTTTTGGCGGCGAAGTGCGTGGCGGCGAGTTCGATCATCTCGCCCGCGCCCACGAACAGCACGCGGATGTCCTTCAAATCTTCAAACAGCTGCGAGGCCAGGCGCACGGCGGCGGCGGTCATGCTGATGGAGTGGGCGCCGATCTCGGTGGAGCTGCGAACTTCCTTGGCCACGGCAAACGAGCGCTGGAACAGCTGGTGCAGGGTGCTGCCCAGGGCGCCGGCGTCGTTGGCGGCGCGCACCGCGTCCTTCATCTGGCCCAGGATCTGCGCTTCGCCCAGCACCATGCTGTCGAGTCCGCTGGCCACGCGAAACGCATGGCGGGCAGCCTGGTCGTCGCGCAGCACATACGCGTGGTCGCGCAGCACGTGGGTGCTCACGCCACCGGTCTGGGCCAGCCAGTCCAGCGTGGGGTCCACGGATGAGGCGTCGCCCGCGCCGTAGAGCTCGGTTCGGTTGCAGGTGGAGAGCAGGGTGGCTTCGGGTTGGCGCGCCAGGCTCTGGCGGTATCCGTTGAGGGTGGGCTGGATCTGGTCAAGGGCAAACGCAAAACGGCCCCGCAGATCGAGCGGAGCCGTGTGGTGGTTGATGCCGAGGGTCCAGACAGACATGGCCCGATTATAAAATTGATCGCTTATGCATGTCACTGTCAACTCTCAATGACACTTCTGTCTGTCTTGGCCCACCTGGCGGGTTTTGTGGCGCCCGCGCTCGGCGTGGGTCTGCTGTTGTGGGCCAGTCTGCGCATCCGGCGCAAGGGACGGCCGGGTTTTGGCAGCGCCATGCAACTCGCCCTGCTGTGCCTGGCTGGCATCGGCGTCTTGCTCGCGGGGCTGGCGTACTTTGGCCGCGACGGCCGGATCGCCACCTATGCCGCCCTGGTGCTGGTTCAAGGCACGCTGGCTTGGTGGCTGCGCGGGCGCTGAGCCCACGCGGGTTCAGCGCCCGGGCGCGAACAGCTCCAAGCGGTCTGTGATGATGCCGTCCAACCCCAGGTCGAGCAGGCGCTGGGCAGCCCAGTCGTCGTTCACCGTGTAGGCCAGCATGC
Source organism: Hydrogenophaga sp. (assembly GCA_021154985.1). Classification (GTDB taxonomy): domain Bacteria; phylum Pseudomonadota; class Gammaproteobacteria; order Burkholderiales; family Burkholderiaceae_C; genus Hydrogenophaga. The sequence goes on from JAJNQE010000176.1 coordinate 15,749, forward strand.
GCAAACCGTTTGCGCGGGCGGTGGTCACCAGCGCCGTGTCCCACAGCGCGTGGTTGCAGACGATGGCCACGCATTCGAGCGAACGGGCCACGTCCAGCCAGCCGTCCCACAGCGTGTCCAGCAGCAGGCCGCGCGGCAGCTCGGGCGCGGTGAGCATGGCACCCTGCAAGGCCTCGGGCCGGAACGAGGTGAGCAGCGGTGGCCAGCCTGGCTGGTCTTGCCACAGGCGCTGAGCCGCGGCCGCCACGGCCCGGCCGGTCTGCGCTTCCAGGCCCGGTGTGGGTTTGATCTCGATGTTGAGCGAGCAGGCGTTGGCCTGGCAGAAGCGGGCCACCCCTTCGAGCGTGGCCAGGGGCTCGCCCGCAAAACCGCGCGAGTGCCAGCCGCCGGCGTCGAGCTGGCTCAGCGCGCTCCAGGATTGGTCACCGCCGACACCATGGCCGTTGGTGGTGCGGTCGAGCGTGTCGTCGTGCAGCAGGAACACCACGCCGTCGGCGCTGAGCTTGGCGTCGCACTCGGCCATGCGGTAGCCGTGCGCGGCGCCCAGGCGAAACGCGGCCAGTGTGTTTTCAGGCGCGAGCTTGCCGGCGCCCCGGTGGGCGATCCAGCGTGGGTACAACCAGGGTGTTTGCCGATCTGCCACGGTCACACCCGTTTCCCGGTGGACGCGTCAAACCAGTGCAGCCGGTCCTGCCGGGGCAGGGCGTGGATGGTGCTGCCCACCACCGGTGCGCCCTGGTCTTCGTGGGTGCGGATGATGAGCTTCTCGTCGCCCAGGCGGGCGTGCACCAGGCGCTCGGCACCCAGCAGTTCGACGGTGTCGACATGCAGCGCCCAGCCTTCGGTGCCGATGTCCAGGTGCTCGGGGCGAATGCCCAGAATCTGGCCCGGCTTGCCGCCCGGTGCAGCCTTCAGCAGGTTCATGGGTGGCGAGCCGATGAAGCTGGCCACGAAGGTGGTGGCGGGGCGCGAATACACCTCTTCGGGTGTGCCGAACTGCTCCATGTTGCCGGCGTTCATCACGATCATGCGTTCGGCCAGGGTCATGGCTTCGACCTGATCGTGCGTGACGAAGAGCGAGGTGATGCCGAGCTCGCGGTGCAGCTTCTGAATTTCCAGCCGGGTCTGGGCGCGCAGCTTGGCATCGAGGTTGGACAGTGGCTCGTCAAACAGGAACACCTGTGGCTGGCGCACGATGGCGCGGCCCATGGCCACGCGCTGGCGCTGGCCGCCCGAGAGCTCGCGCGGCTTGCGGGTGAGCAGGTGGCCCAGTTCCAGAATGCCGGCGGCCTTGTCCACGCGTTGCTTGATCTCGGCGATCGGGACCTTCTTGATCTTCAGGCCGTAGGCCATGTTGTCGAACACGGTCATGTGCGGGTACAGCGCATAGTTCTGGAACACCATCGCGATGTCGCGCTCGGCCGGCTCGAGTTCATTGACGACCCGCTCGCCGATGCAGATGTCGCCACCGCTCACCTCTTCCAGTCCGGCGACCATGCGCAGCAGGGTCGATTTGCCGCAGCCCGAGGGGCCAACGATCACGATGAATTCGCCGTTGGAGATTTCAGCGTTGACGCCGTGGATGACTTGCAGCGCGGTCTTGCCGGTGCCGTAGCGCTTGATGACGTTGCGCAGGGAAATGGAGGCCATGAAGTTCTCTGTTGTTGTTGGATGGAAGGACTTACTTTTCAGTGTCCACAAGCCCTTTGACGAACCAGCGCTGCATGAAGATCACGACCAGTGCCGGGGGCAGCATCGCCAGGATGGCGGTGGCCATCACCACATTCCATTCGGTGTACGAATCGCCCGAGATCAGGCGCTTGATGCCCATGACCACCGGGTACATGGACTCGTCGGTGGTCACCAGCAGCGGCCACAGGTACTGGTTCCAGCCGTAGATGAACTGGATCACGAACAGCGCGGCGATCGAGGTCTTGGACAGCGGCAACAGCACGTCCTTGAAGAAGCGCATGGGCCCCGCACCGTCCATGCGCGCGGCCTCCACCAGTTCGTCGGGCACGGTCAGAAAGAACTGCCTGAACAAAAAGGTGGCCGTGGCCGAAGCAATCAGCGGCACAGTGAGGCCGGCGTAGGTGTTGAGCATGCCCAGGTTGGCCACCACTTCGTAGGTGGGTCCGATGCGCACCTCCACCGGTAGCATCAGGGTGACGAAGATCATCCAGAACACCAGGTTGCGCATCGGGAAGCGGAAGTACACGATGGCAAAGGCCGAGAGCAGCGAGATGGCGATCTTGCCGATGGTGATCACCAGCGCGCTCACCAGACTCACCCACATCATGGGCGCGGCGGCGGCAATCTTGCTGCCAGCCTCGGTTTCACCGCCAAAGAGCGCGGTGCGGTAGGTTGCCAGCATGTTGTTGCCAGGCACCAGCGACATGGGAAAAGACTGCGCGATCTGCTCCGAAGTCTGCGTTGAGCCGACCAGGGTGATGTAGAGCGGAAAGCCGACAACGAGCACGCCGAGGATCAGCACGACGTGGGACAGGACCGTGAGGCCAGGGCGTTTTTCGATCATCAGTACTGCACCTTCTTCTCGACAAAACGGAACTGGATCACCGTGAGCGTGATGACCACCACCATCAGCACCACCGACTGCGCGGCCGAGCCACCCATATCAAGCGCCTTGAAGCCGTCGTAGTAGACCTTGTAGACCAGGATGGCTGTGTCTTTGCCCGGCCCGCCCTGGGTCGTCGCGTCGACGATGCCGAAGGTGTCGAAGAAGGCGTAGACGATGTTGATCACCAGCAGGAAGAAGGTGGTGGGCGAGAGCAGCGGGAACACGATGGACCAGAAACGGCGCCAGGGGCCCGCACCGTCGATGGCGGCGGCTTCGATCAGCGACTTGGGGATGGACTGCAGGCCCGCCAGGAAAAACAGGAAGTTGTAGGAAATCTGCTTCCACACGGCGGCTGCCACGATCAGGGTCATGGCATGGTCGGCGTCCAGCAGGTGGTTCCACTCGATGCCCACCGCGCGCAGGTAGTACGCCACCACACCCATGGGCGATGCGAACATGAAGAGCCACAACACGCCGGCCACCACGGGCGCCACGGCGTAGGGCCAGATGAGCAGCGTCTTGTAGACCCCGGAGCCCTTGAGCACGCGGTCGGCATACACGGCCAGCAGCAGCGCGATCGACAGGCCGATCACCGCAACCAGCAGCGAAAACACCGCTGTGGTGGTGAACGACGCGAGGTAGGTGTCGTCGGCCCACAGGCGCCGGAAGTTCTCCAGCCCCACGAATTCGGTGGACAGCCCGAACGGGTCTTGCGTGAGCAAGCTCTGGTAGAGCGCCTGGGCGGCCGGCCAGAAGAAAAATACCAGCACGATGGCCATCTGCGGCGCGATCAGCGCCCAGGGCAGCCACGACGACTTGAACCGAACACGTTTTTCCATGGGGCTTTCAGTTCATCAAAAAGAAGAGGTCATGCAACGAAAAACCCGCCCCGGTCGGTGGTGCCGACGGTGGGGCGGGTGGGGCACCGCGAAGTGCCCGGGCGAGAATATCAGGACTTGTTGGCTTTTTCGAAGCGTTCCAGCTGCTCATTGCCGCGTTTCACTGCGGTGTCCAGCGCTTCCTTGGCCGACTTCTTTCCAGCCCAGACCTGCTCCAGCTCTTCGTCGTTGATGGTGCGGATCTGCACGAAGTTGCCCAGGCGGATGCCGCGCGACTTGTCGGTCGTCTTGCGGATCATCTGCGTCACCGACACGTCGGTGCCCGGGTTCTGCTTGTAAAAACCGCTGGCATCGGTCAGCTTGAACGACTCGAGCGTCACGGGCAAATACCCGGTGCGCTGGTGGCTCTTGGCCGCTTCGGCCGGCTTGGAGAGGTGGGCGAAGAACTGGGCCACGCCTTTGTATTCATCGGCCTTCTTGCCCGACATCACCCACAGGCTCGCGCCACCGATCACCGTGTTTTGCGGTGCGCCCGCCACGTCGGGGTAGTAGGGCAGGGTGCCGATGCCAGAGGCGAACTTGCTGTTGCGCTTGATGTTGCCGTACAGCGCCGAGGAGCCGGTGGTCATGGCGCACTCGCCCGAGACAAACGTGGCGTCGGCCGCATTGCCGCGACCCTTGTAGACAAACAGGCCGGTTTTGGCCATGTTGGCCAGGTTCTCGATGTGGCGCACGTGCAGCGGCGTGTTGAAGTTCAGGCGGGCGTCGATGCCGCGCATGCCGTTGCCTTTGGTGGCGAACTCGGTGTTGTGCCAGGCCGAGAAGCTCTCGAGCTGCGTCCAGCTCACCCAGCTGGTGGTGAACGGGCACTTGTGGCCGGCAGCCTTGAGTTTGCCTGCGGCCAGGGCCACTTCCGGCCAGGTCTTGGGTGGGTTCTCGGGGTCCATGCCGGCTGCCTTGAACGCGTCCTTGTTGTAGTGGAAGACGGGCGTCGAGCTGTTGAAGGGGAAGCTCAGCATCTGGCCGTTGGGGGCGGTGTAGTAGCCCGCCACCGCCGGCACGTAGGCCGCCGGGTTGAAGGTCACGCCCGCGTCCTGCATGACCTTGCCCACGGGCACGATCGCGCCCTTGCTGGCCATCATGGTGGCGGTGCCCACTTCAAAGACCTGCAGGATGTGGGGTGCATTGCCCGAGCGGAAGGCTGCGATGGCCGCCGTCATGGACTCGTCGTAGCTGCCCTTGAACGTCGGCACGATCTTGTACTGCGTCTGGCTGGCGTTGTAGTCCTTGGCAAGGTCGTTGACCCACTCACCGAGGGCACCACCCATGGAATGCCACCACTGGATCTCGGTCTGGGCATGAACGGGGCCGCTGATGAGGGCGGCCAGCGCCAGGGCGCCGGTCAAGGGAAGAAAGCGTTTCTGCATGGTTGCTCCTGAATGTCGTGATGCGGGAGGCCGTAGGGTATCGGCCTTTTGTGACGAATCGATTGCAACGGCGTTTCCCGGGCATGACAACAGGGGTTTCCATAAGGGGGGAAGGTGAATGGCCCCTGCGGTACCATCTTGGGCTACCCACTGTCACGTTGGCGTCTGCCACACCCATGAACGCTCCCACACCGCTCTCGCTCTTCGCCGTGGACACCGACGAAGCTCCGCGCCTGCGCGAGATTCCTTACAACTACACCTCGTTCTCCGACCGCGAAATCGTGCAGCGTTTGCTGGGCGAACGGGCCTGGGCCTTGCTGAACGAACTGCGTGGCGAACGCCGCACCGGCCGCTCGGCCCGCATGTTGTACGAGGTGCTGGGCGACATCTGGGTGGTGCAGCGCAACCCGTATTTGCAGGACGACCTGCTCGACACCCCCAAACGTCGCAAACAACTGGTCGATGCCTTGCACCACCGCTTGGGCGAGGTGCAAAAACGCCGCACGCCGCAGGACGACGCCGGGCGAGACCAACTGGTGGCCGAACTGCTGCAAGCCGCCAAGGGCGCGGTGGACGCGTTTTCGCGATCGTTTGAAGACATGGCCGCGCTGCGCCAGCGCGCCACCAAGGCGCTGCGCAAGCTCACCGCCCACGACAACATCAAATTCGACGGCCTCTCGCGTGTGTCGCACGTGACTGATGCGACCGACTGGCGCGTCGAATACCCCTTCGTGGTGCTCACGCCCGACACCGAAACCGAGATGGCCTTGCTGGTCAAGGGTTGCTACGAACTGGGTTTGACCATCATTCCGCGCGGGGGCGGCACCGGCTACACCGGCGGCGCCATTCCGCTCACCTGGAAGAGCGCGGTGATCAACACCGAAAAGCTCGAAGCCATGACCGAGGTGGAGTGGGTCAAGGCGCCCGGTCACGACCAACCCCTGCCCACCATCTGGACCGAGGCCGGTGTGGTCACGCAGCGCGTGGCCGATGCGGCCGAGCGCGCAGGCCATGTGTTTGCGGTCGACCCCACGTCGGCCGAGGCTTCGTGTGTGGGTGGCAACATCGCCATGAACGCCGGCGGCAAGAAAGCGGTGCTCTGGGGCACGGCGCTGGACAACCTGCTGAGCTGGCGCATGGTCACGCCCCAAGCCCAGTGGCTCGAAGTCACCCGTCTGGACCACAACCTGGGCAAGATCCACGACGCCGACGTCGCCAGCTTCGAATTGAAGTATTTCGAGGCGGACGGCAAGACGCCGGTGCGCACCGAACAACTGGTGATCCCCGGCAAGACGTTCCGCAAGGAAGGCCTGGGCAAGGACGTGACCGACAAGTTCCTGAGCGGCCTGCCCGGCATTCAGAAAGAAGGCTGCGACGGCCTGATCACCAGCGCACGCTGGGTGGTGCACCGCATGCCCGAGCACGTGCGCACCGTGTGCCTGGAGTTTTTCGGCAACCCGCGCGACTGCGTGCCCTCGATCGTGGAGATCAAGGACTTCATGTTCGCCGAGCAGCGTGCCGGCTGCGCGATCCTGGCCGGGTTGGAGCATCTGGACGATCGCTACCTGAAGGCGGTCGGCTACGCCACCAAGAGCAAGCGCGGCGGCTTGCCGAAGATGGTGCTGGTGGGTGACATCGCCGGCGACGACGCCGACTCCGTGGCGCGCGCCGCCAGCGAGGTGGTGCGCATCGCCAATTCGCGCCACGGCGAAGGCTTCGTCGCGGTGAGCGCCGACGCGCGCAAGAAGTTCTGGCTCGACCGCAAGC
>JAJNQE010000006.1 GCA_021154985.1 Hydrogenophaga sp.
ACATGTTTGCGCACACGGCGCACGTGGAAAGCATGGCGGTGTTCGAGCTCGATCCCGACCGGGTGCCGGGCCAAGACGCCGCGAGCGAGTAAACCGCGCGAAGCGAAGCGTTCAGGAACTGCGCGAAGCGCTCGCCGGCTTGCCGCCGTCGGGTGCGGCGGGGCTGTTGGCGGGCGACGCCTCGGCCGGTGCAGGCTCGGCCGGCATGCCGACGATGGCGTTCTCGCGCATGTACTCGTCCATCTCTTTCCAGCCGGCAAACACGGCGGCCTTGCCGGCACGCGGGTAGCCGCCGAAACAGTCCTCGATGCTGCGCACCGCATGGCGGCAGGCGCTGCCGATGGCTTTGCCTTCGGCTTCTTTTTTGGCGGCCACGTCCACCGCGCTTTCGATGCCCAGCGCATCACAACCCGCCAGCAGGCTGGCGGCACCAAGAAGGCAGGCGGTGAGGGCGGTGTGTCGCATGGTGTTCGGTGTGGGTTCTCCGTTGTTTCGGCCTGCGACCCGAAAACTTGACACCTGATTGACCACGAAAGGAACGGGCATGAAAAAAGGACCCTCGGGTCCTTTTTTCGTGGGGTGTGAACGCGTTTACTCGCGGTCGCCGCCGAACATGCCCAGCAACATCAGCAGGCTCTGGAAGATGTTGAACACGCTCAGGTACAGGCCCAGGGTGGCGGTGATGTAGTTGGTCTCGCCGCCGTCCACGATGCGCTTGAGGTCGTACAGGAGGTACAGGCTGAATACCACGATGGCCAGGGTGGCGATGGCTGCCATGGCGGCCGGGCTGCCCACGAACACGTTGATGACCGCGCCGATCATGATGGCCAGGGCGCCCACGAAGAGCCACTTGCCCATGCCCGAAATGTCGCGCTTGATCACGGTCGACAGGTTGGCCATGATGAAGAACACGCCGGCGGTGCCGCCGAAGGCCGTCATGACCAGGCTGGAGCCGTTGCTGAAACCCAGCACGGTGGCCAGCAGGCGCGAGAGCATCAGGCCCATGAAGAAGGTGAAGCCCAGCAGCACCGGCACGCCGGCGGCGGAGTTTTTGGTCTTCTCGATGGCGTACATGAAGCCAAACGCACCGCCCAGGAACACGATCAGGCCGATGCCACCCGTGAGCGCAGCGGTGATGCCGGTCTGCACGCCGATCCAGGCGCCTAGCACGGTGGGCAGCATGGACAGGGCCAGCAGCCAGTAGGTGTTGCGCATGACTTTGTTGCGCTGCGCATCGCTGGATACCGCGGTGCCGAAGCGGCCGCCGGTGTGGACTTGGTCGGTCATGGTGGTGATCTCCTTCATCATCTGACTCGTGGGGCCGGAACCGGGTGCCGACATGGCTCCCATCCGGTGGAGTTGCATTGTAGGGCGATGACTTGCTCGGCACACAGGGGGGCAGAAACCGCATTTTTGGTAAGGTCACTTGTGACCCCACGACCCTCAATGGTCACGGTATCGTTCGTTGTGCGCGTGCTGGGATCATCAATCCTGCTTGCAACACTCCTCTGACACCCCAACAGGACATTAGTTCATGAAAAACAAACCCATGCTGGACAGCGCCGACGTCAAACTGATCGCAGCCGCTGCCGAAGCCGAAGCCCTCAGGAACAACTGGGCGGTCACCATCGCCATCGTCGACGACGGCGGGCATTTGCTGGGTCTGCAGCGCCTGGACGGCGCCGCGGCCATCTCCGCCCACATCGCCCCGGCCAAGGCCCACACGGCGGCCATGGGCCGGCGCGAGAGCAAGGTCTACGAAGACGTGATCAACCAGGGCCGCACGTCGTTCCTGAGCGCACCGTTCCTCTCGGGCATGCTCGAGGGCGGCGTGCCGATCATGAAGGACGGCCAGTGCCTGGGCGCGGTGGGCGTGAGCGGCGTGAAATCGACCGAAGACGCGCAGATTGCCCGCGCGGGCATCGCCGCCATCGGTCTGTAAGCACAGAACCGAAAGAAAAAAGACCTGGCTACCGGGGCACAACGCCCCCTGGCTGGTCAAAAACGACGCTCGGGGAAAGTGATTTCTCCGAGGTCGCCCCACGATTCAAACAATCATTTCGTCAGGATCAGCTTGCCCTGGCGGGTGGTCTGCAGGCGGTACAAAGCGCCGTTGTGGCTGATCGTCACGGCCTTCTGGCCGCGCAGCAGCGCGTCGCTGTTCAGGCTGGCTGAGCTGTCGTCCCGGGTGTCGGCTTCCCGCAGCAGCGGGGCCGTGTCCCGACCGGGTTCGGTGCGCGGTTCGGTGTTCATGGTGCGGGCTCGGTGATGAAGCCGATCTTGCGCACGCCACTGCGCTGCGCGGCGGCCATGGCTTGCGCCACACGCTCGTAGCGCACCGCCTTGTCGCCTCGAATGTGCAGCTCGGGTTGAGGCTGTTGCGCGGCAGCGGCGGTGAGGCGGTTGGCAAAGTCGGCGTCGTCCACGCGCTGGTCGTTCCAGAAATACGCACCGTCGGCGTCCACCGAGAGGCGGATGTTCTCCGGCTTGTCCAGCACCTTCTCCATGCTGGCCTGTGGCAGTTCGATGTTGACCGCGTGTTTGATCACCGGCACGGTGATGATGAAGATGATCAGCAGCACGAGCATCACGTCGATGAACGGGATCATGTTGATCTCGCTCATCATGTCGTCGCTGTCGGTGGTTCCAATGGCCATGGCGGGGCTCCTTACAGGACTTTCTTCATGGGCAGCACCTTGCCGTCACCCCCCGCCGTGACGCGGGCGCCGGTGACGAAGTAGGCGTGCAGGTCGTGCGCGAAGCGGTTGAGCTGGTGGTTGATGCCCTTGTTGCCCCGCACCAGGGCGTTGAAACCCAGCACCGCCGGAATGGCCACCAGCAGGCCCAGCGCCGTCATGATCAGCGCCTCGCCAATCGGCCCGGCCACCTGGTCGATGCTGACCTGGCCGGCCGCGCCGATGCTGAGGAGTGCGTGGTAGATGCCCCAGACCGTGCCGAACAGACCCACGAAGGGCGCGGTGGACGCCACCGAGGCCAGCACCGACAGGCCGCTCTGCGCGCGCGCTGTGTAGTCGTCCACGCTCTTGCGCAGCGAGCGCTCGACCCAGTCGCTCACGTCCAGGCTGTCGTGCAGCTGGCGCTGCGGCGGCGAGCCGTTGTGGCCGTCCTTGTGCAGGATGTGGCGGGTGGCTTCACGGCCCTCCAGTGCCACGGCGCGAAACGGGTTGCCTTCCGGTGCGCCCAGCTTGTCCAGGCCTTCGGCGAAGTCGGCGCTGTGCCAGAAACCTTCAACACCCTTGGCCTGGGCGCGCTGCGCGCGTTGGTCCAGCGCCTTCCACAAGATGATGATCCAGGTGGCCAGCGACATGACCAGCAGCACGATGGCCACCGAGCGCGTGACCCAGTCGCCCTGGGCCCATACGTGGGCGATGCCCGATGTGGCGAGTTGTGATTCCATGGTGTTCAGACTCCTGCGAGAAAACGGTTATTCCAAAACAAAACTGATCGGCACGTTGAACCACATCGCCTCGGGCACACCGGCGCGTTTGCCGGGCACATAGCGCCAGCGCAGCACGGTCTGCACGGCAGTCTGGTCGAGCCGCTCGAAGCCGCTGGACTGGCGCACCTCGGCGCGCGAGGCGGTGCCGTCGAGCTCGATGAACACGCGCACCACCACCCGGCCCTGTTCGCCCAGGCGCTTGGACAGAGGCGGGTAGGGCGGGCGCGGGTTGTTGAGGTAGTCGGCGCTGCTGGAAGGCAGCTCGATGCGGGGCGGAGCCGGCGGCGCGGGTGGGGCGGGCGGTGCAGCGGCCACCACCGGTTCGGCGGGCGCCGGTGGTGCCGGTGGGCTGGGCGGAACCACGGGCGCCAGTGCGGCGGGTTCGGGCGTGGGCGCGGCCACGGGCTGAGGCAACGGGGGAGCCACCGGGCGCGGTTTGGGCTTGGGCGGCGTGGGCGCAGCCACGGGCGGGGCGGGTGGTGGGGTCTCGACCACCGGCTGCGGCGGTTCGATGAATTCGGCCAGCACCTGCACCGGGATCACCAGCTCCACGGCGCGCTTGAGCAGGCCGCTTTGCAAGGCCCACAGCGCGCCCACGTGGAATGCCACCACCGCGAGCACGATGGCCAGACGGCGGTGCAGGCGGGACGGCATGGCAACGGGCATGGGCGTGAGGGGCGGCGCCAGGGTGGCGCTGAGAGGGCTCATCAGTTTAGCGGCGTGGGCTGTTTGTGCATCAGTTGCGAAAGATCCACCACAAGGCACACAACAACACGATCAGGCTGGTGCCGAGGGCGGCGAGTCCGGAGGTCATGGAGGGGTCCTTTCGGTGGTGCGGGCGCACCGGCTTCGGTCCACAGTCTAAACGAGAATGCTTCCTATTTGCATAAAACTGTGAAAAAAGAAGGCTCATTGGCTCGGGCCGGGCGCCCACAGCGCGCCGGGCGCGTCGTCCAGGGTGCGGCAGCCGCTCAGGGCCATGGCGATCTCGAGTTCGTCGCGCAGCAGGCGCAGCACATGGGCAACCCCGGCCGCCCCCGCGCTGGCCAGACCGTGCAGCACCGGGCGCCCCACCAGCACGGCCGAGGCGCCCAGCGCCATGGCCTTGAGCACGTCGGTGCCGCGCCGGATGCCGCCGTCCACCAGTACCGGCGCGTCGCCGGCCACGGCCTGCACCACGCGCGGCAGCAGCGTGGCGGTGGCGGGCATGGTGTCGAGCGTGCGCCCGCCGTGGTTGGAGACGATCACCCCGGCCGCGCCGCAGTCGATGGCCTGGCGCGCGTCGTCCGGGTGCACCACCCCCTTGAGCAACACGGGCAGGTGGGTGATGGAGAGCAGCCACTCGACGTCGCTCCAAGTCGGCGCATGGTGGAGCAGACCGTTGAAGAGGGCGCTCTGCCCGGGTGCTGCAGAGTTCGGCGGCTGCATGCCGCGCAGATTGACGGCCGACACCTGCGGTGGCAGTTGGAAGCCGCTGCGGATTTCCGCGTCGCGCACGCCGTTCACCGGTGCGTCCACCGTCAGCACCAGGGCCTCGAAGCCGGCGGCCTCGGCGCGCTGCACGAGTTCGCGGGTGAAGCCGCGGTCGGGCTGCAGGTACAGCTGGAACCACAGCGGCCCGCGCACGGCCTCGGTGAGAAAGAGGCCTGCCGTGTCTTCCAGCAGAGTCGATGCCTGCGTGCTGAACACCAGCCCGCAGCCCAGCGCGGCGGCGGCCAGTGCGGTGGCGTGTTCGCCGTCGGGATGCGCCAGGCGCTGGCTGGCCATGGGCGCCACCAGCAGCGGGCAGGGTAGGGTGCGGCCGAGCAGGTTCACCCGCGTGTGTCCGCCGGCCAGCGGGCGCAGCACGCGCGGCATCAGTTCCAGTGCGCGCCAGGCGGTGGTGTTCTTGGCCAGCGTGATTTCGTCGGCTGCGCCGCCGAACAGGTAGGCCCGGGTGGGACCGTCCAGCACCTCGAGAGCGTGGCGCTCGTGGTCGGCCAGGGTCAGCAGCGGCGGGGGCTGGTGCGGGTGGGGCGGCTGGCCGGGGGTGGGCGGTGTCGTGGGGGCTTGGTCCGCGCGGAGCATGGGGATGGTGCAGCAAAAAAAGGAGCAGATTGGGGTTCTGTCTGGTTCGATGTTTATAATAACAACCATTCGCATTCGCAACTTGGGCCGTTAAAGCCGCGGGATTTACCCGGCGGCTTCGCGCCCAGCACCCACCCGATTCATGCCCAAAAATCCCTGCCGTTTCGCCTTGCTGTCCGTGTTGTTGTCGGGGTCGGTCGCGCTGCCGGGCCTGGCCATGGCGCACAGCCTGCTGTTCACCTGCCGCCCGGCCGCCGAGAGCATGGTGCGCTGCGTGGGGGAGTTTTCCGACGGCAGCGACGCGGCCGGCATGGCGGTGCTGGTGAAGGCCTACGACGAGCGGGTGCTGCTCAAGGGCACGCTGGGCGGAGATTCGGCCTGGCAGTTCAAGCGGCCGGCGGGTGAGTTTTTTGTGCGCCTGGAAGACGGCGGCGAACACTCGGCCGAGGTGGACCACACCGACATCAAGCCATGAGCGTTACTGGCGGCCACACACAAGTGGTGAGGCCCGCGGGTGCGGGCCATGAGACGCTGTGGGTTGCTCTGGCTTCGGCCTGCGTGCTCGCGGTGGCGGCCCTTGTGATCGGAGTGCGCTCCCAGCCGCTGACCGAGGCAGCGCTGGCGCCGCACCAAATCGACGCCCGCACGCAGCTCAACGCAGCCGAGCAGGGCGTGCACGCCGACCTGCTGGTGGCGGCCGAAGAAATCACCGCGCTGCTCACCGCCGACAAGGTTTTGCCCGGCGTGGACGACTTGCGCGGCATGGATCTGCCCCCGTTTGCCGCCGGCATGGGC